>CP146203.1:2566939-2887807 GCA_039995105.1 Jonesiaceae bacterium BS-20
CCGCGCCAAGTTTCTTGCCGACCTCCTCATAGCCGGCGAGGTAGTCTGCGGCGACTCGTGTCCACCCAACTGCGGGACACAGGCCGATGGCAAACGGATCCCCGGCACCGGGTGCGGTGGGATCAGCAATATTCAAGGGCGCGTCATGGTCACAATGCCAGCTCTTAATCTTTTGCCAAGTGAGCAAGCCGCCCGGATCCGCAAGGAAGAGTCGTTATACAGACATGCGGGGCTGGATGGCCCGGCTCAATTAGCCGGTTATGGCCCGGTTGATAATTTGACGGCGCAGCAGATCGTTGGGCACTCAAAAACCTGGTTGCGGTTATTCATCGACCCGATCAAGGCAGATCTTATGCAGGTGGACAGGTACCGGCCCAGTCAGAAACAACGATCGACGCTCATGGCACGCGACATGCACTGCCGATTCCCCGGTTGCACCACCGCCGTCTTCGCATGCGACCTAGACCATACTGTTGATGCAGCCCTTGGCGGACAGACCAGCAACAATAATCTTGAGCACCTCTGCCGCAGACACCACACCCTCAAACATCAAGGTAATTGGAACGTCAATCAAACCGAACAAGGAAATCTGGAGTGGATCAGTCCGCTCGGGAAAAGGTATCAAGAACCTCCACCGAGCACCGGTATGTTCCAGCCACCAATCGATCGTTCCAAGTATCCCCCACCAAATCCAGTTCCCAGCTATCCAGACATCAGCACACAGCCACGCGCTAAGACTCAGCCACGCGCTAAGACTCAAGCACGCAATAAGAGCCAGGATCCTGTCAAGCAGCATGGGACTCCGGCAGCCAACGTAATTGATTACTCAGCCGAGCCACCGTTTTAGAAGTTAAAACCAGAGCTTTGCCGTGCACCAAGACAATTGGGTTTGAGCTGCAGGTTCACTCAGTCACTCAGTCACTCAGTCACTCAGTCACTCAGTCACTCAGTCACTCAGTCACTCAGTCACTCAGTCACTCAGTCACTCAGTCACATTAATCAAGATGAGCGCCAAACCTACCAATACACTTATGGTCGCCGCGTCAACTACCGCAGCTCTATGGAACCTTGTCACGATCGCCTCGCCGGACTGAACCGGTTCTTGCTCCCTAGCCGCTTTGCGGCGCTTTGCCTGCGGGGTCGACCAGCGTGCAAAGCGAGCCATTTGATCCAGGAGAGTTACCGGGGTCGGCACGTTGAGCATATGAACCGAGTGCAAGACCGAATCCGGAAGGGTAAACCTCCCCTTCGAATCCCTCAGTAGAACCGGGCCAGATGCCGTAAGCCAATAACTTCCTAGGCCCCAGCAAACTGTACAAAGGATGCTCAGCATTAATTGCCGTGGCCTATCTGATGAGTCAAGTAGCATCGGAGTTCCCAGCAATACAGCTCCCAGTCCCAGCAACACCAGTCCCGAGATCATGCCGGTCCAGTACCTTGACTCTCGCAAGCCAAGCATCTTGAACTGGGTCAATAATTCTAGGCGAGAACGCAATTGTCGATAGTGGGCGGTATCTACTAGACCCGCATCTTGGGCGTCCTTAATCATCGCAACGGTCTCGATCACTTCACCATTCATCTTCCCCATGGTGCTCGAGGAAAACAGGTCTTTTCGAGTCGCTATGATCGTGGCGATAGCCGCTAGCAATCCAACTACCGTGACAATCATCTGGAAAGGATCGGTCCCAAGAATTCCGGTCTCTTGCGCCATCACGGGCAGTTCTAGCGGTGAAGAAACCTGCTGCGTGCCGCCCGTCCCCGGGCCGCCAAAATTCAGATTGTTAAGGATGAGGGCGTCTAATTTGGCGACGCTCATGCTAACTTCGCTCGCGCTTGTGCCAGTAAGATTCAGTGCCATTGACTGCAAGAAACTCATAGATAAAGACATTGACTACTCTTAAACTCCAGGTATTGCAGGCGAACCTTTAGGGCATGGGGCAACCACCAAGGATATTGCGCATTTGTTGAAAACCCCAAGTCCGCACGAGTTCCCAATCCAAACTCCGCACCTATCACTCCTGCAAAATCAATTGCACCGATCTCGGTACACATCTGTGGCCTGTAGGAGCTCGCAGAAGCCCGCACAGCATTGCAAGGGAACTAGCGAGAATGTCAGGGCGCCAACTAGCGGTCCACAACTGGGTTACCCACCGAGCGGCTAGGTTGAACTAATTAGCTGGCCCCATCAGCCGATCCCTCAGTTAGGCCACTCAACTGAACGATCCAGCCGACCCCTCAGCTAGGCCACTCAACTGAACTATCCAGCCGGACCGCTTAGTTGGGAGCCGTGATGATCGCACCATTGAATTCATCAATGATTGGCCGTTCCCCTAGTTCGTTGTCGAGCTCAAATTGCGCGGGGTCTTGGCACCCATTGCCAGATTTTTGTGTAGTTGAGATAACCGAAACCCGCACTTCGTCATCTGATTCCGCAACGTCGACCTTTGGGTCTCCATCGCAGCTCATGACAATAAGGGTGACGAGCGTGCCCTCAACCGTATGACTGTCTACTTCCACTTCGCCGCGTTTGGATCCGTCCGGCCCGTAAGCGCAGCCAAAGAGCAGCCCAAATATCGCTCCCACCGCTAGAAATGTCAGACCAACCTGGCGCCGTTGCCAATGTTTATTCATACCGGAGATAGTACCTGCTGGATAGCGCCGCTCACCAGCACCTTGCTTTCTGTAAAGCACAGTTTGATTCAACTTACTTGGTTTCCCGATGCCGCACTTGCGTTATCGACTCGCCTGCGGCATCGGGACTGGATCCGTTACTGCTTAGAACTCTTGGTGAATTGACGGGTCCTGTGCCTTCGAACGGCCATCCGGCCTGCCCAAACCTGAGATCGCGGATATCTCCTGCGGCTCCAACTCAAAGTCAAACAGTGCAATATTCTCTGCTTGCCTAGCGGGCAAAGTCGACTTAGGTATGGGCATAGCGCCCAATTGCGTAGCCCAACGCAATATCACCTGAGCAACGGATTTGCCGTGGCGCTGCGCAATTTCAACGATCACCGGCTCCTGCAAAACCTTGTTCGCGCGCCCCAACGGGCTCCACGCCTGAGTGATAATCCCATGCTCACGGTCATAGGCTAGCTGTTCCAACTGCGGGAAGTACGGGTGCAGTTCCACCTGATTCACCACCGGAACCACACCGGTCTCATCCTTGAGTCGGTCGAGGTGGACGGGCAAGAAATTACACACCCCAATTTGCTTCACGTACCCGCGCTTTTGCGCCTCAATTAGGGCCGTCCACGCTTCAACGTACTTGTCCTCGAGTGGGTTAGGCCAGTGAATGAGGTACAGATCGTAGGCATCCAGCAATGTCCGGTACAGCGATTCCTCAATGGTGTACAGCGCCTGTTTAAAGGTATGGTGGCGACCGGGAAGTTTCGAAACGATCTCTAATTGGTCTCTGGTGGCCACACCTTCCGCGACTACGCGCGCCACGGCGCGTCCCAGTGCCCCCTCATTTTCGTAGTTCACCGCGGAGTCAAACAAGCGGTACCCGGCCTTCGCTGCAGACACCATTGTGTCCACTCCCGCTTGGCCATTCAGCAGGTAGGTTCCAAAACCTACCTGGTCAAGGGTGTACCCATTATGAGCTGAAAACGTTGGAATCAAAGACATGCGCCACCTCGTTGTCGGTTCATCTGCAAAAATTTAGCTAGGTCCCGGCTTGTCAGCTGCCGCCACTCCCAATAGCGTACGCCTTAGCTACCTGACCTGCCGTGATCTAGGGTTTTTCTTGATGGGGAGACCGCACCGTGCACCGGATACTTCCGTAGCCACTCGATTCGCTAGCCGTGACCGCACCGATCTCTAGGCAGGCCTCATTGCTTTGCGATCGGTCTCCGTCCCCACCCATAGTCAGGGCAAGTCCCGCACTCGTTGCGGCCAACAGGGCGACCAAGCCAACGGTGCCCGGCCACCCAAACGCTTCAAATAGCTCGCCACCCAACCACCCCATGACGCTTCCACCCGTGTAATAGGCAAGGGTATATAGGGCACCAGCTTGGGACCGCGGGAAGTTGTCAGTAGATTGCGGCGAGCTGATCGCTGTTGGTGGGCGAATGGCATCGAGGCGTTGACGAACCTGAGAGTGCTCAAGGTCCTCAAGCTCCCAAGGTTCCTCGGGAGCCCCAGTAGCCTCAAGTCCAGTAACCGGCATTCCGGAGCTAGCCCAACCCGATGCGATGGCCTGGCCAGCAAAGAATCCCATGGTGGCCAAAACTAGACCACCAACTTGGGCAGCAAGGTATGGCAGCAAGGTCACCACGATCCCCACTCCCACAAGAATCCCAGTTCCGCTCAATACCCACGAACGGCCAAACCGAGTTACCAACGCTGTGGCATAGATCGACGCAAATGTGCCAAACAGGTAAACAGCAAATACTGCCGTAGTTATTATCGGTGGCAGGTAGAAAGGATCTTCTTGGAGGCGATAGCCCATGTAGTTGTAGATAGTTACAAAGGCACCCATGATCAGGAATCCCTGCGTAAATATTTTCAGTTGAGCCGGGCTACGTAGGTTGGCTAGAAACGGTTGGGCCCAGCGTAGCTTGGACGGTGCTTCGGCACGGGTCTGGCTCTGGGTCTGGGGCTGGGTCTGGCTTCGTTGCATGCCCGTTTTCTCGTTTGGTATCAGCATCAAGAACCCCAAGGCTGCCACCGCCGCTGTCCCCGAGGCCATAAGCAACCCTAATTGCCAACCAAGAGTAGAGGCGATCGCCCCCGCCATGATCCGGCCAACCAAACCACCCAATGAGTTGCCCGCGATATATACCCCCGCCGCTTTGACCGCACTGTTCGGAGGTAGCCGAGTGTTCAGGTGAGCGAGCGCCAAAGCAGGCACCGCGCCAACCGCCAGTCCCGTCAAGAAACGCAGCGCCAGCACCCACTCATATCCCGGGGCAACAGAAGTAAGCAGTGTGCAGACTGTTCCAACAACCACCGCTGCCCGCATTGCCCGTACGGTGCCAATACGGCTAGCAACCAAGACCCAAGGGATCACACCAATTGCAAGCCCAATCGTTCCCATTGATACGACTAGACCTGCTTGCCCAAAGGTAATACCCCAAGCAGTAGTGAGTTGCGGCAGCAAAGCTTGGGGCGCATACAACTGGGCAAAGGTCGAAAAGCCCGCACAGAATAAGGCGATCAGTAGTTTCCGATTAGCAAAATTGCTTAATCTTCCATGAACATTTGGCTGGTCTGACTTGGCCGTCAATTCCAAAAGCTCGCTTTCGTGAGGTAATCACAATTGGTCTACCAGTCACATTACGGATCGCACTCTCATAACACTAATGGCATTAAGCTAAGCAATTGCATACACTTTTGTTATGAATCGACTGACGGAGCTACTCCCGCACTTGCCTGTGATCGCTGCATTTGCAGAAACCGGGCTAGTTACCGGCGCTGCTGACATCCTCGGGATTCCTCAGCCCCAGGCCAGCCGATCATTGAGCCGGCTCGAGTCGGTCACCGGACTGACACTTCGCCAGCGCGATGGACGCAAGGTCAGTCCAACCGCAGCGGCCCTCGAGTTGGGTAACACCGCACGAACTGTCCTGGATCAGTTGCAGAGCACTCTAGCCAACATGACAACCGAATACCGCGGCAAGATCACGATCGCATTCCAGCACTCCCTAGGAGAAACTCTGGTGCCCGCCGTGATCAAGAAGTTTGTCATGGAACAGCCCCTAATCGACTTTGAACTCATCCAAGGTTCCCGTGCAGACTGTCTCAGTGCCGTTGAGTCCGGACGTGCAGATGCCGCGTTCATAGCCGTCGTTCCTGATTCCCTACTGCTACGAACCCAACACATTTACACGGAAGAACTGATGCTTGCGGTTCCCCACGGTCACCGACTAGCCGAACGCGAATCCGTCACCGCTGGCGACTTTGCAGGAGAGGACCTGATTGCAATGCGACACGGGCTTGGTCTGCGGTCCACCACGGATTCCTTATTTGACCGGTGGGGCATCAACCCTCCGGTCTCTTTTGAGGGTCAGGAAATCAGCACAGTTCTAGGGCTCGTGGCCGCCGGACTGGGGGTTGCCGTTGTCCCATGCCGCAACTATGCAGCTCCAGTGGTCTTACTGCCCTTCAAAGCAAAAGACGCACACCGGCCCATCATCATGACTACTTCTCGGGAACGTGAGTTATCGCTTGCGGCCAAGCTCTTTTGTGATTCGGTTGCCCGGTTTATTGCGGAGCGGTCAGACTAGGCTTCGCGGGACCACTCAACCAGCTTGGGCACGAATACCTCAGCGAACTGCTCATACTCGGCCGCGGTGTCGTACACGTGCGTAGAAATCCGCAAGTACCCCTGCCCATCAAATAAAGTGAACGCCCCCTCTGCCGGGTTCTCCCGCACAAGGCGGTCACGTATTTGGTCCGCCTCCGCGTGGTTACGTGCCATCGTGCTTGGCAGCTTGATCAGGCGCAATGCGTTGGCCCCCATTCCCACATGCGCTTGGTTGTCCCCACCGGTGAGTTCCTCAAAGGCAGCCTGAATCACGTGCTGACCATAGTCTGCCATGTCTGTCATGTAGGTGATGGCCTGATCCCAACCCCACTGCTGGTCAATGAATTCCAGGCTCGCACGGGCAGCCAGGTAGCTCGTCTGGTCCAAAGTCCCCTGCACATCAAACCGCTCCGGGTAATCCTTGGGGTATCCCCACGAGTCAATGAGCGGGTAGATCTCGTGGTTAATGTCGGACTGGCAAACCAAGAGAGCAGCCCCACGCGGCGCACACGCAAACTTGTGTAAGTTCCCTACCCAAAAGTCCGGTCGGAAGTCAGTAAGCACATTCTGATAAAGCCCAGGCACGTGAGCTCCATCAACCAACGTAAGAACACCGCGCGCGCGGGCATACTCCGTAATCTTTTGGACCGGAAGCATCCGTGCGGTAGCCGACGTGACGTGGTCCAGTACAACAAGAACCGTCCGGTCGGTGAACGCCGCTGCTACGGCATCGGCAGTTTCTTGTGCACTTGCCGCGAGTGGAATATCCACCGTAACGACTTTGCTGCTCCACCGCTTAGCCAATCGGATCGCGCCCATGGTGACCGCGCCATAGCCGTGGTTGGTGACAATAATTTCTGCGCCCTTGATCATGGGAGTGGAGTTATAGATGATCGTGGCACCAGCCGAGGCGTTGGGAACGAGAACCCCCGACTCAGCCGGCGCACCAAACCAATCGGTCAAATACTGGCGTTCCTGACGCCCCCGGCCCGGCAACTCCACAAACCACGCAACCGGATCAGACTCCATCTGCACTTTGAGCTCAGCTTGGTACTCCAAAGTAACCTTGGGAACCGCGCCGAAAGAGCCATGATTCAGATGTAATACGTCTTTGGAAAGCGACCATGCGTCAGCGGTGGCACTGCCATCCAACTGGTGTAACGAGGCTGGGGCGTGAGACGTGGTGCAGCTTTCCTTTGTTCATCTTCGTCGCAAAGAGCATATGTACAAGATTGTATGTTGCCCAGAGTTTCTTTAAGAACCTTGTAAGGCCACGGCGTAAAGTGAGGGGCATGGATTAGACCCCAATGAGTAAAATGACTGTGGTACTAATAGACAACACGCAATCGTTGATTGCGATAGAAAACTAGGCAGCGTAAGGGCCGGAAACCGGCAGTCACCTTACATATCCGACAGGAGTAAGCATGGGTTTCATTAAGGCATTTGCCGGCGCAATCGGGGGCACATTCGCTGACCAGTGGAAAGACTTCATTGTTCCACCTGCAGGTTTAGCCCCAACAGCTGCTATTTTCCCCGGTGTTCCGCAGGGCCAAAACGCTGGCCGCGGATCCAACACTAAGGGTTCACAAAACATCATCACCAACGGCTCCCGTCTTTTGGTTCCAGAGGGCTACGGCCTCTTGACCATGCAGGATGGTCAAATCACCGGGTTCGTTGCTGAACCAGGTGGCTTTGAGTGGCGCTCGGATGACCCAAACTCGCAGAGCATTTTTGCCGGTGACGGCTTTGTCAGCCCGTTGATCAAGCAATCGTGGGAACGCTTCAAGTTTGGTGGCCAGCCAGGTAGCCAACAGTTGGTGTTCTACGTCAACCTTAAGGAAATCCCAAACAACCGCTTTGGCACCCAATCTGAGATCTACTGGGATGACGCCTACTTGGGCGCCCAAGTTGGTGCGATTACCCGGGGAACCTACACTCTACGGATTGTTGACCCCATCCTGTTTGCCAAGCAGTTTGTTCCGCTCGCCTACCTGCAGGCTGGTGCCCAGCACTTTGACTTCTCCGACCTCAACAACGACGCTGCTTCCCAGCTGTTCAACGAGGTAGTCAGCTCGCTTTCAGCTGCATTTTCTAACTACACAAATGACCCGTCCAAGGGCAACCGCATCACCCGTATCCAGGGCGATGCTATTGGTTTTGCACAGTCAATGTCCGCCGCGGTTGAAGAGGGCTACCGGTGGACCTCTGACCGTGGACTCACCATTGAAAAAGTGGCGCTTCAGGCCGTTGAGTACGACGCGGACACTAAGGCTTTGCTCTCGGACGTCAAGAAGGCCGATGCCCTTGGCGGTGCCCGTGGGAACTCCTTCATGCAGCAGTCGGTGGCCCGCGGTATGCAAGCAGCCGGTGAGAACCCTACCGGTGGAGGCGCCGGAATGGCGTTCATGGGTATGGGACTCAACGCGGCGGGAGGTGCCGTTGGCGGCCTGCAACAGCCGGTTCCACAACAGCAAGTACCGCAGCAGCAGGTGCCAGTTCAGCAGGCGCCCCCTGCTCCCGCTCCCGCTCCCGCTCCCGCACAAGATGACATCGCGACCAAGCTGACCCAACTCAAGGGCCTGTTTGACCAGGGACTCATCACCCAAGAAGATTACGACGCGGCCAAGGCCAAGGCACTGGGGCTTTAACCCTTACGGTTGTTCCCCGCAGCGGCCACTGAAGACATCGATCTGTGTCGACGGTGGCCGCTTACGTCATAGGTTTTAACCCACTAGGCTTCTTAGCAGTATTTGGTTGCGGCGTGCCGGGCTTACCCCGTTGGTAGGCCAGCCACGCTGCCTCCCGGAAAGGAAAACCATGACTGATCCACACATGGGCCCTATCGTTCCCCCGACTCCACCACAGCCCAGCTCGCACCAGGAATACACCACTTCCGAGCCCTATACTCCCCCGGTGCCCTATGGGCACCCCGATTATCAGGACATCCCGGTTGCGGAAACCGGCCCGGAAGCCTTTGAGGATAAGACTTGGCAAGACGTTAAGGACGCCCGGACGGAGGAGAAAAACTCCGGCTATGCATCTGGCGAGGCCCCCAATGTGGAGTATGAACAACACGATGGGCCCGCCGTCATTCAGACGCACAGTACCGCTGAGAGCGGGCTTTCCAAGTGTCCTAAGTGTGGCTCAACCGAGATTTCCCTCAGCGTCGAATCCGGCATGCTGCGCTGTCACTTTTGCCGCTTTGAGTGGCAAGAGGAAAGCGCCGTTGATGTTTTCCGCCTCAACACCCCAATTTCACAGTTGCGCGGAATCACGATCGGGTCAGGGTCCGCACCGATCGTTCCCGATGTCAGTGAGGTCATGAGCTTCAAATGCTCCGCTTGCGGCGCCGAGGTCGTTGTCGACACCGCTCACGCCATGCAGTCCCGGTGCCACTGGTGCCGCAATACGCTTTCCGTCAATCAGCAGGTCCCTAACGGCGCAGTTCCCGATGCCGTCCTTCCGTTCTCCCTGCCAAAGCAGGTTGCGGTTAAGAAGATTTCCGACTTTGTCACGAAGCGTAACTTCTTTGCCAACCGCAAGTTCCAAGCAGACTTCAACGCGGAGAACGTTATTGGCGTGTACTTGCCGTACATGATTGTCGACGTCAACGCGAAGCTGTACATGGCCGGTGTTGGTGAACACCAGACCCGCAGATACACCGTGGGCAGTGATAAGAACCAGCGCACCGTGTATGACGCCGATGTCTATCAGGTCCAACGCGAGTTTGACTACTACGTTGACGACCTCACACTCGAGTCTGCGTCAGACAAACTCGACGTCAACGTCACCCAGAACACAAACAATATTGTGAACTCGGTGCTGCCTTTTGATACCGAGAATATCGTCCGCTTCAATGCGAACTACCTGGCTGGGTTCAGTTCCCAACGCCGCGACACCGACGTTGACCGCATGATGAACTTGGTCCTGAAACAAGCCCAAGACATTGGCCGTTACCAGGCTAAAAGCACCATTCGGTTCTACGACCGTGGCGTGCGGTGGGAACAAGAACGGTTTGACCCGGTGGGGCAGCGGTGGATCTCTGCCTACCTGCCTATCTGGCTCTACAGTTACTATGAGAAGAAGTCCGGCGGCAAAGAACTGCTGCACTACATCGCGGTCAACGGCCGAACCGGTGAAACAATGGGCTCGATCCCCATCAACATGCCCAAACTTTGGGTAGCTACCGGTATTGCCCAGGTTTTGGGAACCATCACCACATTCATCTTGGCATTGGGGTTCTGACATGCTGGATCTATCTACAGAATTAGCCACAAACGCTTCCGTGTATCTGGCAATGTCCAGCGACAGCGACGGCAGCTTCTTTCCATACCTGTTCTTGTTATCCGGCCCAGTATTTTTCTTTGTTATCTACACCAAGTACCGCAACAAAGATAAACGGCACTATCACGAGCGTGAAACAAAGTCGCAAATGGCAAATCTGCGGGCTGCCGACCAAAAGGTAAATCGGGTCGTAGGTGTCAGCAACTCCAAGATCCGCGGAGATAACTCCGACAGCGTTAAGGGAGCCCGTAACTAGCGTTTAGAGGCGCCCGTAACTAACTGTGAAAGCGTTGGTCCGAGGTCAATGGAGTTTTTCCATTAACCTCGGACCAACGCTTTACTTCTGTGACAAGCGCTTTCGAAACTAGTGCGCTACTGCCTTGCGGTGACGCAGCTTGTTGAATGCGGTGATCGCCCCTACCAGTAACACTCCAAGGGCCAGCCCAAAGATCGCTGAGTAGAAGGTATCTCCAAACCAGGCTACAACCCCACCAAGGTGGGACAGGCTCTCAAGGATCCAATGGGACAGGTCGTACAACGGGGTAAATCCAAGGTCCGACAGACTCTTGATAACGATGTGCCCACCAACCCAAAGCATCGCGACCGTGCCCACAATGCTCAGCAGGCTAAATACCTTAGGCATGGCTTTGACCGTGCCGCGTCCAAGATTGGCGACAATGCCAGCCTTTGACTTCGCTAAGACCATCCCAATGTCGTCCATCTTGACCAGCAGAGCAACAACACCGTAAACCAGTACCGTCATCACCACGGCAACGATTGCCAAGACGCCCAACCGCTCCCAAAATGATTGCACGTCCACGTTGGCCAAGGTGATGAGCATGATCTCCGCAGAGAGTACAAGGTCCGTGCGCACCGCACCAGAAACAATGGTCCGTTCGAACTCGACTGGGTCTGCGGACTTTGCTTCTTCTTTGCTCTCCGCGTGCAGATGCACCCCAAACCAGCCCAAGAATTTTTCTGCTCCCTCGAAGGCGAGGTAGGAGCCACCCAGGATGAGGAAGATCGGCAAGATCCAGGGCGCCCACGTAGAGAACACCATTGCCGCCGGCAAGATGATCAAGAACTTATTGCGCAGCGAACCAATCGTGATTCGCTTGATGACCGATAGTTCTCGCTTTGGTTCAATCCCACGAACATACTGCGGCGTAACTGCGGCGTCATCTATCACTACCCCCGCAGCCTTGGCAGAAGCTTTCATCGCTGCGCTGGCGAGGTCGTCAACGGTCGAGGCCGCAGCCTTTGCTAGCACCGCGATATCGTCAAGGAGAGCCAAAAAACCGGAAGACATGGTGGGCCTTTCCCAAGCTGGTCACCAATTCAAGTTTGGTGATGAAAGTGGTCTAAATAAAACGACGACCCATCCCAAAGGAGGCCCGTGGATCCTGAGATAACTATAAATCATCCGCACCTTGCTATGCGTTCGATCGACCGATTCAAAGTCCCCAAATCGATCATCGGGCCCTTCAGGTGGCACTTTTGGGTCAATTTGACCAATGAGTTCACGTTTGCGGATGGGTCTGCACAATTTACCAACGAGACCTGCCCAAGCCCACAGTAGAATTAGGGCCATGATCTTTAAACGTGTGGGCGAAGGCAGGCCCTATCCGGACCACGGCCTGACCCGTACTCGCGATTGGGTCAACGTAGCACCACGCCAAGTGCGGTTGAAGGACCTTATCACTACCAAAAGGACCCTCGATCTAGATACCCTGCTCACTGAAGATTCCACATTTTACGGTGATCTCTTTGCTCACGTCATTGAGTATCAGGGCAAGCTCTATCTTGAAGATGGGCTCCACCGTGCAGTTCGTGCTGCTCTCCAGCAACGCACGATTCTGCACGCTCGGGTCTACTCAATCGAATCATCGTGACCAAATCCCGAGCGGGTTTGAACAAGCCCACACGCTTATCAAGTATTCTCATTAGGCACAGATGTTTTTAGGTGCATAAAACCGGGCCACCCCCATTTACACAAGCAGGGTAATTCGTATCAGTGAGTCAAGAACAAATTAAGCAGGCCAGAAGCGTACGCCGTCGCCGGATGCAAGAGCGTCAGGCAGTTATTTTTGGACTCCTCATTGTCCTTTTAGCAGCAGCTGGGCTAGCGGGAGTGGGTGTCTACACGGAAGCGATTTCGCTGCCATTTAACAAAGACTTCACATACAAGAAGGTCGCGGTAGACAAACAAGTCCCTGTCCCTTGTCTCCCCACTGACACTCTGCCGGTGGCCGCCTCAAAGATTGAGGTCACCGTTCTTAACGCTTCCAAGCGTAGTGGGTTAGCGGCCGTCGTTGCCAAGAAACTTGAAGACCGCAAGTTTGTAGTCGCAGAGACCAACAATGCTAAGGAACCACGGGCAACCGTAGCCATCCAGTTCGGTGTCGGTGGCGTGGCCCAGGGTTATACTCTCGCGGCCCACTTCCCAAATGCGGTTCTCATCTTGGATGAACGCGAAGATGCCACCGTTGATCTACTTATCGGTGAGAACTTCACCGATCTTCTCACTGCAGATACCGTTCCACTCGAAGCAGAGACTCCCATGCTCACTCGGGAAGGTTGCACCCCTCTTTGGGAACTCTCCGACAAGGTTGAGGCCCCCGCAGAGCCCGAGGGCACCAGTGGTGAAACCCCTGAAGAAGGTGCTACCGATCAAGACGAGGGTGTAGAGGAACCGGCTGAAGATCCAGCTGCTACTGAAGCTTCTTAATATTCCAGGGCAAGTTTCCTGAAGTTGGCGGCGGATTAATTCCCCATTCATGAAAGTAGCGGCCATACCGTTGAACCGGTATGGCCGCTACTTTATGTTTCGATGCTTGCCCAGTTACCGCTTGTCTACGTTAAGCATGGCTAGCATCGTGCACGGTTTGCGTGAGGTTCCCCGCGTTACGTGACCTTAGCGTCATGCTCGCGACTCTAATTCCGAACCCCCAGGAACCGATGCTGGCGAGGCCGGTTCCTGTGAGGTACCACGCCACTTGGCCAGGAATGTCATCAGGTGGTAAATACCAACGGCTGCTGCGGTGCCAAGGGCAATTCCTCGGAACTCCATCTCGCCCGGGTGCCAAGCAAAATCTGCAATCGCAATAACGAGCGGAACTGCCGCAGACGTCAAGTTAATTGGGTTGGAGAAGTCCACGCGGTTTTGCATCCAGATTCGGATACCTAGCATTCCGATCATGCCGTAAAGCAGTGTGGCCACACCACCGATTACTCCCTGAGGCACGGTTGAGATTGCTGCTCCGAACTTAGGTGAAAGGCTCAGCAACAGTGCCCCAACCCCCGCCACCCAGTAGGCGGCCGTCGAGTAAACTCGCGTCGCTGCCATGACACCAATGTTCTCGGCGTACGTAGTAGTTCCGGAGCCTCCTCCAACACCCGCGAGTGTGGTTGCCAAACCATCTGCGATGAGTGCCCTACCGGTGAGGTGATCTAGATTTTCGCCGGTCATAGCGGCCACTGATTTCACGTGACCAATGTTCTCAGCTACCAGTACAAACACCACCGGTAAGAATAGCCCCAAGAGTTTGAGGTCAAACTCCGGCGCGGTGAACTCTGGCAGACCAATGTAGGCGGCTTTGCCAATGGCAGAGAAGTCGACCTCACCCCTGAACGCGGCAAAGATATATCCAACCACCACACCAAACAAGATTGAGAGCCGGCCGAGTAGTCCCTTGAACAAGACGGTGATGAGAATTACCGAGCCAAGAGTAACGATCGCGGTCAAAGGAGCGGACCTGAATCCCGACTCATAGAGCATGGTGACTTGACCGGCGGCGTCGAGAACTACCCGGTCATCGGCATCGAGAAGCATTGTTCCCTGGCCCCAGGCCGCGGGCGCTAGGTTTAACCCGATGAGCGCAACTATTGTTCCGGTAACTACAGGAGGCATGAGAGACTCAATCCAACGCACACCTGCAAAGTGGACAATGAAGCCTACGATTGCGAGCAAGATTCCAGTGATGAGAATACCGCCGATGGCGCCAGCGTAGCCGCTGCTCCCCGTTGCTGCTCCGATCGGGGCAAGGAATGCGAAGCTCGAACCCAAGTAACTAGGAAGCCGGTTCTTTGTGATAATTAGGAACAACATCGTTCCTATTGCTGAGAAGAACAGCGTTGTCGCAGGTGGGAAACCCGTTAGCAGCGGCACCAAGAAGGTGGCCCCAAACATCGCAATAATATGTTGCAGACCAATGCCAATTGTTCGCGGCCAAGTCAGCCGCTCGTGTGGACCAACTACATCATTGGGGCCGAGTGTTTGGCCATCGCCAAAGAGTTTCCAACCAAAATTCATCGAGCGATCCAATCCCCCGGTTCATGCCTGTTGCATGAAGCCACTATTGTTCGTGCAAAACATGTCCTTGGGCAGGATACTGCCACGATTGACTTTGCATATACTTTGCCGAGGGCGAAATCTCAAATGTCGGACTGATGGGAGCGCTACGGATTTACGCCCATAGACCGGTTAGGATTACAAGGTACCCGCTTAAGATTTCTGCGATTTTTGCTGGGTTTCTACTCGAACAGATGGGAAAACGATGTCCAGCAACGATGAATTTAATCCCTTTTCAAATACCCAGCGGGCTACGCCTAAGGAGCCGTCGGTTCTATTTCCCACGCCAGACTCTCCTACACCAAGTTCCCCTACCCCGGCGGGGTCCGCATTTGCCGCTGGCACCTACCTGCCCGGGCAAACCCAGAGTTCCGACTCCACGCTGGCGAGTGATTCATCGGCCACACCGGTTAACCCATATGGGAGTTCCACCCATGGCGCTGCCACGATCGACAACAGTTCCTATGGGCTGACTACTCCGTCCGGAGCTATTTCAGCACCCGGCAGTAATCCCTACGCTGTTCCCACCGCGAGTGGGAATCCGTATGAGTCCCCAACGTCAGGAACAAATCCGTACGGTACTCCTGCACCGGGCACCAATCCGTATGGACAACCGATGGGTAACCCCGGACACCCCAGCATTCCAGCCTATGGCGGCCCACAAAGCGCTTCTTACAATGGCGGTTACAGGCAGGGGCCAGCCGGGACTAACTCCATGGCGACCGCGGCACTAGTCTGCGGCATTCTGGGCGTCACCATCTTCATGTTTATTGGCCCAATCCTCGCTCTTGTCTTGGGTATTTCGGCAAAGAACCAAATCCGGCGTACTGGAGAAGAAGGTGGTGGACTTGCAACCGCAGGAATCGTCTTGGGAGCACTCGGGATCGCATTTTCTGTGCTGGTGATCATTTTTGTTCTTCTTCTGAGTTTGCCCGCGATCATGTGACAATCCAACGCGGCACTACGCTGCATCAGTTGGAAATTTATTGGCTGTGCACCATAGCCCAAGCCAATAAATAACTCCGCGAATTAGCGTCGTCAATCAGATCCTGAGGGTAGTCGACAGCAGCTCGTTGTGCTTCTTGGGCGTAACTTGCCCCGCGTAGAGAACTGTACATCAGCAGGTAATCCCCGTGATAGACGTCGTAATCGTTGAAGTAGCCAATGACCGATTCTAAGTTCGCCGTGATCCGCTCTACGTCGGCAGCTAAGTAAGTGCTAACACCGGTAAATGGCAGGATTATGGCCCCCAGCATCGCCGGTGGATCGGCGCTGAACCAGGTAGCGTACTCGTGTTTACCTCCCCAAACTTGGGGGATCACACAGTGTTGGTACCCGCGCATGACCGGATCGTCGAGGTTGACGTTGGTCCAATAAGCTAAGGAAGACTGGACTTCTAGGGCCAGCATCCATCGAGCCACAGCTTCAAACGCTGGGTTCTTGGTGACCTGAGACCACAGCGCCAACCCGTTCCAACAGTTAATGGCCTCCGCACTGGTCTCTTGCTTATTACCGTCGTCGGTATCCGCCAATCCGCTCGACCAGGAATGCCCCTTATATGGGTCAAAGACCCGCAGCATAGGCACCCACGAGTTTTCAATCGGGGCGGCAACGTCCCAGGCCAGCGCATCGATAACGAGTTGTGCCCGCTCTAGGAACTGCGGGTTGGATTTTGCTAATAGAGCGCCCACGTACAGGAAATAACCATTTTGAATGTGGTGGTCATTGAACTGGTCTGCACCAAAGGATGCCTGCATACCAACCACACCACACCACTGCGGCTCATGCACAAAGAACCGGTCGTCTTGGCGGTCCACTCCCTGTGGATCCATCCAGACTAGGAACCTCTCTTCAAGTTCCGCCCGAAACTCTGGTGCGCCGGCGACTTCCAGTTGCTCAGCCAAACCCAACAGGTTCACGTCACGCAGCAAGGCTTTGCCTGCGTAATAGGTGTCTAGCGGAGCACGTGGCGGCTCTTGAAGATCAAGGGTGACTTGTGCGCTCAACGTTGCTAGCTGTCTCGCATCGAGCCCCGACAGATCGGGTTCCGCAGCGGGTTCAACCGCCGGGGTAGACCAACTAAACATCTTTTCAAGGTGCAGGGATACCGTCCCGGAGACGGTGCTGTACTGGCCCACCGACGGCTCCGAGGAGGGACCATGGTGTGGCATGCGCACCACTGCTACGGGGCCGTTGTCCTTGGCCACGTACCGAATTGTGGTGTGTACTTGATCGGGACCGTGGGTCGCGGTTACCTCTGTCCGCTGTACGGGGTAGGAGGCGCACGTAGCCAACTTGTGGAGCACGCTTTTGCGGCTCAGGGCCTCGTCAACGATGTTGGGTAGCGCTATGAGGGAGACAAAGTCCCCCGTCTTGAGTTTGATCGCCCGTGAAGTGTACTTTCCGGATGTCACCATGCCGTAGTCACGCCCGGATACCGAGTAGGTAGCTAGGTTCTCATAGGACATAGCGAAAGGAACCGATAACGCCAGTTCATGGGGTACTTCAGCCTCATACGATATGTATGGTACCCCTTCGGCCAGGGTGGCCCGCCCCAAGACTCTGCCAATTTCATTAAGGAATTCAATGGTCACACTAGCTAGATCAAAACTTGCAATCCGGTGGGACCTCGCCCCAACGTTCACATCAATATCTGCTACCGCAGAACCGCTCACCGAGTGTCTCGAACTAACTACCTTTGGTAGTCCAAATGTGAAACCGGCGGTGGTCTGCTGGTAGGAATACGGCATCGGAAAGACGGCCCGAGGCTCAGCAAATGCCAGCCCCGAAAACCATCTATTGGTCGGTGGTGGCACGTCCCTAGCGGTATGAGGCTGAGGCAGAGCTGTGATGGTGTCGGAGCTCAATGAGGTCAGCACATGGTGGACGGTTCCGCGCAGAAATGACTTGTCCCTTGGATCCGGGTCAAGGCGAAACTGAGCGTAAGGCGTTGTCATGGTTCAGACTTTACTTGGCGTAGAGGTGCGGGCGGGGATTAACGCCCGGAACCACGGTTTTATGAGCAAGAACTCCACCCGAACCTCACGTTTATGCAGTGAAATACAGCTTTTATGCAAACTGAGAGGTTACCTCAGCCGCAATAAGCTCGAGGTGTTCAAGGTCGGATAGGTCTAGTACCTGCAGGTAGAGCCGCTCCGCCCCAGCATCCTGTGCCCTCTTGATCGCGGCAATGGCCTCCGGGACGGTTCCAGCAATACCGTGCTCGCGCAATTCTGCCGGTTCCCGACCAATTGCCTGTGCCCTGCGTTCAAACTCAGCTTCGTCTTTACCAACGCAAACAACAAAGGCACTCGAATACGTGAGTTCATTTGGGTCGCGTCCAATTACTTGGCAGGCTGCACGGACTCGATCGAACGTGGGAGTCAACGCATCGAATTCCGCGAACGGAGTATTGAATTCGGTCCCAAACCGGGCGGCTAGGGCGGGGGTACGTTTTGGTCCGTGGCCACCAATGATCACGGGTACGCGGTCTTGGACAGGCTTAGGCAGGGCCGGCGAGTCAGTGATCTGGTAGTGCTCACCAGCAAAGTTATACTTTTCGCCAACCGGGGTGTTCCACAAGCCGGTAATCAATTCCAGTTGTTCTTCCAGTAGCCCAAACCGCTTCGCGGGGAAAGGTACCCCGTACGCCTTGTGCTCTTGCGCAAACCACCCGGCACCCAAGCCTAATTCTGCGCGGCCGCCACTCATCTGATCTACCTGGGCAACTGAAACCGCTAGTAGGCCTGGGTGACGGAAGGTTGCCGAGGTGACCAGGGTTCCCAACTTGATATGGCTGGTCTCCCGGGCAAGCGCTGCCAAGGTGAGCCAGGCATCGGTAGGCCCAGGCAATCCATCGCCGCCCATGGACAAGAAGTGGTCCGAGCGGAAGAACGCGTCAAACCCTAAACGCTCGGTAGCTTGAGCTACAGCGAGAATGTCATCGTAATTGGCCCCCTGCTGGGGCTCAGTGAATATCCGGAAATCCATGCTTCCAACATACGTGTCATTGCTGACTTACTTGGTTTTAACACAGTTCAGGCGTGTTTCTACCGGTCTTGGCCCCGCCATTTAGCGGGGATCAGCAGATCAGCCACCGAAACCGCAATGAGACCCCCCAGACCGGCGGCCAGCCCCGTGCGGTTCTTCTTCACTGCGGCAACGGTTCCTGCCGCAAGGACGGTAATCTCCCCGGCGGTCAGCCAATAATAGGAAGCCGGACGGGTGATCCACATCCGTTGGATCCAAGCGGGCAGCCCTGGCTCCTGTGGAACGGTAGTCACCGAGTCCCACAGCGCCCGCCCAAAGGGCTGCGGCTCAACCCGTGTAGCGCCCGGGAGGTCATGGCCGTCACGCCAGCCTTCAGCCACCTCGGCGGCCACATCCGGCAGGCCCAAGATCCGTAGCACATCCGTAAACGGATCAAAAGCACTGCGGTCAACCAAAACCTTATCCAGCGCGGTCAACTGCTCCGAGTCCAGGTCAAACCCGGATAGGAAATCGGCTGCGAAGGCTTGGGGCACCTCAAAATACTCTTGGACAAGATCAGCGGGATCCAGCCCGTGCATCGAACCACTGAAGGTGGTCAACCAACCATCTTCAATCTCAAGCGGGTCGCGGGGATCAACCGTTAACCAGTCCGGCCCCCACTCGTGAATGGCCTCAAGGATCCCATCATCAACGATCATGAGGCGACGCCATGGACCGTTGCGTTCCAGTCCCACAATGGCGGATCCGGTCGGATACTGCACCACGCTGGACAAATCGGTGTCTGGGTGCACTCCGGAAACGATGGTTTGCCCACGCTGATACGTGAACCACAGCGGATCTCCAACGCCGTGTGCGAGCATTGGACCGTCCGTGGACCGATAGTTACCAATGACGGCCCCTGCGCGTTTGTGCACGGACAGGTCGGCAATTTGGTCGTTGTCGGGACTCGGCTCTTGATGCATTGCCGGACCAATGCGGCAAGAGACATTAAGTTCCTCCGCCAAGTGAGCGGCTAGATCGTCTGAACCCATCGTCAGATACGGTCCGCGGCTTGAGTTCTCGTTGCGGGCCGACCGAATGAAATACCCGTCGGACCATCCCAAACCCCGGGCCATTACCCAACCGGGGGCGCCAACTTGAGCACCGTCAATTACCTGGCTAGGGATCCCCAAATCAAGTAGGACATCAGCAAGTTCATCGACCGTTACCGGCTCAATAAAATCAATTGCTTCATCACTTACCGGGCGTTGCCCCCGAGGGTCCCGGGGAGCCAACCCGATGTATAGCGGCATAAGTAGGGATGTGTCGTGGTCTTGATCCAACTCGAACATGCTCCTAGTCTGTCACCATAAACTAGAAATTGATATTTGGTCTTGGCCGCAAGACGCCTCGATCCTCCTACCGCCACGCTATTTGCCGTACGGGAGCGAGATACCCGGTGAAACTACTTGCCTTACGGAAACAAATTACCGTTCGGGAACCAAGAAGCTGGGGCTAGGTTCGCAGTTAGGTGAGGACACAGGTATCACAATCTCGGGCAGTTCTCCCATACCTACTTCTTGGGCTACCCGGATCTGTTCCGGGGTGTGAAACTGCGAAACGTAGATGGCGTTTGGGTCCACCTGTCCGGTCATTTCCTGAACAATGACATCACCGAGAGCGGTCACGGACAGCGAGGACCGCTGATCGATTTTAGGTAGCTCGTTGTTGGTTGCTTGAGCATAGATTTCCATATCCCGTTCCACAACACAGGTGGGAATCAGATTCTGCAGATCCAAATTGGCTGCGCTCTGGCTACCCCATACGCGGTCAATAGCTAGAGTTGCGTGTTGCCGGGCAAGCGCAAGAATCACTTCATCGCGAGTTGCTGTCTTCGCCCAAGTTCGGTTGATAGCAATTTCGTTGGGGCTCAGCACGCAGGCGCTGTCGCCTTCACATTGTGCACCATCTTGGAATTGGATAACGACGTCTAGGAACGCTTGCGGGAACGAGATGTAAACATCGCGCACCTCTTGCAGTGTCTGAGTCGCTTCATCTAGCGCGTGCGGGATTGCCGTATTCTCTTCGGTTTCCCGCATGGGCTTATCCAGTTGCGCCAAATAAGAGGTGCTGTCCTCTTGTGTAGTTTCCAAACTTGCCGAGTCTTCAAGCGCGGGGGCTAACTCAATCATCTCCTCATTGGAGATGCCGGTAGCTTGAAACATACCGAGTGTTGCCGCCAGTGTCATACCTAGCAGGCTAATAAAAACAAGGGCCAAAATGGCCAACTTATTCATGTGCGAGTCACCACCCACACGCCGTATGCATCACAAGTTTTTCCTCAACGGGGCAACCGCTTTGACGCGGCCAAAATGCTTGCTATATCTGCTCAGAAACCCGGACGAATCTGCATTCATCCGGGTTTCTGACACTTATGCCAACGACTTCCACAATACCGCCGGCTTTAGTGACAGAACTAACAAGTTACTTGCCTCAACCTTAACCAAGATCAGGGCTCCTGTCACTTCAGCAGCGGCTGAAATCTCGCAGTTACTTATCGGTGTTTCCTGACAGCGCACTCTGTGCTGCTGCAGAAACTGAGCTGCCTTCAAATTCCCAGTGCCAAGGCTCTTCCTTGCCGTTGCCACGTTGGGCCCAGGAAGGCGAAATCCATCCGTACTTGGAACCGTTTTGCACGAGCCAGTTGCGTTCCGCGGTTCCCCACTGGGCAACCTTTCCACGCAGGTCCAGAGCAAGGCCCCAACCGTGGTTGGAACGTCCCGGGGTCGCGGCCAAGTATCCCTTGTTTGCCTTGGTGACTACTTGAGAAGCGTAGGAACGGTAGGAGTCGGTCAAACCGATGTCATGACCAAATGTTGCCTTGAATTCATCGTTCAGGAGTTCCAACATCAGTGCAGCATCCGCGCGGGCCATGTGTCCCTTGGCGAAACTCAAAGAGGACAATGCCGAGGCCGGGATTTGACCGTTGGAGTAACCGGCAGTCGAATCGGCCAAAGTCTCGGCTTCGCGCCAGGCATCGGCAAACTCTTGTGCCTTAATCTCGTCAACCGAAGTTACAAGCACAAGTCCCTCGGCACCCAACAGCGCCTCAAGGGCGAGCGTTGCTTCCTCAATATCAGCAAGGGTGACAACGGCGGGGGCGTCGGCTGGTTCTTCAGCGGGAGCATCGTTTGCTGACTCATCCTGCTTCGCTGTCTCCGGCTGGGCTTCCTCAGTGGGCTGCGTTTGCTCGGTTTCAGCGGAAGGAGTGTCGCCATCAAGTGCCGCTAGATTCGCTTGGGCCTGCTCTTCACCTTCAGGCACGGCCGCGAGGTCTGCACGGCTTTGATCACGGGAGGCCGAATCGTTGCGCCCGGTAAGTTCGTTTATGAGGGCAGGGTCTTGGGCTTGGCTGAAACTTGCAACCAACTCTTCCAAGTCCTTGCGTGCAGCGAGTACCTCTGGGGACTCAGCTGCGATGGTGTCTGCCACGGTAATTAGTTCTGCCGCAGCCATGATTGCCACTTCTTCTTCCGATGCTGCGACAGCGTCACCCTGGTCTGGAGTACCAAGGCCGGTCAGCGTAGGTGCCGGAGTTGAGAAGGGTTCTGCGGTAATGCTTGGTTGGTCGCTGTTGTAGACCGCTGCAACAGCGGTCACCGCAATTACGGATCCTAGAGCCGCCGCAGTTGCTGCGAAGCTGACTCTCATCTTGAATCGTGAGGTGCGCTTGTGCTTTTCGATGGCGTGAAGTTCGCGCCGTGTACTGCCTACTGCCATTGAGTAAAATCCTTGCGGCAACGCATCCAGTCGCCTTGGGGTTGGGGGTTTGTAGCTAGATGCAGACGGGTTACTCGGTGTTGCAAAGAGAAGAACCTCTACCAGAGTGACGTATGAGTCCGAGCTTTGTCACGGTTCTATAACAGTTTCTTCTGTTAGCAGAACCTAACGCGCCCTTACTTTGGCTCACTTCAGCGTCGCATCCGAGCCGGAGCGGAGGCAAGAGTTTACAAGTGAGGCGAGCGTAACCATTTTGGATCACACCCGCCCCACCTGCTGAGTTACCGCAACTGTGCCCGTATTTGTGACCTACTAGTGGTCAGTTTTTCCCGCCCGGCTTTAGATTTATTTCCCGATGCCTGTTGTTGGGGCTGGTTCTTTGGCGCGCTTTACGCGTTCCTCGGCCTGGAGCACGTGCTCGATCGCGGTCGATCCGACGGGCTCGGCCAGTTGCTCTTCGATCGATTCGATTGTGGTTGCGAGCGGCTTTTGTTTCAAGAAGAACAGCACGATCGCCGAGAGCAATGCTAGCGGGACCAGCCACAGGTAAATAGGCATGAGCGCCTCGTTGTAGGCCGTGACAATCGGCAGTTTCACTTCCGGAGGCAGTCCGTGCACCATGGCCGGGGTGAACGAACTCGTGTCTCCCACTTGCTCGGCCATCGGTCCCAGATGGCTTGCAACGAGGTCTAGCAATCGGTTAGCAAACAGGGATCCAACTACCGCAGACCCCAATGTGGCGCCCACCTGACGGAAGTAGTTGTTGGCGGCCGTTGCGGTGCCTACGTGCCGGAGCGGGAAGGAGTTTTGAACAATGAGAGTCAAGATCTGCATGGACAGGCCCAGTCCCGTGCCAACCACCCCTAGGAAGATACAGATGACCACGATTGAGGTGTCCACCTTGATGGTGGCCATGAGTAGCATGCCGATGGTCAAGATGAACGACCCCAAGATGGGCATGGTCTTGTATTTACCCGTGCGGCTGACCACAATACCGCTGACGATTGAGGCCACGAGCAAGAACGCCATCATGGGTGTCATGAGCAAACCTGCGATGGTCGCACTGTAGCCACCGGCCATTTGCAGGTAGGTGGGCATGTAGCCGATAGCGCCAAACATTGCGATTCCGGCGGCGAGCGCGGAGATCGTGGTCAAGATGAAGTTGCGGTCCTTGAATAGGAATAGCGGCATGATCGGGTTCTGCGCCTTTGACTGCGACCAGATAAAGGCTGCCGTTGACAGCGCTGCTATGACGATCATCGAGATGATCGTTGTCGAACCCCACGAGTACTGGCTACCGCCCCAGGTCAGGGTCAGGACTATCGCGGTTGTCGCTACCGAGATCAGTGCCATACCCAAGTAGTCGAGCTTTGGCTTTTCCTTCAGGACCGGACGCGGAATCTTCAGGAACGCAATCGTTGCCGCAAGGGCGAGTGCTCCAAGTGGAAGGTTGATCCAAAACGCCCAACGCCAGCCGGGGCCCTCCGTGAACCAACCACCGAGTAGCGGACCCGCAACCGAAGACACCGCAAATACGGCGCCCATGATGCCCATGTACTTGCCGCGTTCCCGCGCGGGGATGACATCTGCGATGGCGGCCTGGGACAGAATCATCAGCCCTCCGCCGCCAAGCCCTTGGATTGCCCGGGCGATGATCAGCGTTGGCATATCTTGCGCGAGTGCACCGACTAGCGATCCGGCGACGAAGATCAGGATCGCAGCGATCAACAGTGGCTTGCGCCCTAGCAGATCACTGAGTTTGCCGTAGATGGGCATGGTGATCGTTGCCGCCAAGATGAACGCGGTGATCACCCACGTCATGTGTTCCACACCGTTGAGCTCCCCAACCAGGGTTGGAAGCGCGCTCGAAAGTACGGTCTGGTTGAGCGCAGACAAGAGTTGGGTCACCATCAAACCGGCAAATAAAAGTTTGATCGATTGCACGGGCGCGTTAGACACCGGGACGGTAGTCGCCGGAGCCTGGGTGCTGTTTGGGTCTGGCACGGTTGCGGGCTGAGGGGAACTCATAACGTCTCTTTCAAAATTCTGTTGAAGATCTCTACGGACTCTGCCACTTTTTCAACGGGGGGCGAGAGCAGATCAAAGGGAGCGCGTTCGTAGGTGAACCTAAACGCGCTGCCGGCCAAGACGATCAAGGCGCGGGCCGAGTCTTGAGCGTCCGGCTGAGTTTTGAGCGCCTCGTCTTGGAGGATTCCCGTGTCAAAGTTGGACACGATTGCCTCCTGGACCGCGCTCTCGCACGCGCTCATGTGGGCGCGCATGCGGTCCTTGCTTTCCGGCAGTAGATCAAAGATTTCTTTGCGGTGTGCAAACGTTGAACCGTCCACAATGCTGTCCCGGACTACCTCATGCATGAGCGTGAGAACCCGGTTAAATAATCCTCTTGTGCCGCCCTGAGCAAGAGCGCTGAGCTGCTCGAGGCGCACTTGGGGCGGGTGAATTCCAAGGACGGCGTCTTCCTTGGATCGGTAATAGTTGAAGAACGTGCGCGCGGAAACACCGGCCTTGCGGGAAATCGCCTCTACGGTTGCGCTGGCTGGACCATCCTGCAACGTCAACTCATATGCGGCACGGTGAATCGCACGCAAAGCGTCGACCCTATTTTGTTGTCTGCGGGAAAGTTCTGGACCGGTCACTCACTAAGACTATGCATTAATGCAAACTTGCACAAGTGTAAACTTTAAGGATGTGTGCCACACTGTTTATTGGAACTCTTACCTCGCCATTTCGGTTAGACCGGTAGAACCGCTAGGGATTGTTGTCCCCCTTATGTCCACGCCATTGGCCGTATTCGTAACAACTTGAGGATTCACTATGGGTAAACTCGCCCAATACTCGTTGGCTAACCGCGCAGCCATCGCCCTGTTCACTCTCATCATCGCCATTGGTGGAGTTATTTCGATGGGTAGTTTGAAGCAGGAACTCATTCCTTCCATTTCTATTCCACAGGTTGCCGTTGTCACGGTGGTACCCGGCGCTAGCCCCGAGATCATAGACCAACAGGTCTCCGTGCCGCTCAGCCGCGCACTCGAGAACATTGCTGGTGTAGAAACCGTAACCGCTGTTTCCTCAACCAACGTTGCTACGGTGACGCTCGGAACCGAGTTCGGCTTGGACCAGATCTCCCTCAAGGCCGAGATCAAGAACGTCGTCGAAGAGGTGAGCGGCCTCCCGGAAAACGCCATGGAACCTCAAGTAATCTTTGGCTCCACGGCGGACCTACCGGTCCTCTACTTCACCGCTTCCTCCGACGCGGACATTGCACAGCTCTCAAGTTCCATGCAGAACGTTGCGATCCCGGAGATCTCCCGGATCGACGGTGTACGAAACGTAACCCTCCAGGGAGGCCTAACCCAGCGGATCGTGATCACCCCAAACCCTGAGGCTCTCGCCACCGGTATCACCCCCACCGACCTGCAGAACGCGCTCGAGGCAAACGGCACCCAGATCCCTGCCGGGACGGTAATCACGGATGACCAAGGTTCGCTGGCGGTCCAAGCAGGCACCCTGATCACCTCGGTCAAGGACATTGCCGCTCTTCCCGTGCTGAGCGAGTCTGGAGTCTCCACCGTTGGCGACCTAGCAAGTGTGGAGTTGGTTAACGAGGACCCCACCTCGATCACCCGCACCAACGGCCAAGAGTCACTTTCGCTTTCTATCACCGCCGTTCCGGACGCGGACATCGTTGCACTGTCCCACACCATCGTGGATACCCTGCCGCAGCTTGCTGAGAAGGCCGGAGACAACACCGAGTTCACCATTGTCTCTGACCAGGCCCCATTCATCGAGGAGTCCATCAAGGACCTCGCCATCGAGGGCGGCTTAGGACTGGTCTTTGCGGTTGCGGTCATTTTGCTATTCCTCATGTCCGCCCGGTCAACTTTGGTTACCGCAGTCTCAATTCCGTTGTCCGTCTTGGTGACCTTCATTGGATTGAACGTTGGCGGCTATTCGCTCAACATGCTTACCCTTGGCGCGCTAACCATTTCAATCGGTCGCGTCGTTGATGACTCGATTGTGGTGATCGAGAACATCAAACGGCACCTCAGCTACGGAACCGAGAAAAAGCAAGCCATCCTAGTAGCGGTCAAGGAAGTTGCCAGCGCAATTACGGCATCGACCCTGACAACCATCATGGTGTTCATCCCCATCGCCATTGTGGGAGGCATGGTTGGTGAACTCTTCCGTCCGTTTGCGCTGACCGTAGCCATTGCCATGGGTTCCTCGCTCTTGGTCGCGCTAACCATTGTTCCGGTGCTTGCGTACTGGTTCTTGCCGCAGCCCAAGACCTCCGAGGCCCCTGCCGAAATTCAAGCTAAGGCGCACGCCAAGGAGGAAAATTCCTTCCTCCAGCGGGCCTATATCCCAATGCTGCGAGGCACTCAGCGCCGCCCCGTCTTCACCATCGTGGTTTCCGTGGCGTTACTCGTTGGATCCCTCACGCTTATTCCAACGCTCAAGACCGACTTCTTGGGTAACACCGGCCAAAACGCGATCGCGGTCATGCAAGAGTTTGACTCCGGCGCGGACCTCGACACCATTGACGAGGGCGCCACCGCAACCGAACAGACCCTCTTGGGGATCAAGGGCGTTGAAGACGTACTGTTCACCGTCTCAACCGGAGGCGGGGACCCCATGGCTGCACTGTTTGGTGGCGGCAGCACCACCGCGCAGTTCCAGGTCACAACCGACCCGGATGCGGATCAAGCAGCACTGGCACAGGAAATTTCCGATCGTTTAGCCGAGTTACCACTGGCGGATACCATTTCTTCAGGCGCCGATGCCATGGGCTTTGGCTCGTCAGCGGTCGATGTTCAGATCATGGCCGTCGATGATCCCGATGCATTGGGTGAGGCCACCGACCAGATCATGGCAACGCTGGGCGAGCTCGAACATGCCGGCGAAATTACCAATAACCGGGCAGAGGTTACCCCCAACATCCAGTTGACGGTAAACCGCGAGGCCGCAGCACAGGCAGGACTCACGGAAATCCAGGTCTCCGGCATGGTTGCTTCAATGCTCAATGAGACCGCCGTCCAGAGTGTTCGGGTGGATAACAAGTCCGTCCAGATCTATATTGATAACGGCATGCGGATCTCCACGCTCACCGACCTGGAAAATCTCGTGCTGCCAACCCCAGCCGGCATGATTCCGCTAACCGAAATAGCGGAAGTTGAGCAGGTCAATAGTCCTTCGACCGTACGCCGGGTACAAGGTGAACTGAGCGCGACCGTCTCAATCGTTCCGGCATCGGGAGAGCTTTCCAAGGCCACAACCGAAATTAACACGGCCCTCGAAAAGCTGGACCTGCCAACCGGAGTCAGCTACGAGATTGGTGGCGTAAGCGCCCAGCAAACAGAGGCATTTGAGCAACTTGGTCTTGCCATGCTGATCGCAATCGCGATCGTGTACGCGCTGATGGTGCTGACCTTTAGGTCGCTCATACAACCGCTTATCCTCATGGTTTCGGTGCCGTTTGCGGCAATCGGAGCGATCGTTGCACTGCTGGTCACGGGCACCCCCTTGGGCGTTGCCTCGCTCATTGGCCTGCTCATGCTGATTGGCATTGTGGTCACCAACGCCATTGTGCTTATGGACCTTATTAACCAGTACCGCGAGCAGGGGCAAAACGTTCACGATGCCGTACTGCACGGCTCCCGTCAGCGTCTGCGTCCCATCTTGATGACCGCAATCGCAACAATCTTCGCGCTCATCCCCATGGCCTTTGGATTCACCGGTTCAACCGGATTCATCTCCAAGGACCTTGCGGTGGTAGTCATTGGTGGTCTCATCTCCTCAACCGCCCTCACCTTGATCTTGGTACCGGTTCTGTACCGCATGATTGAGGGCGCAAAGGAACGCCGCCACCACAAGAAGGCGCACGCCGCAGCACCGGAAGCAGCGGTTCAACCGGCTGCTGACGCTACTACCGAATAGGACCGGCAGATAACCATGACGGCAGTGCTTATCCAACGCGGTTTGGTCTAGTACGGTAGTGCGGGGCAAGGGTTCATTCCCTTGCCCCGCACTATTTGATGAGGAGCTAAAGATGACTACCGCCAAGATCCACCTGCACTGGGCACTGCGCATGGTTTTTCTGGTTGTAGGACTTACCCTCCCCGCGCTGGCACTGTTCGGATTCACCCGCGATCCAAATGCCGGCACCGAGGTATTTGCCAATATCTCCTTCGCGGTTGGCGCCGCAATCTCTCTGGCTTTTGCCTGCGCCTACCACCAGGTTGAAGTGGTCCCGGATGCCCTGACGCTCCGATATTTTCCGGTATACCGCAAGACAATCCCCCACTCGGAGATCAGTTTTTACAGTTTCAGCGATCAACCGGTGTCCCCCATGCGCTACGGAGGGACTGGCCTGCAGCTCTCTCGAGGTGGGCTTGCCCTGACCAACCGCAAGGGCTACGTCCTGCGGCTGGAACTGATCACCGGCCACAAATACACCATTGCGTTCAGAGACCGCGCCGAGAGTGCCCAGCTCCAGAATCTCTTGCAAGAAAAGACTAGGCACGTCCCCCAGTTGCCGTAACCTCTGCTCCGGCACCTGTCCCGCCAGTGTCTGGTGTCCCACTTTTGCTGCTTTCGATTTTGCACAAATAGCAAATAGTGCAAAGATTTACTTTGTGATCGATAGTGCAAATACAGAAGTGGCGGCTGCGCCCGCGAGTCCGCCCACCCCGGCCACGCCCGGACTGCGGGAGCAGCGTAAGCAGCGCACCACATTGGCGCTCATTCAGCGGTCGCGCGACCTCACCTTTGACCGCGGACTTTCCGGGTTCACGGTGGATGAACTCTGCCAGGATGTTGGGGTTTCTCGCAGAACCTTCTTCAACTACTTTGCGTCTAAGGAGCACGCGGTTCTGGGGCTGTCGCTACGCAATACCTTTGAACCAGGGGCGGCCATTTTCTTGGGCTCAGACCAGTCAGATCTGGAACTTTCTGGTTCCCTACAGGCACCACTTCTCGATGCCATAGTTGAGTTAATTTTGGCATCCTCGCGGGTGTCAATTGATCACGATTTCACCGTTGAGCAAATGTGGGAACTCCTGTCACGTGAACCCAGTTTGCTGGCCCGCCTCAACGCCTCAGCCATCGAGCGCAGCCAAGAGTTGGCCAACCTCATCCAAGTCCGTGAGGGGCTAGCCCTGCAAGACCCATACGCGGAGGTTGCGGCCTCGCTGTCGCTACACCTAGCCATGACCGCATTTATGGAATGCTCTGATTTGTTTCAGCCCGGAGCCCACAAGACTTGCCCCGATCATGGCGCCTCGTGTGACAAGTTTGAACACTTTGAGGCAAAACTGCGGCAGAAGTTCTCTCTAGCCAACCAGTTCTTCACCGCATAAAACTGTTTCCAGACCTTCTGCCCGCAAGAAGTTTTTCTTTCCCCGCCCTCCCCCGCACCATATTTTTAGGATGGTTATGTCTAAAACCGCTGCCAATGACTCTTTGGCTGCCGCGCCCAACGGCGCTGTTTCCGCCGGCACATCTGCAGATGAGCCCAAACTTATTTTGACCCAACGCACCATCTGGGTCATCTTCTCAGCGTTGATCGCCGCGATGTTCATGTCCTCACTGGACCAAACAATTGTGTCCACCGAAATGCCTACGATCGTTGGCGAGCTCGGTGGGGTTAGCCACCAGGCGTGGGTCACCACGGCATACCTGCTGGCCACCACAATCGTGATGCCCATTTACGGAAAGTTCGGTGACGTCCTTGGGCGGCGCAACCTGTTCCTCTTTGCCATTGCGTTATTCACCCTGGCATCTGTTGGTTGCGCCTTTGCGGGCGACTTTTGGACCTTCGTGGTCTTCCGTGCCATTCAGGGACTCGGAGGCGGTGGCCTCATGATCCTGTCCCAGGCGATCATTGCGGACATCACCCCAGCTTCTGAGCGCGGCAAGTACATGGGCCCTCTGGGCGCCATCTTTGGTCTGTCCGCAATTGCCGGACCACTTTTGGGTGGGTTCTTTGTCGACCACTTGACCTGGCAGTGGGCCTTCTACATCAACATTCCAATTGGCATTGTCGCATTCACCATCACCTGGTTCACCCTGCGTTTGCCAAGCCACAAGGCAGAGAAGCCAATCGATATTCTTGGCGTGATTTTCCTTTCGATCGCCACAACCTGCCTGATCTTCTTCACCGACTTTGGTGGCTCGGCGGCACACGGTTGGGCTGCACTAGAGACATGGGCGATCGGATTTGGTTTCATCGCCGCGGTAGCAGCATTCATCTGGGCCGAGGCCAATGCAGCGGATCCCATTATTCCTTTGTCGTTCTTCCGCAACCCGGTCTTTGTTAATGCCACCGCAATTGGATTCGCGCTCGGCCTTGGTATGTTCGCGGCAATCGCGTTTGTGCCAACCTTCTTGCAGATGTCCTCGGGAACCTCAGCTGCGGTTTCCGGCCTCTTGATGCTCCCTATGATGGCGGGCATGATGCTGACCTCGATCTGGTCCGGTCTGGCTATCACCAAGACGGGTAAGTACAAGAAGTATCCGCTCGTGGGAACCCTCATGACGGCCGTGGCCATGGTTGCCATGTCCACGCTCACCGGGTCCACCCCGCTTTGGCTCATCTGCGTATACCTGTTTGTCTTTGGTGCGGGGCTTGGCTTAGTCATGCAGGTAGTTGTCCTCGTGGTGCAAAACTCGGTGGATCCACATGATGTAGGAACCGCAACGAGTTCCAACAATTACTTCCGTGAGGTTGGCGCGGCCCTTGGTGTGGCCATCTTTGGCACGCTGTTCACCAACCGTCTATTCACCAACTTGCAGGGCGTCTTCACAGACGCGGGGATGTCTGACCAGGACGCCGCTGGAGCATCGGCAACGATTGACCCGGCCGCGATGAAGGAACTGCCCGAGGCTATTCAGTCCGGGATTATCGATGCCTACGCGGATTCCCTGGCGCCCGTGTTCTTGTACGTGGTTCCGTTTATTCTGGTTGCGTTTGTCGTGGCCATCTTCCTCAAGGAGATCCCGTTGTCCGATGAGGCCGGTATGGTCGCCCGCGGTGAGGCCCTAGCGGCACCAGCCAAGGACACCGTTACTAACGTCGATTCCGGCGTCAGCTCAGATCCTGCCGGCGATACCCCGCTCGGCTCTGGTACCTCCCCGGAGCCGCTTGATCCTGCGCTAGACCCCGTACCGGACCAGCGAGTTTAGTTGGCGCCAAGGTAGGTCATAATAGTGCGTGCCTGGTTCTCAAACCGGGCACGCACTTTTTTGTTTCTGTCTACCTGCCACATTGTGGTTTAACGGCAGCTTCCCAGCCAAATCCTAAGTTCTACCCAACCAACGCAAACAACTTTTCGGTTAGCAACCACACTTACTCAACTAGGTCCAGATGGAACCCGGGGTGGGGTTCAACGGGTTGGGGTTCACCTGAGTTGCACATCCCTAGGTATCTTGGCTCCTTGTTGTCGACACATCTGGTCTTGACTCGAGTTTCGACTTTTTTAGTCGCTTTGTATTTGAGCCCAGACTACGTTTTAAACAGGTTCTTTAAGACTACTTGGGCCACTTCTGTCAGCTATGGCTGAGCTTTGATTTGATGGCCTCCAGTGGAGTTGGACCTTGCCGTCATGGTCATAACGCATTGACCGTAATTAGAGAAGCCGCACCGGATTGACTTTGGCAGATCGCTCCCGACTCTGCTGGTTCAAACCAGTAAGCTCGGGGGCGATCTGCCAAAGTCGGCTAGGTAGCAAGTTTGTGACTCGATGCCTAACGCAGAAATCCGCCGTGCCTAGTCCCGTTGGGGCTCAGCACGGCGGATTTCCAGAACGACTGTCAGGCAGAAACTACTCGGTTGCGGCTAGTTGGCCGCAGGCTCCATCGATTTCCTTACCGCGGGTGTCACGCAGGGTGGTGCGCACGCCCTTGGCTTCCAGACGGTCAATAAATTCTTGGGTGACGTCATCCTCGGATGAGGTCCAGATGGAACCCGGGGTGGGGTTCAACGGGATGGGGTTCACGTGCGCCCAGCCGCGGCCACGCGCGTTGAGCTTGTCAGCGAGCAGATCCGCGCGCCAACCGTGATCGTTCATGTCCTTGATGAGCGCGTACTCAATCGAAACGCGGCGACCGGTCTTCTCGTAATACTCGTAGGCGGCATCGAGAGCCTCGTCAGCCTTCCACCGCGAGTTCACGGGAATGAGCTCGTCACGCAGTTCATCGTCCGGTGCGTGCAGGGATAGCGCAAACGTGAACGGCAGGTTCTCGCCCGCAAGCTTGCGGATAGCCGGAACAAGTCCAACCGTGGAAACCGTAATGCCGCGAGCGCTCATGCCCAAGCCCTCAGGGGCATCGGCAACCATGCGGTGCACGGCGTTCATCACGCGCTTGTAGTTAGCAAGTGGCTCCCCCATACCCATGAACACAATGTTGTTCACGCGCTCGGAGTTGTGCCCACCGTCGGTGCGCAGCCCGCCCAGGCCACCCTCAGCAATGACGCGGTTGGCCTGAACAATTTGGTCCAAAATCTCGGCCGTGGACATGTTGCGGGTCAGGCCCGCCTGCCCGGTCGCACAGAACGGGCAGTTCATGCCGCAACCACATTGGGAGGAGACGCACAGGGTGATCCGGCCCGGGTAACGCATGAGCACGGACTCAACCAGGGAGCCGTCAAACAGGCGCCACAGGAACTTCACGGTGTCACCGTTGTCCGTGGTCAGCCGCTTGACCTCGGTCAACAGCTGCGGGAACATCGCGTCAACCAGTTCCTGGCGACGCTCCTTGGGTAGGTCCGTCATGAGCTCAGGGTCGGTCGTGTACCGCTCAAAGTAGTGCACGGACAACTGCTTGGCACGGAAGCCCGGCAGGCCCAGCTCCTTGAGCTTGTCCTGACGCTCTTTAAGCGTCAGGTCAGCCAGGTGGGTAGGCGGCTGCGTCACGCGGCGCCTGGTTGCAAACTCTAGGCGGGGACGGCCATCATCGCCCATAGGCTGAACCCAGCCCTCCGGGGTTGGGCGCACCTGGGCGCGACCCTCGCTGGCGGACTTCTTAGCGGCGGTCTTTGCCGCGCGCTCACGCAGGGCAGCAATCTTTGCTTCCCGTGCTTGGGCTACGGAAGGTTCTGGGGTTTGGTTTACGGCAGTCATCCCTGCCATTGTCCCATGCACTTGCGTTCAGCGGACGGAAACGTGAGTGAACTCAATCTACAAACTACACGTGATGCTGAGCACCTAAGAACGTCGCCGTTTGCGTTGGATCTTCTCAATTCCTATGACAATCAGCCCCGTTACCCAAATGAGCGCGCTGACTACTCCGAGGATAAAGATAAAGCCTATGTACCCGTAGAACGGCTCGGGGTCGACTGCAAAAACTGAGAGTACTCCAGCCAAAAGAAATGGAACTATCAGCAGCGTGGAAGTCAGCACCAACATGATTGGGTGAAAACTACGCCTACCGGCAGCCGCGTCTGATTCAGACCTAGCTTCCCCGGGTGGTGCCATTGCCGCTAGGTCGAGGTAGCGCTGGTCTTCCACCGGGAGCGTTAGGTGCCCTGTTTCTGGCCTCGGCCAGTACGGCAACGGCGCTGCCTTGACCGTACGCAAATGCGGGGGCGCAAATCGCTCCTGTGACCGTGGCACCGCGGGGTGATCGGAGTCGTTCATGGGGTCATTCTACTTGTTTGGTCAGATCAAGCGTCGTCCGCAGCAGTATGGAGAAACCAGGCCGTATTGAGGACATAGAAGTTTTCAAATTGCAATGAAATTCCCTAAAAACGGAATCACTCACGCCCGTCTTAACGCCGTCAACCTAACCGGCTATGTTCACAGTAACAGGTTCATTTTCAACGTCGAAGGGTTCGCAATGTCCGCTAATAAGTCACAGTTACCTCCACTTACCATTGGGACGGACAGCGAGGTTGACATCCTTGTAGTTGGTTCCGGGACGGGCATGGCGGCAGCGCTGTCCGCCCAAGAGTCCGGACTTGACGTTCTTATCATTGAGAAGTCGCAGTACGTGGGTGGGTCCACCGCACTATCCGGAGGCGCCTTTTGGGTTCCTGGTAACTCCATCCTCAAGGAAAATGGGGCAGATACCGATCCGGACCGGGCACGCACTTACTTAGAAAACGTAGTGGGTGATTCTGCCCCGGCCGCACGCTGGCAGGCCTACCTTGACCACGGACCCGCGGCGATTGACATGATCCGCCGTAATACCCCCATGGAATTCATGTGGGGCCAGGACTACGCCGACTATCACTCAGAACTTCCTGGCGCAGCGGTAACCGGCCGGTCCGTTGAATGCCAACCCTTCAACGCCTCCAAGTTGGGCTCCGAGCGTGCCCGCCTGCGCCCCTCATCCATGGGTGCTCCCATCCCCATGCCGGTTACTTCCGCTGACTATAAGTGGATGAACCTGATGGCCAAGGTACCCCACCGAGGGTTTGGTCGCGCCGGTAAGCGAGCATTCCAGGGAATTGGCGGCATGGCACTGGGACGTGAGTACCTCGCCGGTGGCCAAGCCATTGCGGCCGGTATGTTTGCCGGGGTACTCAATATGTCCACGCCTATTTGGACAGAGACCTCGTTGATTAAGTTGTTGACTGACGAGTCCGGTGCTGTCACCGGCGCTGTCGTTGAGCAGCACGGTAAGCAGATCACCGTGACTACCCGTAAGGGCGTCATCCTCGCCGCCGGTGGGTTTGACCACGATGAAAAGATGCGCACCGAGTTCCAGTCCCCCACATTTACCGGTTCTTGGTCACTGGGTAACGCTGCCAACACCGGTGACGCTATTCGGGTTGGGCAAGAGGTTGGTGGCGCAACCACCCTCATGGATCAGGCTTGGTGGTTCCCAGCGGTGGCCTCCCCCGATGGCGGCCAGCCAGGCGTCATGTTGGCTGAGCGTTCACTGCCCGGCTCGTTCATTGTTGATGGCTCCGGTAAGCGGTTCATCAACGAGTCAATTGACTACATGACCTTTGGCCAAACGGTCCTGAAGCGTGACCTCGATGGTAATCCTGTTGGTGACATGTGGATTGTCTTTGACCAGGAGTACCGCAACTCCTACTTGTTTGCGGCCGTGGTCTACCCGCGGATGCCAATTCCTGACGCTTGGTATGAGGCGGGTATTGCGGTTAAGGCTGACTCACCAAGGGAGCTGGCCGCTAAGGCGGGCCTGCCCGTTGACGCGTTTGCGGACCAGTTCGCTCGCTTCAACACCTTGGCCAAGGCCGGCAAGGATGACGACTTCAACCGTGGCGCCGCAGCCTACGACCGGTACTACGGCGACCCCACCGTTACGCCCAACCCCAACCTGCGTCAGCTGACCAAGGGCCCGCTGTACGCGGTGCGCGTGGTCTGCGGTGACCTAGGCACCTGCGGTGGTCTCAAGGCGGATGAGTACGGCCGGGTGCAGCGCGAGGATGACTCCGTGATTGACGGACTGTACGCAATTGGTAACACGGCCGGTAACGTCTTTGGCAAGTCGTACCCGGGTGCTGGCGCAACAATCGGCCAGGGCATTGTATTTGGCCACATCGCGGCCCAGCACGCCAAGAACCGCTGACCTCCCCACCACTAACGTAGGGTAGCTGCGATAACTTGAGTGCGGCATCGGGAAGGTCTTTCTTCTCGATGCCGCACTTACGTTGTTCCCGGGGGTCCGTCGATTGCTACAAAAATTTGGTGCTAACTAACGGACTCCAGTTGTCCGCTGCGTGGCCGCGCCCAAACCAGCATGACGGCAGCGGCCAACAGGAGCGCTGAGATCATCGAAACTGCTTGCAGCACCAGAACTACGGCAATCAGAGCCAGAGCACAGGACAACACCAGCAGACGCCAGCCGCCCTGCTGTTCAAGTAGGAAACTACCGGCTAGCCGTCCCGCCAACACACCCGCGACCAGAACCGCGGTCGCCACGGCACCTTGAGCTGCGGAAATACCGGCAACATCGATCAAGAACAGCGCGGTCCAGAACACGATCGACCACTCCAACGCGATCACGACCGCCATGAGCGCGATTGGGTGCTTTGCTAGACCTCGCGCTTGGGACGCGCTATGTTGCCCTGTCGTTGCTGTTGATGCCGTTGATGCCGCCGGTGCCTGGTCTAGTGGTTGGTCGGTGGCAACTTCGATGATCGAGTGATCCGGAATCAAGTCCTTGTTGCGGTACGCGCCCACGAGCAGTGGCAGTGCGAGAACAAGCAATGCCACAATCTGCAGGCCCGGATAGGCCCGCCACCCAAAGACCGAGCCGGCCAAAACTGGCAGAAGGAGCACGCACGCCAGCGAGGCAATAGAAAACGTAACGCTGAACTCGCCAATCATGCGGGCCGATCTAGCGCGGTGGATGAGCACAAGAATATTTTGCCCCACCAACAAGATCCCGGTCATTGCCAGCCCCAGAAAGAACATGGCGGTGATGGAAACTGCTGAGTTTGGGGCTACCACTAGGCCAACCGCTCCCGTGCCGGTCAAGGTCAGGACCAAAGCCAACGAGTTGAGGCGGCCAATACATTTTCTGATCGGTTCCGCTGCCATGGAAAAGACCATTCCGCCGACAGCCATCATGGTCATGTGCAGCGATTCAATGCACCGGCGGAAAATTTTTGGTTCCTGAGTTCCTTTAAAAGTATGCCAACACCGGCATGAGCGCCACCAAAACTGCAAGAGCAACAACGCTGACCGCAACCATGGCTAGGGGTAGGGCCCCGCGGGGCCCAAATGTGCCATGTGTTTTGAGCAGGTGATGGGACCTACGGTACCGCAGCCGCATCCAGATCAGCGCACCAAGCCCTAAGACCACGCCCGTGATTCCGATGATAATTGGAATCACCCCGCCCATCGCCGGCGCCACGTAGTGGGTTGCCACCCCGGAACCCGCAACAACGCCAATCGCGGTCCGTTGCCAAGCTAAGAACGTCCGCTCGGCCGCCAGTCCGGCATCAACAACCACGTCTGAGGCCGGCTCATCGGGATCGAGCGTAACCTGTTGCCCGGTCAAGAACTGCTACCTTCCAGGATCAAGCCCAATCCCAGAACAATGACTACAACGGTTAACACCACGCTGATCACCACGGACATGGAAGGGCCGTGCAGTGGCGTGTTCGTGCGCAGGGCACGCTCGTTACGAGTCCAAGCCACCCACGCGTAGATTGGCGTGGCCAGCCCCAAGGCCAAGAACAAGATGGTTGCAACGGTTCGCAGAGTCGGCTGCAGCGGAATATCCAGGGCTTCGAGTGCGAGCGCACCGGCGATGAATGCCAAGGACGTTCTGATCCACGCCAAGAATGTACGCTCGTTAGCCATGGTGAACCGGGGGTCCGGGTCAGAGCCGTGGCGGAACACGCTGCGTGGGAATCGTTTATCAGTCACTCCCCTAGCCTACTGACTATGTCTACTGACCCGGACACTGACCCTCTTAGATTTGTAGGACCAGCCGCACTCCTCAATTGAAACCATGCGTATCCGTCTAAGTATCCGCTGCGTTGCGCAGCCTCTCACGAAGTCATCAGGAAGAAAGGTCCTGGATAAAGGCCTCCGACGTGGAGCGCAGTTCCGCCAAAAAGCCTTCAAATTGCTTCAACAGATCATCCGGATATGAACTCATCGTTGCCCGTAAACGCAACGCCAGCGGTTCAAAGAATGCGTCTGCGACTTCCTGCACCCCGGACGTGGAATGCAAAGTGACGATCCGGCGGTCGACATGAACACGACTTCGTACTATGTGCCCCGCCTCCTCAAGTCGATTGAGCAGTGACGAGGTTGCCCCCGAAGTCAAGCCGATCCGCTTGCTGAGGCGGGCGGGCGAAAGGGGTGTTCCGCGCTCTTCAGCCTCGAGAATTTCGATCACCGCGACAGCGTCTGTCGCGTAAAGGTTAAGGCTCCCGGCAAAGCGCTTACTAATTTCTGCCGCAACAGCTCCGTATGAGCGCAGGCCGTCCATTACCTTTTCGAGATGTGCTGGCTCGTTCGTTGCTAATGCCTCGTCGTGGCTCTGGCTCGTCATTTCTCTTCGTCTCCCTGGTCAGTCACTCTACATTTGACAAGCTATCACACAGAGAAGTATCTTCACCATGCAATCACTTGTTAATAAAGGCTCTTGGAGGCTGCTGGATGTCGCGCATTTCGACAAAAACCAATCGTTGGCTGGGATTAATAGCCATCGCGTTAGGAGTAGCATTGATTGTGGTTGATACCACGATCGTGAATGTGATCACGCCGTCTGTAATTGAAGACATCGGTATTAACTCAACCCAGGCACAATGGATCCAAGGGTCCTATGCGATCATCTTCGCTGCTCTGCTCCTGCTTGTTGGCCGAGTGTCCGACCTCTTAGGTGCGCGGGCGGTGTTCATTTGGGGAGTCATCGGTTTTGGCTTGACCAGCCTCATGGCTGGCCTGGCCCAAACGGGAGAAATCTTGATTCTTGCGCGCTTCCTTCAGGGTGTAACTGCGGCACTCATCTTGCCCACTTCGCTGGCACTGTTGAACCGCATGTTCACGGGCAAGGCTCGCGGACAGGCCTTTGCCATTTGGGGTTCCACTATCGGTGGGGCAACCGCTCTCGGGCCAGTAATCGGCGGCTGGTTTGCCGAGAACCTGACTTGGCGCTGGGCATTTGGAATCAACATCCCGTTCACGATCGTAATCCTGATTTTGGCTGCTCTCTTCCTTGTTCCCACGCCACGCAAGCGAGGAAGCATCGACATGTTCAGCGCAATCCTGTCGATGCTGGGGCTCGGGCTACTTGCATTCGGTCTGATCGAAGGCCGCACTGTGGGTTGGGTTGCCAGCGAACAAGCCTTCGAACTCCCCGGGTTCACGTGGGATTCTGGTCTCTCACCGGCCTTTGTTGCGCTCATCCTCTCGGTAGTTCTGATGACCGTGTTCGTGTGGCGCCAGATCATTGCCAGTTGTCCATCCAATTCCCGGGAACCATTCATGGACACTAAGTTGTTCTCGATCGCTTCGTTCCGCAATGGCAACATCGCCACCACGATCATCGGGTTGGGCGAATATGGGATCATCGCGGTTCTTCCGCTCTGGCTCGTCTTCGCGAAGGACTACACAGCGCTGCAAGCAGGTGCGGCTCTCGTTCCTATCGCTATCGGAAGTTTCGTGGCCAGTGGTATCAGCTTCCCACTGATGGCAAAAATTTCACCGCTTGGTCTTGTCCGGACAGGACTCGTGCTCGAAGTTGTGGGGCTCGCAGGGCTCGGCGTCGTCGCGGCGTTCACCAATTCCGAGGGGTGGCTCATCTCCCTCGTTATGTTCTTCTACGGGATCGGGGTTGGCTTTGCTACCTCGCAAGTAACCAATGTTGTCCTCGCCGACGTTCCAGAGGAGGAGGACGGCCAAAGTTCGGGTATTCAAAGTACGTTCCGTCAGCTCGGTTCTGCGCTTGGCATTGCGGCGCTGACAACGGTCTTCTTCTCCACGCTCAGCTCGAACATTCAAACTCGACTGGTCGATGCCGGACTTTCAGCGGACCAAGCAGCCGAGTTTGGTGACGTCGTGACCGAAAGCGCGGGGGCAGCTATCCATCCACTTGCGACAAACCCAGACACCGCATTCATAGCAGACGCGGCACGTGAAGCAATGACACACGGATTGGCTCTGGGCTCGTACCTAGCAGCCGGATTCCTACTACTCGGGGTCATCGCTACGTTACTGATACCTAATACCCAGAAAATTAGTTTGGAACCCGCCAAAGCATTTGGATCCGCCGCCTAAGCAGCCCAGACCGCTTGCGTTGAGCGCGGAACGCTGAACCGCGGATCCACGTCAAGGCCGTGGCAGAGCACTTTGTGTGTTCTGCCGCGGCCTTGTCCCATTTAAGTCTGCCTCGCTTGATTATGCCCCTCGCGAATGCACCTAGATAACGTGCCACCCTCCATCGGAGGCTAGGACCGCCCCGGAAATATTGGTTGAGTCCCTAGACAACAAGAAGGTAATGGAAGCCGCGAGCTCATCTGCCTGAGCCGGCGGCGGTGAAGTTACGAACAGTGGGAACAGCCGTTCCGTTGCCATCTGCGAACCCGGCACCGCAACGATGTTGGTCTTTACCCCTCCCGGCGCAACGGCGTTGACCCGGATCCCAGAAGGTCCATACATCACCGAGCAGGCCTTGGAAATTCCAACCACCGCGTGTTTTGACGCGGTGTAGGCAACGCCCGCTGCGGATCCTCGTAGCGCTGCCTCAGAGACCACGTTGACGACGGTGCCGTACCCGGCCGCCATCATCAATGGGATGACAGCCCGAGACAGCCGCATGACGGAGTCAACGTTAACGGCCATGACGCGTTGCCACAGTTCGTCTTTGAGCTCATGGACCGGGCCAAAGTCGTCCATGATCCCAGCGTTGTTTGCCAAAGCATCAATCTTGTCTCCGGCAACGGCCATGATGGTGTCAACGCCGTCCTGGGTTGAGACATCGGCAACCACCATAACAACGTCATAATCGGCATGCTCGGTTCCAAAAGCATCAAGCCGCTCGGCATTGATATCCGTTGCGATCACACGGCCACCTTCACGCGCGACTCTCGAGGCTGTAGCAAGCCCAATACCGGAGCCGGCTCCCGTAACCAATACTGTTTGCCCAGTAAACCGACCCGGTGAGATCACCTCCTGCCATGTGGAGACTGGAGCACTAGCTTCATTGTTAGTGTTTGTCACGGTCTTGCCACCTTCCATTTGTAGTTGTACCCCTCACGCTACTGTGGTTCGTAACACAATCAATGGGACTATTGGCCCCGCCAAAAGTCCGGAACCCGGGCACTCGATTCCCTCAATTTCATTGCGCAGTACGCGGAATACGGTCACAACACGACTTCTTTGGAATCTTGGGAGCATATGCTTAACTTCGAGCGTTAACCTTGAAGTCGAGCGTTGACATAGTGGCAGCATAAACTTCGCCGTTTAAGCGGCACCCGTTAGATTGTAGGAACGTTGAGCCAGAAGACCAGTGTCCTTTCCGCCACCAACATTGTGGCTGGTTACACCTCCCACCCATCCCTGCGCGGCATCAGTCTAGAGACGTACCGTGGTGCTTCCGCGATTGGCATCACCGGCGCCTCTGGAGTTGGTAAGTCCACTCTGATCAACGCGCTGCGCGGAGACATGAAGCTCAGCGGCGGCCGGGTCACCTACGACGGTATCGGGGTCAACCGCCTTGCCCTTGGCAACAAAAAGCGGTTCAAGACCGCCGTGCGCAGGGTCGCTCAAAACGGGTTCACTGGATTTGACGGGCGGATGAAAGTCTCCCAGGTCATTGCCGGGGAACTCAAGGATGCACGAAAAGCCGGGCGGGCATCGGGAGAAAGCTCCCAAGACATTCTGGGTCTCATGGACTTGAACTCCGCGTTCGCGGACCGTGTTCTGCACACCTTGTCCGGGGGCGAACGCCAACGGTTGTCGATCGCGCTAGCCCTAGCCACCCGCCCTGATGTGCTACTTCTTGACGAGCCCACCACCGCACTGGATCCAACGCTCAAGGACCTAGTTTCCCAACGCTTGTTGGAGATCACCCAGGAGCGCAAGATCGGGCTGGTCGTGGCATCCCACGACTTCAACCTGCTCTCGCGTCTCACCCCAACGATCCATGTGCTCGCTGACGGCCAATTCGTTGAGACCGGATCCGCCCGCGATCTACTCACCGATCCGCAGCACCCAGCCACAAAGGAACTGGCCAACGCCTACCCGCAGGCCGTGGCTACCCTGCGCTCGGCCGACTAAGTTCCTTTCCGGTTAAGCCCAAACACCTGCGAAGTTAGTAGGCGGACCCCTGCGCTTGGAAGTTTCAAGCATTGCAAGAAGTGCAGGTGGCCTGGAGCACCCATGACAAAGCGTCTGGCCCAGAATTGGACCAGACGCTTTGTCATTGCGTCAGTTTGGCCTCGGCCCGTTAGTTCTCGGCCGTCATGCAATTACCCGGTTCTCAATTTGGTCCCAGTCCCAGTCAATTCCGATGCCTGGGGCGCTAGGGGCCAATGCCTTGCCGTCAGCAATGGCCATTTCCGTCTTTGTGATCGCTCGTAACTGTGGAATGTGTTCCACGTAGCGACCATTTGGAATAGCAGCGAGCAGACTGACGTGCAGTTCCATCAGGAAGTGCGGGCACACAGCAACGTTGAAAGACTCGGCTAGGTGAGCCACCTTGAGCCACGGGGTGATTCCGCCGATCCGAGCTACGTCGACTTGAACAATGCTTGCAGCTCCGCGCTGCAGGTATTCGCGAAATTGGGCAACCGAGTACATGGACTCTCCCACTGCGATTGGAATTGAAGTTGCCTCGGCAAGACGCAAGTGCCCGGAGACATCGTCCGCGGGAAGTGGCTCTTCGAGCCAGAAAATATTCAGCGGCTCAAGCGCCTTGGCCCGCCTAATAGCCTCGGCTGACGTCATGGATTGATTGGCATCAACCATGATGTCCATACGGTCACCAACAGCCTCTCGCACCGCACGCAACCGTTCTACGTCCTCAACGCCGTTTGGTTTACCCACCTTGACCTTGAGGCCGGGCCAGCCCGCTGCCTTGGAGGCTAGTGCACTTTCCACCAGTTGATCGGTGGTTAGGTGTAGCCAACCTCCTTCAGTGTCACATAGGGGGACGTCGCGACGGAACCCGCCAGCCACCTGCCACAGCGGTTCATTCGCTCGCTTGCACTTCAAATCCCACAGAGCGGTGTCCACGGCCGCAAGCGCCAACGAGGTGATCGCTCCCGTCGTGGTCGCACGGGTTGAAGCGAACAGGTCCATCCAAATGTGCTCAACCTGGGCGGCATGAGCCCCTATGAGCCTCGGCACCAAGTGCTCGCGCAACATTGACAGAACAGCTTGGCCGCCGGTCCCAATGGTGTATGAATAACCGGTTCCGGTCAGCCCATCATCCGTTTTGATCTCGACAAAATGGTTTCCTGCTTGAGAAAGCTCTGAACCGCATCGGTACGTACCGTCTCAACTTCGAGATCAACTAGGTACGCCCGAGCATGTGTAATGCGTGGCATTGTGGCCTTTCAGGTGTGGGAGATATCGGTAGATTACTTGCAACTCGGGTACTCAAATTCAAGATTGATTGGTATTTGCCTGCGTCGTGCCAGTGCTCGATGCCAGCACCAGTTTGGCGACGATTGCCGGTGGTGCCGTATTTTCTCTAGTCTCATCGTTGAGCCTCCAGACCGCTCCGTAGATTATATCAAATATATAGATATTCTGTATGTGAGAGTATAGATACGCAGTCAAGCACTCGAGAGGAACCGCCCGTGGACAACCCCTACATGGCCTCACTTCGCAGACCGGCCCCGCGGCAGGAACTTGCAGATGAGGTCTACGGAACGCTACGCACCAATATTTTGGATGGGTCCATCCCACCCGGGACGCGCATCAAGATCGAAGATGCCGCCGAGATGCTCACTGTCTCTCCCACCCCCGTACGAGAATCACTGGCGCGACTGCAATCAGAGGGACTAGTTGACCGGGAACCTCGGCGTGGATACCGCACAACTCGGCTCCTCAACGCCACCGATATCGCCGACTTATATGAGCTGCGGCTGGTGTTAGAGCCCTACGCAGCAAGCCGCGCGGCACAGGTCGCTGACCCTCGGACTTTGGAACTACTGGCGCAAGAACTCACTCTTGGCAAAACACTGACTTCTTCGACAGGGAACCTCAATCCCGCTGAGCTTTCCACTCATGACGAGCAATTCCATGACCTGATATTTCAGGCGGCCGGCAACGATCTCATCCGACAGTCGTATCAGCGCACACACTGCCACCTGCACATCTTTAGGCTCTCCTTCAGCGACACCTTTGACAGCCACACAATTGTCGAGCACGAGGCGATCCTAAATGCTTTGCAGTCCGGAGATCATCGCCTTGCATCCAAAACCATGAAAGCGCACCTCCTGTCATCCAAGCGGCGTATTGAAACATACTTCGAATCTCATCCCCAGGGGTGATCCTTGCTGATCAGCGGGCGTTTAGGCTAAGTGCATGACGACGTCTCACACAGCACAAAGAGCAGTAGCACGGCGACCAGTTTTCAAGACGTTCCTTGGGGCAACGATGGCTTTAGGACTGTTATCCGGATGCTCGGTATTCCAGGGATACGGCGAAGACACCTGTGATGGTAAGAAGCCCGTTGCGACGATCGAACAGGCCGGAAAAGACCTTGTTACCGCCGCCTACGCCGAAGATCTTGATGGGGTCTGCAGAGTGACCGCACCGTTTCCAGGCGGAAAGTTAAACGCTGACATGGTAACCAAAACAAAAGAGGCCCTCGAGGCGGCGGGAGTTACTCCCGAGAACGTCACGGTAGTTGTCGGCGAGCAGATGGGTAGCGGGCTCGAGGTCCACCTGACCAACGGTTCTCCCGATCATGATGGTCTCAATGTAGGCGGTATTTTCGTTGGTGATGATGATGGTTTCACCATCGGATTACCGTTTGGGGTATATCCAACGGATAACTCCACCCCGGGCTCTTCGCCTTCGGTGCCGGCAAACTAGGCAGTAGCCACCGGAGCACCAACAACATAGCGCCAAGCGTGACACGTTGAACCACCGCAAGTGGGGCATCGGAAAACTAACAAGGCCGCTCCAATCCGGAACTGGATTGGAGCGGCCTTTGTAGTACTACAAGGTCACCGAGGTGACACTAAAGCCGGACTACTTACGTCCGTGCATCAGTTGCGACCACGCTGTGCCCGGTACTGAGCAATCAGGGCGTTGGTTGAGGAATCCGCGGTGTACTCGGGAGTTCCTTCACTCGCCAACATTGGCTCGAACTGGAGGGCCATGGCCTTACCAAGTTCCACACCCCACTGGTCAAACGCGTTGATGCCCCAGATAGTGGCCTGGGTGAACGTGATGTGCTCATACAACGCAACCAACTGACCAAGAACCGACGGGGTCAGCTTGTCCGCAAGGATCGAGTTCGATGGACGGTTACCCGGCATGACCTTGTGGTTCACGATTGTTTCCGGGGTGCCCTCGGCACGAACCTCGTCAGCGGTCTTACCAAATGCGAGCGCAGCGGACTGGGCAAAGTAGTTAGACATGAACAGATCATGCATCTCGCCCAGGTCATGGTTTGGCTGGGAGAACCCAATAAAGTCCGCCGGGGTCACCTTGGTGCCCTGGTGTAGCAGCTGGTAGAACGCGTGCTGACCGTTGGTGCCCGGCTCACCCCAGAAGATCTCACCGGTCTGGGTGGTCACCGGGGTGCCGTCAATGTGCACGGACTTACCGTTGGACTCCATGGTCAACTGTTGCAAGTAAGCGGGGAAGCGCACCAGGTACTGGCTGTATGGCAGTACGGCACGTGAACCGGTGCCAAAGAAGTTGTTGTACCAAACGTTGAGCAGACCCATGAGGGCCGGGACGTTGTTCTCAAGTTCGGTTGTGCGGAAGTGCTCATCCATGGTGTGGAAACCGGACAGCATGTCACGGAAGTTTTGCTCGCCAATGGACAGCATGAGTGCAAGCCCAACCGCGGAGTCAAAGGAGTAACGGCCACCGACCCAGTCCCAAAAACCAAACATGTTGGCGGCGTCAATACCAAACTCAGCAACCCGCTGCGCGTTAGTGGAAACAGCAACAAAGTGCTTGGCCACCGCGTCCTGGTCGCCGTTGTACGCCTCAAGCAGCCACGTGCGCGCCTGGCGGGCATTGGTCAGCGTCTCAGCGGTGCCAAAGGTCTTGGAAGCAACAATAAACAGGGTCGCCTCGAGGTCAAGGCCCTGCATCTTTTCGAAGACGTCGGTTGGGTCAATGTTGGAAACAAACTTGGCGGTGATACCGCGGTCAGCATAGTCGCGTAGTGCCTCATAGGCCATGACCGGGCCCAGATCAGAGCCACCAATGCCGATGTTTACAATCGTGGTGATCTTCTTGCCGGAGTGACCGGTCCACTCACCCGAGCGCACTTTGTTAGCAAATGCGGCCATGCGGTCAAGGACCTCATGGACGTCAGCTACGACGTCCTGACCGTCGACTACAAGTTTGGCGTCGCGTGGCAGGCGCAGTGCGGTGTGCAGCACGGCGCGGTCCTCGGTCGTGTTGATGTGCTCGCCCGCGTACATGGCGGCAATCTTGCCCTCGAGGTCCGCAGCCTTAGCCAAAGCAACCAGTTTGGAAACGGTCTCCTGCGTCACCAAGTTCTTGGAGTAATCCAGCAACAGGTCACCGGCCTGGGCAGTAAAACGAGTCCCACGCTCTGTGTCGTTGGCGAACAGGGTGCGCAGGTCGGTTGCGCTCAACTGCTCGTACTCGGTGTTAAGGTCCTGCCAAGCTTGGTTGGCGGTGAGGTCATACGAGGACACAGTTCATGCCTTTCGGTTGGTGGCTACCGCCGGGAAAGCGCGGGCCCGTTCATCACGATCTTCTGCATTGACACTACTAGGGTATCCGCCAAACCCAGAAGTCAAAGGGCCTAGTGTACGGGCGGTCAATTTGGCTTCACAAGAAGTTACCGACACAAACCCTGGGAGTAGCCTGGAGGCTGGGGCAGCTTAACCTGCCCGTTTGCGGCCCTTTCTAAACGCGCGGGCTAGTCAACCGCCGAGCCACCTGGACGTGAATACCCTTGTCCCGCAACCGGTTGATCTCGGTCGCACTGGTTGAGGCATCGACAATCACCGCGTCGAACGCGGACAGCGGCAGCATGGCGTGCAAGGCACGCTTTTCAAACTTTGTACCGTCCACCAAGAGGATCCGCTTACTCGCGGACTCAAACATCGCCCGCTTCACATCGACGGTCTCAAGGGTTTGGTGGAAGCAGATGTCATCAATGATTGCGGAAGTAGACATGATGAACAGGTCGGCCCGCAGTTCGCTGATCTCCCGCACGGTCATGCGGCCCATGAACGAGCTGCACCAGTTGTGGTATTCCCCGCCCAATCCAACCGTGGTGATCCCTCGGGTGCCACGCAACTCATTCATGATCGTCAGCGTATTGGTAATGATGGTCAGCGGTGTCTTGGTATGCAGGTGTGGCAGCACGTGCAAGGTCGTGGTGGAGTCATCGAGAAATATTGCTTGCCCGGGCTCAATGAAATTCAAGGCCTCATGAGCAATCGCCTCTTTTTCCCCTAATTGCCGGCTGGCCCGGTAAACATCGCTGGATTCAACAAGTGAGGTTGCAGCTGCGGTAGCAACGCCGCGGTCTTTACGTAGTAGTCCGCGGTCTTCCAACTCATCAAGGTCGCGGTGCACGGTCATGACGCTGACCCCAAACCGCTCCGCTAGGTCTTCAATTCGGACGGCCCCCTCAGACATGACCGCTTCACTGATCGCATGTTGTCTTGCCTGCTGGCGGCTAGCCCGTGACTGTACCTCAGGTCTCATGTTCACCATCCTAAAGCCTCCAAAAAACTATCGGATTTGTGCCGCTTCATCAATGATCTGCAGAAATGCCGCAGGATCATGGGCGAATCGACCCAAAAATAGTCCGTCAACGTCCGCCCCGAGTGTGGTCAACAACCCAGGTTTTGCGCTGCCACCATAGATCACGGCAGACTGCTCCAGCCCAAAGATCTGCGCCATCCTGGCACGGATACGGTTCACTACCGCAGTCACGTGCTCGGCTGGGGCTGGGGCTGGGGCCCCAATTGCCCATTCGGGCTCATAGGCCACAACCAGAGGTCTCAACTCATCTTGCGTAACTTCCGCAATGGCTGACTCTAGCTGCGCAATGCAGGTTTGTGCGGCGCTGTCCGCATCCTGTGCGGTCTGTTCACCCACACATAAGACCGGGGTCAGACCATTGCGGACGGCGGCTGCGAATTTGCGCCGCGTAATTGCTACATCCTCACCAAAGATTTTGCGCCGCTCGGCGTGCCCTACTTCAACGTAGGTGCTGCCCAACTCGGCTAGGTCTGCGCCACTGATCCCCCCGGTGTAGGCGCCTCTGTCCTCCCAAAACAAGTCTTGGGCGCCGACTTGCATGGGGCTGCCCTCGAGCACCCGGGCTACTTGGTCAAGTGCGGGCAGGGACGGCAAAACAAATAGTTGCACTTGTCCCGAAAGCACCGCGGGGTGCTCAGCGACCGCTGCGGCCACCGTTTGCACCCAGGCCACACTGGTGGCAACGTCAAGGTACTGTTTGAAGCTCACCCCGAGTGTGACCGGCCGCCGGCCGGCCACCCCCGTGAGCTGTTGCGTGTCCATCTTTAGTCACAACTGCCGGTGTCTTCATACTTTCCAATGACGGCAACCTTTTGAGCGGAAGCTGAGCTCTGATCGAACTCATAGCCCACCCATTCCCTTGCTAGGCGCCGGGCAAGTTCCAGCCCAATAACTCGCTGCCCAAAGGTCAACACCTGGGCATTATTGCTCAGAATCGATCGCTCAACACTGAAACTGTCATGGGCGGTGACCGCGCGGATCCCCGGAACCTTGTTGGCCGCAATCGCAACCCCTAGACCCGTGCCGCACACCAACAATGCCCGGTCAGCGTCCCCATCACGGACCTTCTCTGCGGCCGCAATCGCGATGGTTGGGTAGTCGGTTTGGCCCGCACTATCTACCCCAACATCAATTACCTCGGCTACACGGGGGTCCTTTTCAAGGTCCGCCTTGAGTGCTTCTTTGTAGTCGTACCCGGCGCTGTCAGCACCGACCACAATTCGCAATTTCTTAGTCATTTCAGTTCTCCTTCTTGTCTGCATGCTGCTGCAGCACAGCAGCCGCCGTGGTCATGGCGAGCGCAAATGAGATCGCGCCCGGGTCTGGTGTGCCCACACTGCTCTCGCTGTGTGTGCGGGCCCGGCCCAACTTTGGCAGCAGGTCCGCGGTTGCTTGGGCAGCTTCCGATGCCTGAATTGCGGCCTGCTCCCAGGCGAGTGCCAGCGGCACGTCTTGGGCTACGCGGCTGGTCAGCCCCGAAGTGAACGGCACAATCGCGTCCACCATGGTTTTGTCCCCAACTTCGGCTTTACCCATGGACTGCACCCGGTTTTGAGCAGCTTCAACCGCACGGGCATAGTCACTTGCTCTTGGTTTACCGGCGTCCCCTAAGACTTCACCGGCGGCCCGCAGTCCTGCTCCCCACAGCGCACCGGACGTACCCCCGGCTTTATCAGCCCAGGCATCGCCCGCGGTTGAGAGGGTGGTACCCACTCCGGCCCCGGCCGCAGCAGCGGCTTGTCCGGCCTGGGCAGCCGCAATCGCTCCGCGCTGCATGCCGATCCCGTGGTCACCGTCGCCAGCAATTGCGTCCAATCGGCCGAGTTCATCCGCCCGCTCGTCAATCATGTTGCTGATAGCGATCAGCACCGCGCTGGCGTGTTGGCCTGCGAGCGCGGAGTCGGGGGAGGCATCGGGAACTTGCTCCGCACCTGCAGCCTCGCTGCCCTGCATGGAAGTTTCCTGACTGCCCAAATCACTGATCGCGCCCTTGCGGTACGCGGGAGCGTACACGGGCGAGGCCCATGCGGCTTCGAGGTCCTCATCCAACCAGAACAGGGTTAGTGAGACCCCGGCCATTTCAAAACTGGTGGCAAATTCGCCCACCTCGGGTTCCACAATCGTGATGCCTTCAGCCTCAAGCAGACGCGCTACCGGGCCGTAAATGACAAAAAGTTCTTCCGACTTAATCGAGCCTAAGCCGTTCAAGATGACTGCAACTCGGGCGCCATCCGCAGACCCTATTCCAGCGGGGCGCTCCTTGAGCAGGTTCTCTACAAACAGGGCCGCAAGGTCATTGGCACTTGGAATATCAACCGTTTTGATACCCGGCTCGCCGTGAATTCCCATACCCACGGCCATTTTGCCGTCCGGAACGGTAAATAGGGGCTCGGTCGCACCGGGCAAAGTACATCCGGAAAACGCAACGCCAAGCGTGCGCGTGCGGTCATTGGCCTTGGCCGTGAACTCGACTACTTCGTCAAGGGACATGCCCTGCTCGGCTGCCCAGGCAGCCGCCCGGAATACCGCAAGGTCGCCGGCAACACCGCGGCGCTTGTGGGCTTCCTCGGGAGCAGCGCTATAAATGTCATCGGTCACTTGAACGGTTGCGCAAGGGATACCCTCCGCCAACAGCCGTTCCTGGGCCAGATCAAAGTTCAAAACATCGCCCGCGTAGTTACCGTAGGTCAGCAGCACACCGGCCTCGGTTGCCACGGACTTAGCTACGGAATACACCTGCTGGGCGCTTGGAGAAGCAAACACGTTCCCCATTGCCGCGCCGTGTGCCAGCCCTGGTCCAACCAGACCGGCAAAGGCCGGGTAGTGACCGGAGCCGCCACCTACTACCACCGCAACCTGACCGGCAGGAGTCGCGCCCACCCGGGCTACTCCTCCGGGAACCGCGCGCACAAACTGTTTGTTCGCTGCGACAAATCCCGCCGCTGATTCATCTGCAAACGACGCTGGGTCGTTCAGTACGTAGCTCATTTTTTCTTCCATCGTCGAAGGTTTGGGGCGGGGGTAAGGCCCGTAGGCCTCACCCCCGCATCTGTCAACCGGGGTTGCTAGGTCAAGCCGTTTGGCTGTCTTGCACGCGGGCTAGCTGTTTGCTATCAGCCGGTGAAGGTGAACGGCGCGGTCATGCCATCGACGTTTTCCTTGGTGATCAAGATGCAGTCAAAGGACTGCTTTTCAACCTCAGGAACGGTTCCGTCAACGATGAACGCGTTAGCCATTTCCACGGCTTCCTTTGCAAATACTGCAACCGGCTGTAGCACGGTGTACGCCAGCTCGCCCGACTTCACTGCATCCACTGCGTCCGGTGATCCATCAAAGCCACCAACCACAATGCCCTCGAGTTTGCCCGCTTCCTTAAGGGCCGCAATCGCGCCAAGTGCCATTTCATCGTTACCTGAAATTACACCGGTGAGCGCAGGGTTGGACTGCAGTAGTGCCTGCATTTTGTCGTGGCCCTTGGTGCGGTCCCAGTCGGCTACTTCCTCGCCTACCTTGATCAAGTCAGGGTACTGGCTGATCACGGTGGTGAAACCGTTGGAGCGGGTCTGTGCGTTGTCGTCTGAGGGAGCCCCAAACAGTTCCACATAATCGCCCTTTTCGTCCATCTGGGCTACCCACTCCTGGGCGCCAACCGCAGCACCCTGAGCGTTGTTTGAAACCAGTTGAGCCTTAGCTAGGCCGGACTCGTTGATTTCCGCGTTCACCAGGAATACCGGAATACCGGCGGCGTCAGCCTTCTTCACAGCAGCGATGGATCCGTCAGCGTTAGCCGGGTCCAAAATAATAGCTACGGACTTGTTGGAAATTGCGGTGTCAATCAGGGTGTTCTCGGTGTTGGTGTCACCCTTGTGGGCGCCAACTACCGCTTCATACCCAAGTTCCTTTGCGGTTGCTGAGGCTACATCGCCTTCGGTCTTCCAGTACGGGTTGGATGGGTCGTTCACAATGATCGTGATCAAACCGCCGGCCTCACCGCCACCGGTTCCCTCCGTCTCACTTTCTGACGTGGTCGGCTTTGGTGTTTCTTTCCCACCATCGCTTGAGCACGCTCCGAGACCAAACATGAGGGCGCCCGCAGCAGCGAGGGCAATGAGTGTTTTCTTGCGCAACATGTCGCACTACCTTTCAAAGATTCTGACGGCTCGGGGCCTTTCCCGATGCCGGTCTTGCGTTGTTCCGTGAACTTCCAAGAGGTCATTACTCGGTTGCTACGGCTTTGGCTTGCGCCGGTGAATCTGGTCCAGACCCTCCAATATTGGTTGCGGGACTCTGCGGGTTTGGAGGTGTTGCAGGCGTCGCTGCCGGCTTGGGGCGACGTCCATACTCAAGTGTGTTGAGCATGACCGCTACCACGATCACACCTCCCATGAAGACCATCTGCCAGTAGGCAGACACTCCTACGATCACCAGACCATCTGAGAGGAAACCAATGACAAAGGCACCAAGGAGGGTGCCTCGGATGGTTCCGCGCCCACCCATGAGGGAAGCTCCACCAATAACCACCGCGGCAATTGCGGTCAGTTCATAGGTGTTACCCGCTGTGGGGCTGGCACTGGTCAGTGTTGAGGCAAGGATCAGACCTGCCACTGCGGCACAGATGCCGGCAATGACATAGACCCAGATTTTTACGGATCGTACGGGAACACCGGAGAGCTCCGATGCTCGCTCGTTACCACCCGAGGCGTAAAGCCAGCGACCAAACTTGGTCCGGCTTAGCACAAAGCCAAGGATGACAGCGATGATCGCCATGATCAGTACCCCGATTGGGATACCTAGGATGCGGTTGAAACCAAGCCAGTCAAACCCGGTGTTGCCCAGCTCTGGTTCACCCGCAAGGTTGTTTACGGTCAGACCGTTTGTCAGCAACAGTGCTGCACCACGGACTACGTAGAGCATGCCCAGGGTAGCTACAAACGGAGCAACCTTGAACTTAGCTACCAAAATACCGTTGATGAGTCCTACAAGAGCCCCCACTCCGCAGGACAAAATGAGAACAACCGGAATGCTTGGGAAGAAGGTGAATCCGAAGATTTCAATGTTGACTCCCTTGATCAAGAATCCGGCCACAACGGCGGAGAAACCAAGCGTTGAACCGACCGAAAGGTCAATTCCACCGTTGAGGATCACGAGGAGCATTCCCATGCCAAGGATGGCGTAGATAGCTACGTGCGATGCCATGATCAGGAGGTTATCCACCGTCAGGAAGTTTGGTGACAGTAGTGAGAACACCACGATGATTAAGATCAAGGCGAGGAAGGCGCGGCCTTCGATCAGAACTTTAGTAAGTGAAAATGGTTTCTTTTGCGGCTTCACACCGTTGGTAATTGTCGTCGTCATAATCCGATCCGTTTCTTGGGCCTGTGATCAGGCGGCGACGGCCTCACCGGAGGCTGCCATGATCATTTCCTTGGTCGCGTCTGGCCCAAATTCGGCGGCTACCCGCCCCCGGCTCAGAACGATAATGCGGTGCGCGATGCTCAGGCATTCGCCCACCTCGGAGGTCGAATACACGACCGTTAGGCCTTTGACCGCGCGGGCGGCCAGCAGGCGGAAGACTTCACCCTTTGCACCAACATCGATTCCACGGCTGGGTTCATCCAGCAGCATGACCTGCGGCCCCGTTGCCAAGACCTTGCCAATAACAACCTTTTGTTGGTTTCCACCGGACAACGATCCAATTGGCACGTCCGAGCCCGGGGTCTTCACGGTGACGTCTTCGATAAGTTCTTCTGCAAGGTCATGTTCCTTGCCACGCGACAAGAACCCGCGTACCAGCAGTTCCTTGAGGCTAGCTAGCGTAAGGTTGCGGCCCACCGACATGGTCTGGACCAGTCCGTCGCGTTGCCGGTCCTCCGGGACCAAACCAACCCCCATCTCAATGCGTTCCGCAATTGACTGGTGCGTCAGCGCATCACCGTGCAGCACAATCTGCCCGGCAGCTACATCGCCACGGCCCGCAATCGCTTCAAGGAGCTCGGTGCGGCCGGAGCCCATGAGGCCATACAAGCAAACCACTTCGCCTTGGCGCACGGTCAGGTCCAAGCCATCCACGATTGCGCGGTCGGCGTTCTCGGGGTCCATGACCTTGAGGCCTTGGACATCCAAAACTACGTCACCAAACTCGTATCCGGTCGGTGGCTGACCAAGGTCAAAGTTGTCACCAACCATGTGCCGGACAATCCAGTCCAGGTCAATTTCTTCCCGGACGCCACGGGCCGTCATGGTACCGTCACGCAATACCACTGCGTGGTCGGTTACCACGAGGGCTTCTTCAAGGTGGTGGGAGATATAAACGATTGCTACTCCGCGGGCCTTGAGTTCCTCGATGATGCCGAACAAGACTTGTACCTCAGCCGCAGCGAGTGCGGATGTGGGCTCGTCCATGATGAGGATCCGGGAATCCACGGACAGCGCGCGGGCGATCTCAATAATCTGTTGCTGGCCAACTCGCAGGTCAGCTACCAACGTGTCTGGAGAAATCGGTAGTTGCATCTCATCCAGCAGGGCTTGGGTTTGCCGGGTCTGCTCAGCAAAGTCAACGCTGATCGCACCGCCAAGCTCGCGGCCCAAGAAAATGTTGTCCCGCACCGAGAGGTTTGGTGCCAGGCTCAACTCTTGGTGAATGATTGAGACACCGTGGGCGACGGCCTCAGAAGTTGAGTCAAAGTGGACCGGCTTGCCATCAAGGATGATCTGGCCGGAGGTAGGTTGCTCCACACCCGACAAGATTTTCATCAGGGTGGACTTACCCGCACCGTTTTCACCAAACAGCGTGGTCACGGTGCCCTTACGGATTTCGAAGTTGACTCCCTTGAGGGCCCTGACTCCACCGTAGTTTTTTACAACATCGCGTGCTTCAAGGACAACGTCATCCGATTCGGAACTCATTGCACCTCCATCTGAACCGGTGTGACCAGCCAAGAAGCCGGGTTGATCAACGTAAATGCACCGGTTACGGTAACGGTCTTGCCTTCGAGCGCAGCCGTGTCAATGTTTGCTAGAACTTGGACTTTGAGCTCATCATTGAGAGCAGCAGCGGCATTCTGGTAATCAATTTGGTTGGTAAATTCACCGAATGTGATTTCACCGCTGGCGTCACGAATCTCAGTTCCGTTGATTGCCGGTCCCGTCTGTACTCGAACCGTGAGGTCCCCTGGGAGGCCATCGATTGTGACCGGGTAGATTCCAGACTTACCTTCACCAAACGTGCCGGTAAAGGTGGTCGAGTAAACCGGTCCACCAGAGCTTTGAACCGCAAACTCTGTCGCTGCGGCATCTGGATCCGCGGCGATTGCCGCGGCAAGATCAACCGCCGGTGTGGCTCTAGCTGCAACATTTTCTTGGATGGTTGGGAAGCGCTCTGCACCAAATGTTTCAGCGTTGAACTTCTCAACTCCAACAATGCGTGGGTCATCGTTGGGAATGAATTTGCTTCCCAACCCCAAGCCAACCAGCGCTACAACAATGACCGCTGCCCAAATCCCACGGGTCGCATTCTTGCTTCGTGGCTTCTGCGGCTGCTTCTTTGCTACCGCCGTATTAGCCGCGCTCACGGGATCAGAACCCGTGACTCGGTGTCGTTTGGACGGATCTGCAACTTGCGGCCCTGCCCCTTACGGAACATGTCGAGCGCATCTGCATAGTCATCCAAGCTAAATGAGTGGCTGGTCATCGCCTTTGCGTCAATTGCACCGGCCTCAAACATTTCAACGGCACGGCCAAATGAGTTGTGCACCGCCATGGAACCAACAATGTTGAGTTCATCGCGGTACACCCTAAATGGTGAGAACTTTGCGGTGCGGTCTGCTGGCGCAACACCAAAGTCTTGGAAGTAACCTGCTGGTTTGACTCGGGTCAATGCATCTTCGATGGCAGCTATGTTTCCGGTTGCATCAATGACAACATCCCACTTTTCCCGGTCTGCGTCATCTGCCGAGGTGTAGCGCAGTTCAATCCCGCATTCCTTCGCAGTGTTGAGGCGGTCCTCGTTCAAGTCAACGATGGTGACCGAGGCCGCTCCGGCACGGGTTGCAAGCTGGGCCATGATCAGTCCCATGGTTCCGGACCCGTACACCAACACGTGGTCGCCCATGCGGCGCGGCAAGATGTCCCACCCACGAATAGCGCAGGCTAGCGGCTCAATGAGCGCGGCTAGGTGAAGATCGGTTTCTTTCTTCAGTTTGAACACGTTGGTCGCTGGCGCAACGAAATATTGCTGTGCTGCTCCGTCCGATGCCACAACGCCCAGGCCGTTCCAAGCTGGGCAGAGGTTCTGGCGGCCGTTGAGGCAAAACTCGCACTCACCACAGGTGGTTGATGGGTTGACCGCAACGTGGTCGCCTACCTGAAAGTTGAAAACGCCGTCGTTGACGCCCTCGCCAAGGGCCGTGATGACCCCGGTAGCCTCGTGGCCCGGTACCAGTGGAAATACGGTTCCCTCAAACTCTCCGTCGAGGACGTGGGTGTCAGTTCCACAGATTCCGACCGCTGCAGTCTCAATGAGAATCTGCTTATACCCCGGAGTAGGCATAGGCCGCTCTTCTAGGGTGAGGTTGCCTTCTGAAGTAAATACAACTGCGCGCATCATTGCTCCCGTTCAAGTTTGCCGTCAATGTGTGACTTCGCCTTGTCACTTATTGGGGGAAGTTCTTTCAAAGCTAGGCCGCGGCGCCATAACTCATTACCTAAAATAACTTCCGTGTTATCTTTCTGTGATCTTGCATCAGCATCACGTTAAATCAATCGTAAGTAGCAATGTTAGATATGTCAACAGATCTGTGAATATGGGCCTCTATGTTACGCACCCAGATCGCACACTAGGGCCGGTAACTACTTATTTTGCCGATATATCAAAGACTATTCAAGGCAAGCCTGGGCAGGGAAACTCATTCGTTTCAATATGTTTCAATCACTAATTTCGCGTTATTTAACATTTCACACTTCTCATTTGACGCGCAGAATTTCACATAGCATCTTGAAGTTGGGCAAAACAAGAGCCCAGAGGCGCACTGTTGCACCCCTGGGCTCTTGTCAAAGTACTCGCTACTGGGCCACTCCACTAATCAAAGCTAGGGAAGAGGCCATCATGACATATACCCCAGACCATATTTTTTGGTGTGATCGGACGTAGATCCGGCAGAGCAAATGTTGTCTTGCCATTACCTCCGAAGGTGTCTCCAAGTAGAGCAAACAGTACCGTATGATCTTGAATTCGCAAGATTCTACCGTCCGCCGGAAGCCCCAGCGGAGACGGACCACTGCGTTGAATGGCCGACAACGTCATTGTGCCCATCGTGCATTCATGTTGGTTACTCAAATTACCAAGCGACGTCTCACCAAAGTACTGGCTCAGCGCAGAGTTCCCCTCGGGGCCCCGGGGGCCTTGAATCCCTTGCGGTCCTTGGTCACCCTGCGGCCCCATAACTCCCGGGTCACCCTGAGGTCCCGGTGTGCCCGGCAGGCCCATAGCACCGTTGATACCGTCTTGCCCGGGTGCACCTGGTGCGCCTTGCACACCGTCAGCGCCCGGAAGTCCCTGCTCGCCGCGGTCCCCCTTGTCTCCCTTCTCGCCCTTCTGGCCGACAGCTGCAATCTGCACCCAATCAGTTGAAGCACCCGGCTGGGAGGAAACATTCGATGCCGCAGCTACCCAAGCGCTTCCCGCATAGGTCACTACAGCGGCGGGTGGACCCGCACTATATACAGCGGCGCCGTCCCAAGCCGCGACGGCTTGCCAGGCTGCTAATCCGTCCGAGCCATCTGCGCCGTCAACACCGTCTTTGCCGTTTGCGCCGTCTTTACCATCTAGACCGTCTTTGCCTGCCGGACCGGTTTCACCAGGAACACCATCGTTGCCTTTAGCACCAGCGTCACCCCCAGCACCTGGTTTACCATCGGCTCCGTCGTCACCTTTGGCGCCGGTCGCACCGTCTTTACCCTTGGCGCCGGTCGCACCTATGGGCCCAATGCTGCCTTGCGCCCCATTCTTGCCTGCCTCACCTTTAGCTCCAGCCTTACCCGGAGCCCCATCGCTACCTGCCGGTCCTGCGGCACCATCCTGTCCAGCAGCACCGTCTTGTCCGGAGGCCCCAGCTGATCCATCTTGTCCCGCGGGGCCCTCGGTTGGCGCTGACGTATTCCAGTAGACCGTGACCAGGCCCGTTGGGCAGGTTCCACCAGAATCAATAAGTGTTAACGCTTGTGAGCCGACATCGACACAGCCAAGCTGATTGGCCACCGGTGCGGGTGTTTCCGGTTGGCTGGAGCATCCCGACAATGCGAGCACCACCGCGGCGCCTAAAAACGCCAACGCGCGCTGAGTTACAGACCCCATGTAGACGTCCCCCTGATCGTGTACGTGAAAGATGGGCACTTTAGCCCATGTCGAGATTATCTATAAAACTGCTGGCCGTATAGACATTTGCGGATTTTCGATGCATATTCTTTGCTCCCACTTCATGGTCAGTTCTGCATATCTCGCGTCCGAGAAACAAAAAGACTGCCCATGAACTTCGAAAAGTTCATGGGCAGTCTTAGAAGAGACGCGCAGTCTGAAGTTACTTCAGCAGTGCGAGGCGCTCTGGGTCATCGGCGAAGAATTCTTCGATGTTCGCCTTGGTGATGATGACTGGGTCGAGCTGGTAAATCGGAGCTTCGAACTTACCGTTGTCTGCAGTCGCGTCTGGGGCTGGCAGAGCCTCACCCTTCTGCAGGATCTGGATCAGTTCAACCGTCTTAGCTACCAGGTCAGCCGATGGCTTACCAACGGTTGAGTACTGCTCGCCGGCCCAGATGGAAACGATTGACTCGTTCTCAGCGTCAAGACCGTCGACAACTGGCAGTTCCTGACCAGCGTTCGCTGCGGACGTCAGGATTGCACGTGCAATACCGTCGTTTGGTGCCAAGACACCGTGGATTTCCTTGTCAGAGTAGAAACCTGAGAGGAGGGAGTCCATACGAGCCTGAGCCTTGGAGTTGTCCCAGTCCTGGGTTGCTGCCTGAGCAAAGTCGGTCTGACCAGAAACTACGGTCAGGGTGCCGTCATCGATCTTTGGCTGCAATACCGACATTGCACCGTTGAAGAAGTCTGGTGCGTTCGGGTCAGCTGGGCCACCACCGAAGAGCTCGATGTTGTATGGGCCTTCACCCTTGAGCTCTGCTAGACCCTCAAGGAGTGACTGGCCCTGAAGCTCACCGGTACGAACACTACCGAACTGAACAACACCGTCTACAGCTTCGGTGTTCTCGATCAGGCGGTCAACACCAAGAACAGCGATGCCCTCAGCCTTTGCCTTCTCCAGAACTGAGCTGAGCTGGGTTCCATCAACCGCACCAACAACAATAACCTCGGCGCCGCGCTCGATCATAGCTTCGATCTGCTGCTGCTGTGATGGAACCTTGTTGTCTGCAGCCTGAACTAGCGGCTCAAAGCCCGCTTCCTTCAACTGTTCGTTGAAGTAAGTCTCTGATTCCTTCCAGTTCTGGGTTCCAAGCCAAGGCAAGGAAACACCGATTACTGCATCTGCCGCAAAGCCAGCCTCGCTGGATGGGCCTTCGGAGGCTTCGCCACGTCCGCCTCCGCCGCCACACGCGCTGAGCGCGAACATTCCTGCGGTAACGAGCGAGACAAGCGCTAGGGCTTTCTTCTTCACAATTACTCCTTGATAACCAATTGATAGGTGTTGGTACAACTTACGAGGCCGCAGGTTCTTTCCTACGGGACTCGCTTCTCACTTCTCAAACCACCCGGATCTAGTCAATCTTGGGGGCCGGCAGGCGTCCTTACCTGCCGTAATCCGGGCGGTTTGTGTAAGACTTTCTGGGAAAAGCGCGACAGGAACCGGACATTGAACCTGTGTGGGGCATCGGAAAGCTTATGCAGCTTTTTCGACTGAAGTAGTTTGCTCGTCCTTAACCGGAGGTTGAGGACCGAACTTGGCAAACAGGTGCCCGGTGATTGAAGGCTTACCCTGTTGCTTGTTGTAGACGTCGAATGCAACAGCAACCAAGAGAACAAGACCCTTGATGACCTGGGTCCGGTCCGCGCCGACACCCAGCAACATCAGACCGGAGTTGAGAACGGCCATCACGAGGCCACCAACAACGGATCCAATAACGGTTCCAATACCACCGGAAACTGCGGCACCACCAATAAATACTGCGGCAATTGCGTCAAGCTCCCACATGGTTCCATCGGAAGGACCGGCGGAAGTAGCACGGCCTACGAACAGCAGACCCGCAAGTGCAGCCAAGAATGACATATTGAGCATGACCAGCAGGTAAATACGCTTGGTGTTTACACCGGACAGCGCAGCTGCCTCACGGTTACCACCAACCGCGTAAATGTGGCGACCAAATTGGGTGTGCTCAGTAAGTACGTGGTAAACAATGACCAGTGCTACCAGGATCAAACCCGGTACTGGGAATGAAGTACCCGGACGGCCGGAGCCAAAGAGCCAGGTTACGTAGCCGATTACCGATGACACGAGAACAATACGAACCAGAACCGGCCACAGGTGTGCTGATTCCTTATCCTCCGCGAGTGCCTTGGACTTCACAAAGTTGCGGTACTGGGAAACGGCGTAGAAAACAATTGCGATAATACCGAGCAGCAGGGTGGAGTTGTTCATCTGGGTGAACGCTGGGCCCCACTCAGGCAGGTATCCGGAACCAAGAAAACGGAACTCATCTGGAACTGGAACCGAGATCGATCCACTGATCCAAATAACCAAACCGCGGAAAATCATCATTCCAGCAAGCGTGGTAATAAAGCCTGGGATGCCTAGGCGAGATAGCCAGAAACCGTGCCACAGACCGATCAGAACACCAACGGCCAGACCGGCGAGCAGTGCCAGCCACCATGGGAATCCAAAGTCGCGGCTACTGATCGCGGCGAACATTCCAACGAATCCGGCAACCGAACCAACGGAAAGGTCAATATGACCAATCACAATGACCATGACCATACCGATAGCCAGGATCAGAACGTAGGCGTTACCAGCGAGTAGGTTCTGGAAGTTGGATGAGGTGATCATCCGTCCGTCGGTTGCAATGTTGAATGTAATCAACAGCGCGATGAGGGCAAACACCATGGTGAATTGCCGGAGGTCTCCGTCTAGGACCTTCTTTAGAGCTTTCATTTGTTGGATTCCTCCGGTACCGAAGTAGATACTTCATGAGCCTGTGTGTTTGTCATCATTCGCATCAGCGATTCTTGGGTTGCGTCCTTACCCAGAACCTCGCCGGTAACTTCACCCTCGCAAATGGTGTAGATCCGATCGCTCATACCCATGAGTTCTGGGAGTTCCGAGGAGATCAGCAGGACCGCGTTACCAGCATCCGCAAGTTGATGAATCAAGCGGTAAATCTCAAACTTTGCGCCAACATCAATACCACGTGTTGGCTCGTCCAGAATCAGGACTTGTGGTTCAGTGAACATCCACTTAGCTAGAACAACCTTCTGCTGGTTACCACCGGACAAGGTCCGGATTCCGGTTTCAACAGTTGGGGTCTTGATGAGCAGTTGCTCACGGTAGCTATTCGCAACCTTGCGTTCCTTGGTGCCGCTCAGCAAACCGCGAGTCGACAAGGCCTTCAAGTTTGCCGAGGCAACCGTGCGCTTGACCGAATCGAGCAGGTTCACTCCAAGCACCTTGCGGTCCTCGGGTAGGTAAGCAATACCGTGGTCGATTGCGCTCTGAACCGTGTTCAGAGTGACTTTCTTGCCCTCTAGGTAGATTTCACCGGAGCGGAAGATTCCGTAGTTACGACCGAATACGGAGCGCGCAAGTTCAGTACGACCGGCGCCCATCAGCCCTGCGAGACCCACGATCTCGCCGTGCTTGACGTTGAGGTTAACGTTTTTGGAGACCATTCGGCCGGCCAGTTGGGGGTGCTCGACGTTCCAGTTTCGAACCTCGAATGCCGTTTCACCAATGTGTGGGGTTCTGGTTGGGTAACGGGCTTCAAGGGAGCGACCAACCATGGCACGAATGATGCGGTCTTCGTCTACGCCGCTTTCATCGATTCCATAGCTCTCAACTGAAGCACCATCTCGCAAGATGGTGATCGCGTCAGAAACCGCCGCGATCTCGTTCAGTTTGTGCGAGATCATAATGCAGGTGACGCCCTGGGACTGCAGTCTCTTCATGAGCTTGAGCAGGTTGGCCGAGTCTTCCTCGTTCAACGCTGACGTTGGCTCATCAAGGATAAGGAGCTTCACGTTCTTTGAGAGCGCCTTGGCGATCTCAATCATCTGCTGCTGGCCCACACCAAGTGTCTTGACCTTGACCTTTGGGTCGATCTTCAGACCAACTTGGTCCAGCACATCTTTGGTTGACCGGGCTGACTGATCCCAATCGATAATGCCGTTCTTGGTAACTTCGTTGCCTAGGAAGATGTTCTCAATAACGTTAAGTTCTGGGATAAGCGCGAGCTCTTGGTGAATAATCACCACTCCGGCTTCCTCTGACTGCTTAATGTTCTTGAACTCCACCGGCTTGCCTTCAAGAAGGATCTGACCTTCGTAATCACCGTGTGGGTATACCCCTGAAAGAACTTTCATGAGGGTGGACTTGCCAGCACCATTCTCACCACAAATGGAGTGGATGCTTCCCTTAGCAACGGTGATGGTCACACCGTCTAGTGCGCGTACACCTGGGAATGTTTTTACTATGTCTTGCATTTCGAGCAGCGGTGTAGTGCTGTTCATCTTGTCCTCCACGGAAGGCCTCTCTCCCGACGACGTCCAGACAACGTTGTCAAGAACATTTGTATCGCATCTTTCAGAGGTAAGTCAACACCAGACGGTTTTTGACCCAAAAAAATTGACTTCGTTGTCAAAAACGAAAATTCATGGTTACTATTTGGGCAGTGCCCCATTCACACATGGGCAAAAAGTGTGATCCCTTCTGGCCATTAGTGATACGTCGAAGTCTCGTATGCCAAAGAGATTTGTTGATTCCGCACATGATTTGAACTCCGGAGAACTCAGATTGAATTCGTTAGCAGAGCCACCAAAACGTGCCGGATATGTTGCGCGTCCACGGATGTCTGATGTTGCTGCTCTAGCCGGAGTCGGAGTTAAAACCGTCTCCCGGGTGATAAATGAAGAGCCAAATGTCTCCTTGAAAACAAAAGAAAAAGTCTTGCGGGCCGTGCAACAACTCGGCTACCAACAAGATTTATATGCTGGAAACCTCAGACGCAGCGATCGTCGCACTCGCACCCTAGGGCTGCTGATTTCGAGTGTGGCCAACCCATACGCATCGACTCTCCACCGCGGAGTGGAAGGGGAGGCTGCCCGCCGGGGCACGGCAGTTTTTGCGGCCAGCTTGGACGATGATCCAGAAAAAGAGCAACGGCTTTTCGATGCCTTTGTCCAGCGCCGCGTAGACGGACTGATTCTGACCGCCGTAGGCACCAGCCAAAGCTACATTTCCAAAGAACACGAGCGCGGCACCCCCATGGTGTTTGTCGACCGTATCCCCCAAGGGGTTACCGCCGATGTCATCGTTGCTGATAACTTTGACGGCGCGTTCAACGGGACCAACCACCTCCTGAAACACGGTCACCGACGGATCGCCTACTTTGGTGATAATCCCCGGATCCAAACCAGTACCGCCCGGCGCGATGGTTATAGCCACGCCCTGATGTTAGCTAATGTCCCGGTAGCGCCAGAGCTGATCTTTGCTAATTTCCAGACTGAAAAGCAGACCTACGCAAAAGTCCTTGAGTTCTTGCAGTTGCCTGATCCACCCACCGCAATTTTTAGTGGCCAGAACCTGATCACTATCATCATTGTCCGTGCACTGCGTGACCTTGGCCTGAGCAACAAGATTGCGCTTGTAGGCTTCGATGATTTTGAACTGGCGGACCTTCTGGAACCACCTCTAACCGTGGTGGCTCAGGATCCAGAACAAATTGGCATCTTGGCAGCAAAGCGCATCTTTGAACGCCTTGATGGGGACACTTCACCACCCTCAACCATTATTGTGCCAACCAAATTTATTGTCCGTGGCAGCGGAGAAATTCGTGCGCAACACTAAGTCGCACCCCGCGCGGTAACTTTTGTTCGATTTGTTATTGCTTGCCAAGAGCACAAATGCTGCCCAAAATCTGGGCCGCAAATGGTTTGCGCCCACGCATTCACGCAAACCGTAAGATCCTATTCTGTGACCAGAACTGACAATGATGTCACCTTGTCGGTTCTCCCATTTGGAGAGCTTCACCATGTCCAGTAACAAGAAGAAACCGTTAAGTTTGGTCCTAGGGACCGCTGTCCTCGGGCTCTCGCTCCTCGGTCTGCAACCGGCTTTCGGTTCAACTACTGCAAACGAATCCGACCCATTCCGACCTCAGATTCACTTCACGCCAGAGAAAAATTGGATGAATGATCCCAATGGTCTCGTGTACGAGAATGGTACCTGGCACCTATTTTTCCAGCACAATCCCGAAGGCACCGGCTGGGGCAACATGAGTTGGGGGCATGCCACCAGCACAGACCTGATGAACTGGGAAGAGCAACCAATCGCGATCCCTCAAACGTTTGATAGCAACGGCGATTCTATTGAAGATATCTTCTCAGGCTCCATCGTTGTCGACCATAAGAACACGAGTGGTCTAGGTTCATTGGAATCCCCACCACTGATCGCAATTTACACGAGCGCCTACACGGATAAGCACCTTTCCTTGGGAGGAATCCAAGCCCAGTCAATCGCTTACAGCAATGACCATGGCCAGACCTGGACCAAATACGAGAACAATCCTGTCCTTGACCGTGACTCTGCTAACTTCCGCGACCCCAAAGTGTTCTGGCATGAAAATGCCGCAACGGGTGAAGGCTATTGGGTCATGGTCGCCGTCGAGGCAACCGATTACCAAGTTGTCCTCTACCGTAGTGACGATCTGAAGAGTTGGGACTTCCTCAGCGACTTTGGCCCGGCCAACGCCGTTGGTGGAATCTGGGAGTGCCCTGATCTGTTCGAACTCCCAATCGACGGAGACCCTAACAACACCAAATGGGTCTTAGTAGTCAACATGAATCCTGGTGCGGTTGCTGGCGGTTCCGGTGGCCAGTACTTCGTTGGAGATTTCGACGGAACCACGTTTACCTCGGAAAGCACCGTCGCCGATGCTCCTTTGCCTGAAGGCAAGGTTTTTGCTGACTTTGAATCTTCTTACGACGGTTGGACACTGACGAGTAACAGTGAAGATCCAGCTGCAGGCCCGTGGGGACTAGCACCGGCAAAAGGCACCCTCGAGGGGCAACACCCCGTGGGTAATCAAGTTGGTGACGGGCTGGTTAACAGTTTCCTAGGGGGAGATTTCCCCACCGGAACAATGGAATCTGAGAGTTTTACAATTGATTCCCCCTTCATCAATCTCATGACGGGCGGAGGTAATCATCCTCGCGTAGAAGGCAGCCAGTCAACAAACACCCCACCAGCGGGAGCACTGCTTTTCAACGGATTCGAGGACACGGATACACCACTGGTCGATCTCGGTTGGGAACTGACTGGAGATTTCCAAACCAATCCAAACACCTCCTCCTCAACCCAGGGAGGCGACTATTTCATTGGTGACGGCAGGTTCAACACCTTCGAAATGGGAGAAAACGGCGACGGAAACATTGGTGACATTACCTCACCGAAATTCACCATTGGCGCAGCAGACACCTACTTGTCATTCCTCCAAGGTGGCGGAAAGCGCAACGATGGCTCACTCGAAGTTCAGTTGCTCAACGATGGCAAAGTCGTTCGCTCCTCTACTGGACCCGATTCCGGCGAATTGAATTGGGTCTCTTGGGATGTCTCTGAATTCAGAGGCAAATCAGTTCAACTCAGAGTCCATGATGCTGCCACCGGCGGCTGGGGGCACATCACCCTGGACCACGTTGTTCTGGGTGCTGAAGCTTCCAAGATCCGTAATAACGAAGTATCCGCAAACCTCGTAGTCGACGGTAAAGTGGTACGTTCTGCAACCGGTAATGAATCTGAGATCCTTGAGTGGAACTCATGGAACGTCGAAGAGTTCCGGGGACAGGAAGCGACCATTCTGATCGTTGACAACCACTCGGGAGGCTGGGGACACATCCTGGTCGACCACATCATTTTTTCAGACGGCGCAGTTCCAAACCACTTGGAAAACTACGATTGGCTGGACTGGGGACGTGACTTCTACGCAACCGTTTCGTTCTCAAACGTTCCGGACAACCGCAGGGTAATGATTGGTTGGATGAGCAACTGGCAGTACGCCGGAGACACACCAACCGGTCAGTGGCGCAGTGCCATGTCCTTGCCACGTGAATACGAGTTGGTCACCACTCCAAAGGGACCCCGCCTCTCCCAAAAGGTTGTCTCAGAAATCGCAACTTATGAACAGGCCACCCAAGCAACGTCACTCGAACCGCGCACCCTTAGTGACGGCACCCACGCAACAGATCTCACTGGTGATCTCTTTAAGGTGGATGCGGTCTTTGAACCCGGTACAGCGGATGCGTTCGGTCTCGAAGTACTCAGCAATGGGGAAACGGGCACCAAGATCGGATACAACTCTGGCCAAGGCAAATTGTTTGTAGACCGGACCCGGTCTGGGAACGTTGGGTTCAACTCCACCTTCCCATCAGTGGATAGCGCGCCCGTGTCACTCGCGAACGGGCAAGTAGAGTTTACCGCCTATGTCGACAGGTCATCTGTAGAAGTCTTCGCTGCCGACGGCCAGATCGCCATTACTGATCTGGTCTATCCCGCAGCGGGCGCAAACCAAATTTCCCTATGGGCTCAGGGTGGAGACGCAAAGCTTGTCTCATTGACAATTACCCCTCTCAAGCCATCGATCGGTGCTGGGCCAATCGTTCCTGCCCCTGAAGTAGCACCGGGTACTCCAACCGCAGTCTCTGGAGTTTCGACTGCTCCCGGAACTGCGGATCTAGATTGGGTCGCTCCAACTGAGGCTGGAGATTCTCCAATCACCGGTTACCGAGTGTACGCACAGCAGACTTCCCCAACTGGTGATCCGGTCGGTGAAGTACAACAAGTGTGCGAAACCTCAGGTTCTGTTACTAATTGCCAAGCTAGAGATCTGACTCCAAAGTCGGTCTACGTATTCACAGTTGAAGCAATTAACTCAGCGGGCCCAGGTGAACGTTCAGAACCATCCGCACCTGTCACGATCCTTCATGAGGTTGATGCTGAAGACAGTGGATCTGGTGACTCTGACAAGGACGGTGAAGATGATAACCAGAACAAGGCCACTGACGACGAACTAGCAAAAACTGGAGCAGATACCACTAGTTTGGTTACTGCTTTAGGGGCAATCATGGCCCTCTTCGCAGCTGGTGGGGCTTTAACCCTGACGCGGAAAAGCCGCAGCTAAGAAACTAGTTGAACAGTACGGCGCTCGTGAGTGTTAGCGCATACTCGTTTTGAATCCTCAAAAGACTGCCCCTGAACTATAAGGAGTTCAGGGGCAGTCCTTCGTTTACTGACCGGTAACCGCTCAATTACGCGGTAATAAATACCTCACCAGATCCACGCTGAATCAGCTCGGTCGCTTGCACAACGGTTCTTGCTGGAACTTTGCTGCCCTTGATTCGCTCTTGCAGAAGCGCCATTGCGGTGACTCCCATCAGATGTGGATCTTGGGCAACCACGGTGATGCCAGGCTCGACAATGTCGGCCTGATCGAAGTCGTCAAAGGCAACTATTGCCAGGTGCATTGATCGGGTCCGCAAGACGTTAAGTACCGCCATGCTAGAAGGACCGTTTCCAGTAAAGATCGCCGTTGGCGGCTCCGAGGATTGCAACATAGCCTCAAGTGCTTCAGCAACATTCGAGATGGATGGAGAACCGGAGAATACTAGGGTCGGATCGACCTCTATACCGGCTTGGGCCAGAGCATCTTCGTAACCTCGTAACCGCTCTTGAACCGTATACATAGTGGGTTCATCCGTGATGCATGCGATTCTGCGGTGTCCGTGTGAAATCAAGTGCTGCACGCCTTTGGCTGCGCCGCCCCTGTTGTCCGTCAGCACGGTATCTACGTTGAGCTCCCTCGGCGGCCTATCCACACAGACCATTGCTACTCCACGTTGGTTTTCTTGGATCAAGTACTGCTCGTCAATCCCCTCCGGCAGCGTCAGAATCAATCCATCAACTCCTCGAGAGCAAAAATTGAGGATCAGGTTTTGTGTCCGCGCAGGGTCTCTGCTTGAGGACCCGGTAAGTAGCACCGAACCTAGACGCACAACAACGTCTTCTACAGCGCGATTGAGTTGGGAGAAAAACGGGTCCGCAACGTCTTGAACTAAGAGTGCAATGCTCTTAGTGGCCCCCGTTCGCAATGTTCTTGCCGTGTCATTACGCCGATAACCAAGTTCTTCTATGGCTTTAGTAACCGCGGCAATATTTTTTGCACTGACCTGCGGCGCCTGATTAAGCACTCGAGAGACGGTGCCCACTCCAACGCCCGCCAAATTTGCAACATCCTTAATTGTTGCTCGCGGACCAACCCCATCGTGATCCTGGATGATCAACTGCCGCTCTCGCTTCCCTATGTATGAGACGGGCCCTTTTACAGAACGGTGTAATTCATCACCTATCTACCCTCTGCCCCCAACGGTATCCCACGATTCCCTCAATGAAGCGCGTTTTCCAACTTCTGTGGAATCGTTTCAGATAGTAGATACCTCTCGACTGGAATCGATTCATCCGGTAGTCTCTGATTTGCTGGAATCGATTCATCCAGCAATCTGATTCACTGCTTCCATCCTGTTCGAAGGGGAACAATTGTCTATTCGCAAGGATTCGCGCCCAGCGCGTCGCCTCAAGACCGGCCTTGCCGCAGGTCTTGTTGCTGCACTGGCCTATTCGCTCATCCCAACCGCTATCGCACCGGCTACAGCCGCCCCTGCAGATAACGGTGAACTTGAGCTCACCCAGTTTGTAAACCCACTTATGGGAACAGCCGTATCGACTACCAGTGGCTACGCGGGTAACGTTAGCCCGGGCGCTAAAGTCCCGTTCGGTATGGTTACGTTCGGCCCAGACATGGCCCGCACTAACTACAACGGCGCCGGTGGTTACCTGCTTTCGCCTACTGCAGAAGGCGGAGCTTTTAACTTCTTCAGCCTCACCCACATCAATGGCCCTGGTTGCCCAGGTCAGGGAACCGTCGGGTTCCTACCACGTACCGATGCCACATCAGTTACCAACGCAAATGGTATCCCGCAATTCCCCGCAACCTACAAGGTAGCTAACGAGAGCGCGGCTCCTGGTGAGTACAACGTAACCCTCGACAACGGCATCAAGGTTGAATTCTCAGCCACTGAGCGCACCGGTGCTGCACAGTTCACCTACCCTGACGCCAACTCCGGCTTCTTCAGCTTGGACACCCGCCTCAACGGGACCTCAAACATGAGCAGCACGCGAGGCGAAATCAAGACTGAGAATGTCTCTCTTGAAATCTCAGAAAATGGCCGCGTGCTGTCTGGAAAGACGGTTGCACCAGCATTCTGTACTCCTTGGGGCACCAAGTTCGCATCCAACGTGTACTTCCACGCCGAGTTTGACAAGGCATTCAAGGACGGCATAGAACCAAACTTGAACGAGGTTGTTAACGGCTCAACCGTTCTCCAATACAACCTGACCGAGGAAGACACCACACTCAACATGCGTGTTGGTATTTCCTCTGTGAGCGTTGAGAACGCCAAGCTAAACCTTGACACCGAGAACCCTGACTCTTCCATTGAAGAAGTTCGGGACGCTGCTAAGGCAACTTGGAATGAGCGTCTTAACAACATTCAGGTTGACAAAGCGGGTGAAGAAAACCTTTCGGCACAAGACCGTGAAGACCTGACCAAGTTCTACACCCAGGTGTACCGCGGTCTGGGTTCACCAACGATCTACTCCGACGTCAACGGCGATTTCCGTTCAATGGAAGCCAAAGGTGACCACCCGAACGCAGTTAGCATTGACGGATACGTTGAAGAACGCCCCGTAGCCAACATTGCTGACTACGACTACACCAAGGTTGACGGCTCCAAGGGATCGTATGGCACCCACTACTCGGGCCTGTCCTTCTGGGACTCCTACCGCTCACAGGCACAATTGCTGTCAATCTTCGCTCCTGACGTCGCCAGCGAAGTTGCTCAGTCAACAATTGTTGACGGTCTACAGTGTGGCGCACTGCCCCACTGGGTTGACGCAAGCGATGACTCCACCCCTATGTCCGGTGACAATGCTCTGCCAGTCTTAGCAGGAAAGTACGCCTTTGGCGCCACCGACTTTGACCTTGTCTCGGCAGCCAAGCTCGTTAAGCAGTCAGCTTTTGACCCTGAAAGCAACTGCAACGGCAACAAGAGCTTCTGGGGCATGGAAGACTTTGAAAAGCTTGGTTACTTCACAACCTCAGACCACGCCTCAGCAAATATCGAGCGCTACAACTCTGACTTTGGTGCACTCTCGTTCCTACGTTCCGTACCACAAGAAGTCCGTGACGCCGCTGGTGTAACACAGGCCGAGCTGGACAAGCTCGAGGAGCGTTCCAACTTCTGGACCAACATGATTGATCCAGAAACCGGTAAGTTCATTGGCCGCGAGGCACCTACCGAAGAGGGCCAGCTCGGCGAGATCGTGCAAAACCCTTCATTCCACGAGTCAACCGAGCCTAACTACTTTTGGACCTTCGCCCAGGTTTGGGAAGACCTCATTGACACCACCGGCGGAAATGAGAAGGCAATTGAACGCCTAAACGCCCTGTTCTCAATGGATGACAACCTTACCAACAAGCCAACGCTTGCAGAGTTCAATGGTGGCGAGAGCTCACAAAAGATCTACATTGGTAACGAGCCTAGTTACCAGGCACCGTACGCCTACAACTGGGCAGGCAAGCCTGCTGGCACGCAGTATGTAATCAGCGAGCTCCGCAAGACCGGATTCCACTCCGGACGCGACGGTATGCCTGGTAACGATGACCTTGGTGCCCAATCAGCATGGTACGTCTTTGCTGCACTTGGCTTCTTCCCAGTGTCTTCCTCGGAAGCTGGTCTTGCGATCAACTCACCTATGTTCCAGAACACCACTCTCTGGATCGACGGCGAGCCAGTTCGTCTGACCACCGACATTGACCCAACGAATGCTCCGTTCATTAAGAACATGCAGATCGACGGTCAGGACTACGGTCGCAGCTGGATGAGTGCTGACACGCTCAAGAGCGCGAAGAACATCTCCTTCACGTTGAGCGATGCTCCAACGGAGTGGGCAGCTGACACCGCACCACGCGGCGTTGCCGAGACCACAACCTCCCTTGAACTATCAGCGACCACCGCTGAGATCGGTTCAAAGGATGGTGTTACCGCAACGGTTACCGTATCTTCAGCAGACAAGACGGCACCTAAGGGCACCGTTGAGCTTCGTAGCGGCGACCAGGTACTCGGTTCCGCACCGGTAGGCGCAAACGGAATCACTACGATCCCGGTTGACCTTCCTGCTGACGCAGTTGCCGGTCTCATCGAGATCACCGCGGTTTACGTATCCGCGGACGCATCCTTCTGGGCAGAGTCCTCCTCCGCTGCGGTAGAGCTTGAGCTAACCGCTCCGGCAACGCCAAAGCCAGAAGAGACTGAGAAGCCAAAGCCAGAGGAAACCGAGAAACCTAAGGACGACGAAGACTCAGAGGTAACCACCCCTGGCGATTCCGACAAGGGCGATGACGACCTAGCACAGACTGGTCTTTCCGATTCGGCACTAATCTTCCTTGCAGCAGGCGTGCTTGCAATCATGGTCGGTGGCGCATTGGTAGTTATTCGTCGGCGCAGCATGAACTAGCCTTCGACTAATGCATTAGGGCCGTGTTGTTAGAGATTCGTCTCAAACAACACGGCCCTTTTGTTTCTCTTACTTCGCTCCGCACTACGAGTAGTTCTAAGTTATTGCACAGCGCCCAATCAGATGGGTAATTGTGTCCGCTATTCGCCTTGGTCCTTGGCCCCGTAGAGACAGTATGGTAAATTGACAGTACTCTCCATGACATCGATGTCATGGTGTCGGAGAGCAATGGCTGCCTAACGGCAATCAGCATCACCACCTCGTGAGCACCAGCAGGCACTCACGAGAAGGCAACAGCCGCCCTATCGGAACGTCCGCAAGGATAGCTTCGCCCCGGGCACGCTCTTGCCAGCCCGCCTAACGTTGGGTAGCCCTCTTGCCGCATTTTCGCAGGAAAACCAGTTACCAGTTTGACAACGTTGTCTTTTGACTAGTTCAAATGCCCCTGTTCTGCTGGTCTGCGGGCAGTAACCAGCATGTTTTATTCGCAGCCTGCGACTGATTTACAAGTTGAAAATAGATAGTTCGATCTGTTGAGCCGGCTAAGTTGCCGGACCAATTGGACATAGGAGAAACTCACCGATGACTTCCCTGCATTCACCGCTGGGGGCACCTCGGCAGCGTTACGGGCGCACAGTCGCTTTTACGCTTGCCGCCGCTCTCGCCGGCACAACCATGGTGTCAACCATGGTGTCAACCATGGCTGCCGCAGCACCCGAGGGAGCTGCAGATTCAACGTTCTTATCCTCATTTGAACCTGGTGACCCCCAACCACTAACAACCACTGCTTTTGGCGATGACCAAAAGAACTTCAACGGCAAAGCCAGCACACCGGGTAGCATCCTCAACCTCGTGCAGAACGTTGTTGCCTCCACAGAAAGCCCTGCAGCCGAAGGGCCCGCAAACTTGGCTGACGGTAGCGCGAATACAAAGTGGCTGATTCGGGAACCAATCGGGCACGCCACCTACGAGCTTTCTGATCCGGCTGCTATTACCGGTTACACCTTGACCTCGGCGAACAACGCCAGCGAGCGGGATCCTAAGGACTTTGTTGTCCAAGGTTCGATCGATGGGGCTACCTGGGTTGATTTGGACACCCAAACCGGCCAGACATGGACCGGGCGTCTCGCCACAAACAAGTATGAGCTTCCCGCTCTGACCGAGAAGTACGGTTTTTACCGCCTCGCTATCACAGCAAATAACGGTGGTCCGCTTCTGCAAATTGCTGACTGGGAGTTGCTTGATTCCAACCGCACCTCTGCGGCTTCACCCATGGTCACGGAGATCTCCTCCGGACCTCGGTCCTCACACACCGCCAAGACCAATGTTGGTTTTAGCGGAATCAAGGCACTTGAGTATGGTGGCCGAGTCGCTGCTGACGGTGATGCAAAGGCAACCAACGAGCTTTTCGACATCGACGTTGCGGTTGCAGCGGACAGCCAACTGTCCTACAAGATTTTCCCGGTTCTCGATCCCGCACAGACATACGCTGCAACGCACGTTGCGGTGGATCTTGTCTTTGATGACGGCGAGCGCCTATCTGCAGATCCTTTAGTTACGGACGCCTATGGCTACGCCGCTAACGCAAGCGCACAGGGTCAGGGCAATATCTTGTGGCCGGACCAGTGGAACTCTGTCACGGTCGACCTAGGCAAATTTTCCGGTAAGTCGGTCAAGAAGGTCTTGGTTTCCTATGAGCAGCCAGGTGCTCCCGCCAATACTCCCGTCTTGGGCTACATCGATGACATCTCGATCGATCAGGCCGAGGAACTCGACACTTCAGATGGTCTAATCAGCTACGTTGACACCCGCCGCGGTACCAACTCAACCGGTGGTTTTTCCCGCGGAAACAACATTCCAGCAGCGGCATGGCCAAACGGGTTTAACTTTATTACCCCAATGACCAATGCTGACAACCACAGCACTATTTACCATTACCAGAAGGAAAACAACGCCAGTAACCTCCCTGGCCTGAGCGGTATTGGTTTCTCCCACCAGCCAAGCATCTGGATGGGTGACCGCAACCAACTCGCGGTGCTTCCAGCAAACGGCGACTCCCCTTCCTCAAGTATCAAAGAGCGTCGTTTGCCGTTCCAGCATGAAAACGAGACCGCCCGCCCGGACCACTACGCAGTCAGGTTTGAAAATAACCTGACGACTTCGGTCACCCCAACCGATCACGGTGCAATCTACAAGTTTGGCTTCACCGGTGACACCGGAAGTGTGATCGTTGACAAGGTAGATGGCTCATCAGCCTTAACCATCGCTGAGGACGGAACCGTTTCCGGTACGGTCAGCGGCGGTTCTGGATACCCTGGTCGTACGCAAATGTTTGTTTACGGTGAGTTCGACACCGTGCCGTCTAAGGCGGGGGCTACCACCGTGGGCAACCGCAACAGTTCAGCACGGTTCGCGGCTTTTGACACGTCGACTGACAAGGAAGTAGAGCTACGTATTGCTTCTTCCTTCATCTCCCAGGAACAAGCCAAGAAGAACTTTGGGCTTGAGCTCGAGGGCGTTTCATACGACTCTGCGCTTACCGCCGTTCAGAAAGCATGGAATGACCGCCTGAGCGTCGTCACTGACGTTAAGGGCGCAACGGATGCTGAACTAGTTACGTTGTACTCGAGCCTGTACCGGCTCAATCTCTACCCCAACTCGCAGTTCGAGAACACGGGTACGGTCACGCAACCAGACTACAAGTACGCAAGCCCTGTTTCAGCCACAGATGGTGGTAGCGCAAGCGATGCAAACCGCAAGGCCAAGATCGTTGATGGCAAAATGTACGTCAACAACGGGTTCTGGGACACCTACCGGACTGCTTGGCCTGCCTATGCTTTCCTCTACCCGGAGCAGTCCGAAGAACTCGTTGACGGATTCATTGAGCAATACCGTGAGGGTGGTTGGGTAGCACGTTGGTCATCACCTGGTTACGCCGACCTCATGACCGGAACCAGCTCCGACGTAGCGTTTGCAGAGGCTTACTTGGCCGGCGCCCTCAGCAACAGTTTGGCGCTTGAGGCTTACAACGCCGCACTCAAGAACGCTACTGTTCTGCCTGAATCCAACGCTGTTGGCCGTAAGGGACTTGACCGTTCCATCTTCCTTGGGTTCACACACAAGGACACCCATGAGAGTGCCTCATGGGGACTTGAGGGTTTCATTAACGACTTTGGAATCGCACAGATGGCTCAGGCCCTCGCTGAGGATCCAGAGACACCAGCAGAGCGTAAGGCTCAGTTGCTAGAGGAAGCCGAGTACTTCGAGGCTCGCTCAACGCACTACACGGAGATGTACAACCCTGAGGCCGGCGTATTCACTGCGCGTAGTGCTGACGGTACTTGGCCAGAAGGCAAAGACTTCAACAAGAAGGCTTGGGGTGGCGCGTTCACCGAGGCCAGCGGTTGGACCTTTGCCTTCCACGCTCCTCACGACGTAGACGGACTGTCCGCCCTATACGGCGGACGTCAAGGCCTTCTTGATGAGATGAACGAGTTCCTCACAACTCCTGAGCGTGCCGATTACTCGGGTATTCACGAGGCTCGCGAGGCCCGCGATGTTCGTCTGGGCATGCTAGGTATGTCCAACCAGATCGCGCACCACATCCCGTACATTCCTGCTGCCGCTGGAGACCCAACGCTGACGCAAGAACTGGTGCGGGAGATCCAACAACGCCTGTTCGCTGGATCAGACATTGGCCAAGGCTACGCGGGCGATGAGGACAACGGAGAGTTCTCCGCCTGGTTCATCTTCTCTGCGCTTGGTTTCTACCCACTCGAGGTAGGCTCCGGTAACTACACGGTAGGTTCGCCGCTGTTTGACAGCGCAACGCTGAACATCAACGGCAAGTCCCTCAAGATCAACGCTCCAGGTGCTGGCGTACAGAACAAGATCTACGTTGACGGCGTAACCATCAACGGCAAGCAGATCGATGACGTCACCTTCGACGGTTCGCTAATCCGCGCTGGCGGCACCCTCGACTTCAAGATGAGCGACACCCCATCCAAGTGGGGAGCTAAGGACCTCAATGAGAAGCTCGAGGTTCCAACCACCTTGGTTGACGCCTTCAAGCCTGGCTTTGGTGCCATAACCGCTGCTGATAGCACAAACATCTCTGCCCTAGTCGATGACAACATGCGTTCAAACGTTGTTTTTGATGAAAACTCGACAGAGATCACTTGGAAGTCAGCAAGCGGACCAGTTTTTGCTCACCAATACACGGTAACCAGCACAACTGGTCCGGGTGTAGGCACCCCAGAGTCTTGGATCCTGCAGGGTTCAACTGACGGGGTTAACTGGACCGAGTTGGACAAGCGCTCTGGTCAAGAGTTCAAGTTCAATACTCAGACCCGTCCGTTCACCGTCAAGACCCAAGGCGGTGCTTTCACACAGTTCCGGTTGACTCTGAACTCAGCTGAGGGAACCAAGCTTGGTCTAGCCGAGCTGGAGCTCTTTGCCAAGGCATCACAGAACACCGGACTTTCAGTAACCGGTGCTCAGGGACTAGACGCTCGAGTTGATGAAGTGTTTAATGCTCCAGTCGCCACAATCATTGGCGCTGAATCATCAGCAGCTAAGTACACCGTTGCAGTCGACTTTGGTGATGGCAACTCAGCAACCGCTGACAACATTGCGCTAAAGTCCAACGGTCTTAGCGGCTGGACTGTGTCTGCTCCCCACACGTACACCGCCCCCGGCGTGTATTCAGTGGGCGTGACGGTCACCGATAGTTCCGGTGCTACGGAGTCAGCCACATCCTTGGTGGTAGTGTCACGGGACGCCACCTTTACTGGTGCTTTCAACAACACCTGCATTGGTGACCTTAAGGAAAACGCCGCAAACTGTGATGGCCAGAGTTCCGGTTACTTCCGCGACAAACTAGCAGATGATGGATTCATCCAGGGCACAACGATTGAGATTCCTGGAACGGAACTCACCTATGATCTGCCAGCAGTTGCTCCAGGGGCTCCTGACAACGTGACCGGTGAAGGCCAGACCATCATGATCGACCTTGGTCAAGATGCCTCTCAGATCGCCTTGATTGGTACGGCAACTGAATCGGGCAAGCAGGTTGTTGGAACCCTGAACTTCTCCGATGGCACTACACAGTCACTGCCAATTGACTTTGGAGACTGGGTAGGAGCGTCTGGCAAGCCACAGTTCGGTAACATCGTGCTAGCTGTTTCTGAAGGCCGCCTTGTAGGAGTTGACGCAGAAGGTTCGATCAAGAACACTGCGATCTTCGCTACTAAGCCGGTTGCTCTGGACACGGATGGCGAGGGCAGCCCAAAGACGGTTGTCAGCCTGACCATGCCGCAGGAAAAGGGAACCCTACGTAACGACGGTCGGGTTCACGTCTTCGCCTTCGCCTCTGACGGTGACCGTGCATCCAGCACGGAATTGGTAGTGGCTCCGGCAGCAACCGAGGTTCAAGAAGCAGAGGTCGAGTTCACCACTCCATTGGCCACGGTTGCCGGCGGTATGGGGCAAGACGCTCCGGTCGCCGTAGTGAACTGGGGCGATGGCACCACAGCAGAAGCTATCGAGGTAGCTGGGGATGCAGTTTCTGGAACCCACACCTACGCTGAGGCAGGCACCTACACCGTTTGGGTGACCGTGGATGATGGAGTTCGCTCGGTAGCAACGCAGGTTGAGATTATCGTTGAGGACAGTACACCTACGTATGACCCATCGGTCTCGATTGATGCAAAGGTCGCTCAGCCTGGTGACAGCGTTACCGTCACCGGAACCGGCTACGCACCGGGAGAATCCATTGAGGTTACTCTTGGATCATCCGCTCCAGTGACTGTCGTAGCAACAGCTTATGGTTCGTTCACCGCTCAGGTAACGGTTCCAGCAGACGCTACTTCTGGAGACCACCCAGTGGTTGCTGTAGGCCAGAAATCTCAGGCTTCTGCCCAAGCAACCTTGCGTGTTGAGGTTGCAACCCCTGGCGCCATCGCAACAACCACAACGCTGAAGTCAAGCGTGAATAGCCCGGTTGTTGGGGAGACATTCCAGCTCATCGCTACGGTAACGCCAGCGGACGCTACCGGTCAGGTTGAGTTCCTTGTTGGCACCGAGGTTGTTGGTTCAGCCGCTGTATCAGCAGGATCCGCAACTACGGACCTGCAGGCAGCCTCATCTGGTACGTTTACCTACACCGCGCAGTTCATTCCGCATGAGTCTGATAAGTTCACCGAGTCGGTTTCCGCCGCACTCGAACTTGAGGTTCGTAGTGCCCCCGTCTTGGAAGCAGAGATTGAACTCTCCGCCAAGGCAGTGGCACAGGGAGCAACCGTGACGGTAACCGGACGTGGCTTTGCTCCGGGCGAGGAAGTGGACTTGGGACTCAGGTCAACGCCTACCGCCCTTGGCAGCGCAACGGTGAATGAAGATGGAGTGTTCAAGCTTGACGTCACTATTCCGGTGACCACCGAACTTGGCACACACACCGTCAACGCTCACGGAACCGAATCTGACCTGTCAGCTGAGGCCACCCTCGAGGTAGTCGCCGCTGGTACCGGTTCAGGTGACGGCGATGGTGGTAACACCGACGGCGACGATGCAAAGAACCCAGACGGAGAACTTTCCAAAACCGGCACCAACGCGGCTGTGTACCTATCAATCACACTCGCACTACTGGTAACCGGAGGAGTGTTCCTCTTCTACCGCCGCAAAGGACTCTCCTTTGCCAAGGAAAACTAAGCTAACTAACAACCAGACTAATTAGTTAGCTTACAAAAAGCGGGTCGTGTTCCTCCCAGGAATACGACCCGCTTTCACTTTCTCAAGTTCAAATCCACTCATCCCTGCTTGCTTCCCCAGCACCCCACTACTTTACTTAATCGTGACAACGATATCAGAACGCTATCCCGCCGCTCACACGTACTCCAAAGTAGTCATTTTTACAATTTCTTCGTTCTCGCAAACCCTAAGCATCTTCTTTCACCTGCAATTTCACATTAATTGTGGCAAGCCTCGACCTCGGGCAGGCCCTTGCGGCGACGCTCACAAAGGGCGCACTACTCAAGCGACTGACACCGTTGTCATCCGTAACAGAGCATGGACCCCAGTCGATATAGATGGGAAAACTCAGGTCGCAAATAGCTTTTGGAACAGCTGCTGCGGCCGTTGGGGCAATGCTCACTTTGGGCGTAGGCCCCGCTCTAGCGGTACCAGATTCACTCAGCGGGATTGTGGAGCACGTTCCCCCGAACCTCGGGTGATGAACTCAACCGGCAGTTCAATGCGCTCCGGAGCGCCTGAGTTACCGTCGATTCGGGAAATGACTTGTTCTGCTGCCAGGCGACCCATTCGGCGTGGATCTTGAGCCACCACGGTGACACCGGGCTGAACAACGTTGCTCAACTCAAAATCATCAAACCCTACAAGGGCCAAGTCTGTGCCCTGGAACCGCAGGCCGGGCAACTCATGTAGCAGCCGGATTGTCCACCTGTTATTACCACTGAAAATTGCTGTTGGCGGGTTTTCGTGACTCAAGATTTGCTGGCGCAAGTCGGACATAGACGCTGTAACCGGGGTATGCCGCATCATCAGAGCCGGATCTGCCGCAATCCCGGCCTCCCCCAAAGCCCGAAGGTAGCCGGCATGACGCTGAGCCGCCGTATAAATTTCCGCACGGTCCCCCACAAACGCAATGCGAGTGTGCCCCTGGGCAATCAAGTGCTTAGTACCGGTATAACCTCCGCCAAAGTTGTCCGCTAGTACGGCATCGACATTGTCCACATCCAGCCAACGGTCTACTAGGACGACCGCACAGCCCTTAGCCATGGCATCGTCAAGCAGTGAGACGCGCATTTCCGGGGCCGGGGCAACTATGATGCCACTGGCCCCCAGAGCGGTGAACGAATCAATGATGCTGGCGGCCCGGCCCTGGTCTTCTTCACTCGAGGCCGCAATGATGGTGTAGCCGCGTTCATAGGCGACTTCTTGGACGGCCAGCGTAAGGATCCCGTTAAACGGGTCAGAAATATCCTCGAGGAGGAGCCCGATAATTTTAGATTTTCCCTTGCGCAGCTGACGGGCTGACTCGTTTGGCCGGAACCCCAACATGTCGATCGCCGCTTGAACCCGCGTCCTCGTCTCTTCCCTAACTGCTTCGGGTTCGTTGATGACCCGTGAGACTGTCTTGGCGCTGACCGCCGCGATCGCAGCAACATCATGCAGGGTAGGGCGACCGGCGCCTGCCTTCCTGATGTGTGCCCGGTTTGGGGGCGTATTAGGGGCCATCATTCCTTTACTTTCACGGGTCAACTTTGACAAGCCACGCAAATCAAATGCAACAAGATTCTATTGATCTGATTCCTATCACAAAATTCGCCCAAAACGGGGCACAGCACCGCTGATTGCAGTGGCCGGCGTATCTTTTACTATCCCGGCTTACGTAAAGTAAACACCAATCCGGTTACCATCGATCTCTTCGATTCGGATATCAATGTCATAAATATCCCGGAGCACATCGGTTTGCATGATCTGTGCCGGCGGTCCTTGATGCACTAGCTTGCCGTCCCGCAGGGCAACGATGTGGTCCGAATAGCAGCTGGCAAAGTTGATGTCGTGGATAACCACCAAGACGGTCTTGCCAAGATCATCCGCAAGCCTACGCACCAACCGCATCATTTCAACGGAGTGCTTCATATCCAGGTTGTTGAGCGGCTCATCTAGCAGCAGGTACTCGGTGTCTTGGGCAAGTACCATCGCGATGAAGGCGCGTTGACGTTGGCCACCGGAAAGTTCATCAACAAACTTGTCAGCCATCTCGGTCAGGTTGAGTTGCCGCAGTGCATCATTAATAAAATCGCGGTCAACGCTGGTGAGTTGGCCCTGGGAGTGTGGGAAACGTCCAAAAGCCACCAAGTCACGCACGGTCAGGCGCATGGTCAAATGGTTCTCCTGGCGCAGGATCGCCATCTTCTTGGCAAGTTCCCGGCTAGGTGTTTTAGTAACGTCTAGTCCGTCGATTTCGATTGAGCCGGCGTCCATTGGGGCCAGCCTAGATATCAGCGAGAGCAGTGTGGTCTTGCCACCGCCGTTGGGGCCAATGATTGAGGTGACTCCCCCGGGTGCGATCGTGGTGGAAACCGAGTCCACTGCCACAAGGGAACCAAAGGTCTTGCGAGCTTGGTTGATGGTAATCACTTCAAAGACCCCTTGAGTAGGAGGAACAGGAACAGCAGACCGCCGGCAAATTCGATTGCGACGCTTAGTGCCGTTGCGAATCCAAAGACGTGTTCCAGAACCAGTTGGCCGGCAACCAGTGCAATAATGCCCAACAGAATAGTAATTGGTAGCAGCCACGCGTGACTAAACCCGCGGCATACCTGGTATGCCAACGAAACAATGAGGAGGCCAAAGAAGGTAATTGGGCCCACCAGCGCCGTTGAGACTGAGACCAACACGGCGCACAGCAGCAGGACCGCCATGACCGAGCGCCTGTGGTCAACGCCCAGGTTGATAGCGATCTCCCGGCCCAACGCCATGACGTCGAGTTTGGACCGCCACCGCCAGGCCACAACTGCTCCCGCAACAACCACTATCGCGCTGAGCAGCAAGAGGGTGGGGTTGACCTGGTTGAACGAGGCAAAAAATAAGTCTTGCAAGATGACGAACTCGTTGGGGTCCATCAACCGCTGCAGCAGCGAAGATATCCCGCGGAACAGTGTGCCCAAAATGATGCCAACTATGAGCACCAAGTGAAGGGAGTTCACCGCTCCGTTAAACAGCCAACGGTACAAGAAGAAAGAGAACGTCACCATTAAGGCGACCTCGATGGCGAACTTCAAACCCACGGGAGTCCCGGTCCAGGTAACCGCACCCACCGCAAAAACGAGGGAAGTCTGGATCAACAGGTATAAGGCATCGAACCCCATGATTGAAGGGGTCAAGATTCGGTTGGCCGTGACCGTTTGGAAAAGCAACGTGGAAATACCAACTGCCCCAGCAACCAAAACCATGGCTGCCATGCGGATTGCACGGCGCGGCAAGACGTAGTCAAGCGGGCCTTTGAGCCCGTAGAACATGAAGAACGCCATCGCAGCAAGCGCGATCACGCCCAAGATAACGGTGACTACCGCGGGCGAAAGCTTGATCCGCGGAGCGGTCCTTACCTTGACCCGGGTACTGAGGGGGTTAGGCACTGATCTTGCTGCGGCGCTTCAACAACAGTGCAAGGAACATGATGGCTCCCAGCACACTCATGACCATGCCCACGGGGACCTCGTAAGGGAAGCGGATGGTCCGGCTAATGATGTCGCAGATCAATACGAGTGCCGCACCAAACACGGCGGTCCAAGGCACTGCCCGGCGCAAGTTGTCGCCAAAGATCATGGAGACAAGGTTTGGCACCACGAGGCCAAGGAACGGGATTGCACCCACCGTTGTCACTACTACCGCTGAGATCAGGGCAACGATGGTCATGCCAAGGCGCATGATGGCCTTGTAGTTCAGCCCAAGGTTAGTGGTGAAATCGGCACCCATGCCGGCAACCGTAAACCGGTCAGCGGCAAAATAACCAATAAGTGTCAGGATGCCAACCAGCCACAATAGCTCGTAGCGTCCCCGCAGGACACCGGAGAAATCCCCGATCATCCAGCTGTTCAAGGTCTGTAAAAGGTCGTACTTGTAGGCAAAGAACGTCGTTACCGCCGCGATGACACCACCGAGCATGATCCCAACCAGTGGCACCATCAAGGTATTGCGAGTTGGCAGCTGGCGAATGATCGTCAGAAACACCCAAGTACCCACGAGCGCAAAGACAGCAGCAAATCCCATCTTGCCTAGCAACGGTGCGGATGGCAGTGCCACGGTGATGACCAAGATGCCCAGCGTGGCAGACTCAACCGTGCCAACCATCGAAGGTTCAACAAACCGGTTACGTGACATCAACTGCATGATCAGGCCAGAAACAGCAACTGCCATACCCGCTAGAACAACTGACAAGGTGCGCGGCAGCCGGGAGATCCACAGGATGTCCCAGGCCGCTGCGTCGCCGGCAACTAACCGGCTAAAAGAAACGTCTGACACGCCCACAAACATGCTTACCGTGGCCAACACAAGCACGGCAAGAACCGCCGCACCGACCTTGGCGCCCTCTTTTAGGCGACCAATATCAGCCAGGGGCACCGAAGTACGGGTCCTGGTTGGCGATATCAGCACAGATGTAGTCATGGCAGAAAACCTATTTCAGTAGGGTCACAAAGCCGCATCGATAGCGGAGATCATTGCCGGCAGATTGTTCAGACCGTAGCCAACCATGTACCAGCCGGATGCGTCTAGGTAAACAATCTTGTCGTTCTGAGCGGCCTTGGTAGAGGCAACGAGCTCGTTATCCAGGACCGCAGAGGCGGCATCTCCCGCGGTTCCCATGGCAGAGTCACGGTCAACAACAAAGAGGAAATCTGGGTTGGCCTCCTTGATGAACTCGAAGGAAATAGCCTCCCCGTGAGCGCCTTCGTGCTTGACCTCAGCCGCGGGGGCTACCCCTAGCTCGTCGTGGATCAGTGCAAAACGTGAGCCCGGCCCATATGCGGTTAGTTCGCCGCCCGAAGTCAAGATAATCAGGCCGGATCCGGCGTTCTCACCCTTGGCCTTGGTTGCTGCGATCTGTCCTTCAATGGCGTCGAGCTTTTCAGCGACCTCTTCTTCTCGGTCAAAGATCAGCCCTAGGTTGGCAGCTTGATCTTGGAACGAGTTGAGTGGATCAGCCTGATCAACGCTCAAGTCAATCGTGGTGGCGATCTTGCTTAGTTCTTCATAGGCAGGCGCCGTGCGGCCCGAGATAATGATGAGGTCTGGCTCGCCAGCTGCGATGGCCTCAAAGTCCGGCTCTTTCATTGAGCCAATCTTGGTGAATTCATCGCCTTCATACTGGGCCAAGGACTCTGGGTACACGGCGTCCGGGACGCCGTCCGCAGTGATGTCCAGCGCGCCCATCGAATCTAGAACACCAAGGTCAAAGACATAGACGGTCTCGGGGTTAACCGGGACATCGGTCGTTCCTTGCGCATGCGTAATGGAAACCGTTGTGGCTTCCGTTCCAGCATCCGGGCTCTTGGAGGGGTCCGCTTTGGCTGGCTCTCCAGCCCCACACGCGGTCAATGCGAGCAGCGAAAGCGCCACTGCTGCTGTTCCGAGTTTTGCACGCAACGAGGTGTTCACAAGTTCCCCTTTCGGCCCTGACGCACTAAGCGCAGATCCGATTTTGAATTACGCAACACGTTCGTTACGTATAATCGATGTCGACTACACGCTATAGGTAAGGCTTGCCTAAGTGCAACCAAGGACCAAAGTCCGGGGCGGCCAGAATCCGCCATTTTTGGCGGTTCTTAAATACGAAAGAATTACCGTGTGGCGCGAGTCACTGCACCTTGGGGAGGTTTATTGACGGAACGTCACCAAGAATCCAGATAGTGACACATGATTTTCCCGATGCCTTAGCAATTTCGCGGAAATCTCGCGGCCCTCTAGCGGCCTTCTAGCGGCTCAGTCTCCCCTCAAGTTCAGCAAAGTCGATTGGCCGTTTGCCGGAAGTGGGCAAGTAACGTTTCACCGGAACTCCACGTGAACCGAGTTCTCGTAGTTGCTCAAGGTTCATCCCTGCGACGGCTGCATGCCCAACAGCCCGTGCCTGGACCAGCACATTGCCAAGAACGGCACCCTCAATGGGCCCCGCTATGACCGCAAGCCCCGTAACGTCTGCGGTGAGCTGGCACAGCAGTTCATTTTGAATGCCGCCACCAACCATATGGATAACTTCGATAGTCAGACCTGAAAGGTCAATTGCTTGCAAGAGTGCACGGCGGTAAGCCAAAGCCAAAGAATCAATGATGCACCGCACCACTTCCGCTTGCGTTCTGGGTACCGGCTGCCCCGTTTCCTCGGCATAGTTTGCAATGCGAGCGGGCATGTCCCCGGGCGCTAGGAACAGTTCAGAGTCAATATCAACCACGGTTGTAAACGGGGTGAGTTGGCCGGCCTCATGAATAAGGTCCACCAATGACTCAGTGACCCCAGCGTCGACCCAGGTACGCATGGACTCCTGCAAGACCCAAAGTCCCATGACATTACGGAGATAGCGGACGGTGCCATCAACACCCAGTTCATTGGTGAAGTTTGCCTCCCGGCTAGCCTCAGTTAATACTGGCCGGCCCAGTTCCACACCTACGAGCGACCAGGTACCGCAAGAGATATAGGCAAAGTCTTTGGTGCTAGCCGGAATTCCAACAATCGCCGAGGCGGTATCGTGTGACCCCACCGCCACCACGGGGATTGCGGAGTTGGTCTCGTCTTCCCCCTGCCCCCAAGATCGCACTAGCTCTGGGGTCAAGGCGCCAATGACCGTACCCGCTTCGACCACCGGAGCAAGCATTGCTGGCACTTTTCCATAACCGGGAAAGCACTCGCTGAGCGCTTCCATGAGTTCGGTTGACCAGGTTCGGGTGGTCACATCGATAAGTCCCGTTGTCGAGGCATTGGTAATCTCTGCGGCTTTGACACCCGTCAGCCAGAAATTAATGAGATCCGGAATAAGAAGCAGAGATTCTGCCGCCGCGAATTCGGACGATTCTAGATCCGCAATCAATTGGAACTCGGTGTTAAATGGGAGCGTTTGTAGACCATTCAAACCGTAATGGATTTGGGGCGAGATGTGTTCGTATACCCGGTCGCTGATTCTTTTGGTGCGCTCGTCACGATAAGCAGTTGGGTTAGCCAGTAACGTATCCGAGCCATCGAGTAGCCCGTAGTCCACTGCCCAAGTGTCGACGCCGATCCCCGCAAGTGTGTCTCCGCGTTGCGCAATGCGGGCTGCCGCAAGGCGTAATCCAGTCAGGACCCCGTCATATAAGGTCTCGATTTCCCATTGCAGTCTGCCCTGCATCCGCACGGCCCCGTTGGGGAACCGGTAAACCTCTTCTAATTCAATGCGCTGTGTACCCTCTTCGATGAGGCGTCCAATCATCACACGTCCCGAAGAAGCGCCAAGGTCAATAGCCACAAAGGATGACTGAGGTTGGTTCACCACATCGTTCACCGTTCCTACTTCCGTAATAGCGAAAGTGGTGGCACCAGCATTACGATGCCGGTGCCACCAAGCGTAGTTATTTATAGTTTTGAACTCGAGATCTTCGAGCCGGACCGGCTACCGCAAGAAGGCTGCCGCCACCCCGGAGTCAACCGGAATGTGCAGGCCGGTGGTCTGACTCAGGTCGGGGCCGGTCAGAGCAAACACCGCTGCGGCTACGTGCTCCGGCAGGACCTCGCGTTTGAGCAAGGTGCGCTGGGCGTAGTAAGCACCGAGGTTGTCTTCCTCCACCCCGTAGACAGCCGCACGTTTGGCGCCCCATCCACCCGCAAAGATTCCGGATCCGCGCACTACCCCGTCCGGGTTCACGCCGTTGACCCGAATACCGTGCTCACCAAGTTCGGCCGCCAGCAACCGGACCTGGTGCGCCTGGTCTGCCTTGGTCGCCGAGTAGGCAATGTTGTTGGGCCCGGCAAACAGCGAGTTCTTGGACGCAATATAGATGACATCCCCGCCCATATTTTGAGGGATCATGGCACGTGCCGCCTCCCGCGCTACCAAGAATGAGCCTCTGGCCATGACGTTGTGTTGGAGGTCCCAGTCGGCTGTCGTGGTGTCGAGCAAGGGCTTGGAAATGGAAAGACCAGCGTTGTTGACCACTAGGTCAATGCCGCCAAATGCAAGAGCCGCTTGGTCAACGAGGTTGGCTACCGCCGCTTCATCAGTCACGTCCGCTTGAACCGCAATTGCAACGTCAGGGCCGCCCAGCTCATCAGCAACCGCTTGCGCGTTTTCGAGGTTGAGATCCGCGATAACAACGCAGGCCCCTTCCACAGCAAGGCGCTCGGCGATTGCTTTCCCAATGCCGGAGGCCGCACCCGTAACGAGCGCGATCCGAGACTGCAAGGCCTTGGGCTTTGGCAAGCGCTGAAGTTTGGCTTCTTCGAGTGCCCAGTATTCAATTCGGAACTTCTCGTTCTCACTTATCGGCGCGTAGGTGGAGATCGCCTCTGCGCCGCGCATGACATTGATCGCGTTCAGGTAGAACTCACCTGCAACCCGCGCGGTCTGTTTGTTCTTGCCGTAGGAGAACATACCCACGCCCGGAACTAGCACAATCGCTGGGTCAGCGCCGCGGATCGCAGGGGAATCTGATTCCTTGTTCCGTTCGTAATAGCCCGCATAGTCCTGCCGGTAAGAAGCATGCAGCTCAGCTAAGCGTGCGGTAACTTCCTCAGCCGATGCCTGTGCGGGCAGGTCCACCACAAGTGGCTTAACCTTGGTGCGTAAGAAGTGATCGGGGCACGACGTACCGAGTTCAGCAAGTGGTCCCAGTTTTTCTCGGGATAAGAACTCAAGTACCTCGGGGGTATCAAAGAAGTGGCCAACCATTGGGCTGTCGGTCGAGGCTAGACCGCGGATCACCGGGGCAAGTTTGGCGGCCTTAGCCGCACGCTCAGCCGGCTCGAGGGCACCAAATCCTGCGACTTCGGGGCCAAACGGGTGGGTTCCCTGTTCTGCCAGGCTCGCGGTTCGCGCGGCAATAAAGCGCTCCGCCTCACGAATAATACGCAACGAATTTGCCTCAGCCTGTGCACTCGTGTCACCCCAAGCGGTAATACCGTGACCGCCAAGAATACAACCTATGGCATCGGGATTTTCTTCCTTTACCTTGGCAATGTCCAAACCAAGTTGAAAGCCTGGCCGGCGCCAGTCAATCCAAACAACTGCATCACCAAAGCACTCCTTAGTCAGTGCCTCTCCGTCTAGCGAAGTTGCAATCGCAATACCGGAGTCAGGGTGCAGGTGGTCAACGTGGGCAGCATTAACCAAGCCATGCATCGCAGTATCAATTGACGGGGCCGCACCGCCCTTGCCATGCAGGCAGTAGTCGAATGCGGCAACCATCTCATCTTCCCGGTCTAGGCCCGGATAGACGTTGATAAGCGACTGCAGCCGGTCCAAGCGCATGACCGCGAGGCCGCTTTCCTTCAATGTCCCCAGGTCTCCCCCGGATCCCTTAACCCACAAGAGTTCAACTTCTTGGCCCGTAACCGGGTCAATCTCAACGCCCTTGGCGGAGGTGTTTCCACCCGCATAGTTGGTGTTGCGAGGGTCCGCGCCCAATCGGTTTGACCGGGCAATAAGTTCTTGTGCTGCACTCACGTGTGTTTCCTTTGTCATCTCAGGCACCCCATCCAGCCTGGGTTCCGCCTACGCGCTCGGTGGCAATCTTGGTTAGGTATCCCGAATCCTTGAAGGCGGAATACGGGTCCCGGGCCAGCCCCTGTTCCTCGCGCAAGTCAGCGAGCAGTCCGCGCACGTCCGTGTTGTAGGCATCCATAAGGGCGCCGTTTGCGCCGAGCACATCACCGTTTACTTGCGCTTCTTCGAGCGCCGCAGTGTCGACCAGCAGAGCCTTAGTGGTGGCCTCTTGGATGTTCATGACCGAGCGGATCTGAGCCGGAATCTTAGCTTCGATGTTGTGGCACTGGTCAAGCATGAAGTTCACACCGGACGCCGGATCAAGTGCGCCTTGGCTGACAATCTCATGCATGATCCTGAACAGTTGGAACGGATCTGCCGCACCAACCATGAGGTCGTCATCTGCGTAAAATCGGGAGTTAAAGTCGAATGCCCCGAGGCGCCCCTGGCGTAACAGCTGAGAAACGATGAATTCGATATTGGTATTGGGAGCGTGGTGTCCGGTGTCGAGCACCACGACCGCCTGTTCTCCCAAGGCCAGGCAGTGCAATAAAGCGGTTCCCCAGTCTGGGATATCCATCGAATAGAAGTACGGCTCGAAGAACTTGTATTCGATAACCAAGCGGTGGTTAGGGTCAAGTTCCGCGTAGATCTTTTGCAGCGACTCAGCTAACCGATCCTGCCGTCCGCGTAGCGAGTCCTGCCCCGGGTAATTCAGGCCGTCCGGAAGCCACAGTTTGAGCTCATGAGACCCCGTCTTGCGCATCACATCGATGCACTGGACGTGGTGGTCAACGGCTTTTTGCCGGATTACCGGGTCTGGATGAGTCAGCGACCCGAGCATGTAATCATCTTCCTGGAACAAGTTGGAGTTGATCATGCCAATTGCTACGCCCTCATTGGCCGCATGGGCCGCTAATTCCTCGTAGTCATCTACCAGGTCCCATGGAATATGCAGCGAGACCCGCGGTGTAATGCCGGTGTACTTATGCACCTGGGCGGCATCGGAAATCTTCTCAAACGGGTCGCGTGGGACACCGGGCTGCCCAAACACCTTAAACCTAGTGCCGGAATTACCAAACGCCCAAGATGGCAATTCGACAGTTTGCTCGGTCAGAGCCTTTTTCATGTCATTAGATAGAACGAGCGACGTCATTTCCGTCTCCACTTCTCTGTGAATCGTTTCAATGACTGTATCGATTCAATTTAGGCCCGTCAACCCCTTTTCCATTGTTTTCATTCGCAATTGCAAGGCGACAAATTTGTCTTACGGGTGTTGACAATGGCCTAGATCACCCCTAGCATCGAGTTTATCTTGAAACGTTTCATGTTGGTTATGCAGACAACGTAGTCCTCAACAACAGGAGAATCTCATGTTCAACTCTCGTTCCAGAAAACGAGCTTTCATGGCCGCAGGCCTGACACTTCCACTGTTTCTAGCCGCCTGCTCAGGCGGAGGCAGCAACGATGGTTCATCAGAGCCAGGCGCTGAAAAACCCGCGGGTGAACAAGTCACCTTGACCATGCTGGCAGACAACGCTGAGAACCAAGTCCTCATGACCGAAGCGGTCATCGCGGACTTTGAAGCCAAGAACCCTGACATTAAGATCAACTTCGAGACCCGTCCCGGCGGCGGCGACGGAGACAACATCGTGAAAACCCGCCTAGCTACCGGCGAGATGACCGACCTCTTTCAGTACAACAGCGGATCTCTATTTCAGCAGATCAACCCCTCCGAGTATGTTCTGCCAATCACTGGCGAGCCATTCCTAGATGCCGTCAATGAAAGCTTCTTTCCAACAGTGAGCGTGGGTGACGAGATTTTTGGTGTCCCACACGCGGCCACCCTCATGGCAGGTGGTGTCATGTACAGTACCTCGATCTATGAAGAACTCGGTTTAGAAATCCCCCTTACTTGGGATGACTTCATAGCTAACTCTGAGAAGGTCAAGGAGTCCGGTAAGACCGGAATCATTCAGACCTACGCGGACACGTGGACCTCGCAGCTCTTTGTACTGGGAGACTTCCACAACGTTCTAGCAAATGATCCTGACTTCCCCGATAACTACACGGCAAACAAGATCAACTTCTCCGACAGCCCATACGCCATCCGAGGATTTGAACACCTTCAGGAAGCCTTCGAAAAGGAACTCCTCAACCGCGACTTTGCCGCTGCCACCTACGACCAAGGCCTGCTCATGCTCGCGAACGGTGAAGGGGCTCACTACCCAATTTTGACGTTCGCAATTGGAGCGCTCACCGAGGAGCAACTTGAAAATGTTGGGTTCTTTGCACTGCCCGGTGACGATGCAGCAAAGAATGGTATGACCTCGTGGATGCCAGACGGACTCTACATCAGCAAGGACACCAAGCACCCGGATGAAGCCAAGCGGTTCTTGGAATACATGACAACCGTTGAATCCTGCTCCACTCGAGACCAAGCGATTGGTTCCGCCGGACCGTACCTGATCGACGGTTGTGAACTCCCAGACTCAGCTCCCAAGGCGGCCAAGGACATGGCCACCTACGTAGATGCTGGAACGTTGAGCCCAGCACTCGAATTCTTGTCCCCGGTGAAGGGTCCCTCGCTTGAACAGATCACCGTTGAAGTTGGCTCTGGCATTGCAACTGCGGTAGACGGTGCCAAACGCTATGACGAAGACGTGAAGAAGCAGGCACAGCAGTTGGGCCTCGAAGGCTGGTAAATCAAGCCCTCTAACTGATGGGGACTGGGCTAGACCTGGTCCCCATCATTCCCAGTTAGCCAGTACACCCAGGAGTCCCCATGTCTTCACCCGCATCGAGTATCCCCAAAAATACAGCTAATGTTCCCCCGCCGAGCCAACCAATGCGCAAGAAGTCCTCAGCAACAGACACTCCAAGAGGCGCAAAGAAGAGCCACTATCCGCTTTGGTTCTACCTCCCCGGTGGCATCATCTTCATAGCCCTTTTTATCGTCCCCACAGCAGTATCATTCTTCTTCTCCCTCACTCGATGGACAATCTTCGATTGGGAGTTCATTGGGCTCGACAACTTCATCAACTTCTTCAAAGAACCCCAGTTGGTGAAATCGTTAACTAACACCGCAATTTATGCGGTTGTCACGTCTGGACTCAAAGTTGTCATTGGGTTATTCCTTGGTGCACTTCTAACCATGAACATTGCCGGCCGTGGATATCTACGCTCCGTAGTGTTTTTCCCGGTTCTCGTTTCGACGGTTGGGGTCGGTATTACTTTCCAAGTACTCCTGCACCCATTTGACGGACTGGTGAACAAGTCCCTCGAGGCTATTGGCATCACCGGCCCTGGCTGGCTGACTGACCCCCAGTGGGCACTGCTTTCGGTTGCATTTGTTGACGTCTGGAAGGGCGTGGGACTAGCCACTGTCATCTATATTGCTGGTATTACCGCAATTCCACGTGAATACTACGAAGCTGCTGAGGTTGACGGTGCTACTTGGTGGCAACGGTTTCGGAACATTGTATTGCCACTATCGTGGCCGGCAACTTCTACGGTCATCCTGTTGTCATTCATTGGTGGTCTACGTAGCTTCGACCTGATCTGGACAATGACTAAGGGCGGGCCTGGCTTTACTTCTGATGTGATTGCCTCCGTCATTTACAAGCAGTACCAGGCAGGTTTCTATGGCTTATCAACAGCTGGCAACGTCATTCTCTTCATCTTGATTGCACTGATCGTCATGCCAATTTCACACTTCTTAACCAAGAAAGAGGTGGACCAGTGAAAAATGCCACCCGTAATCCTTGGGTTACCACCATTGCGGTTCTGGTAACCACCGCTGCTTTTATAGTGCCATTCGCTTTTGTCTTGCTGCAGGCCTTCAAAAATCAAGAGGAGGCCCGCCTACTTGAATTTTCGCTACCTACTACATGGCATGGTTGGGAAAACCTAGTAGAGGTCTTCCAAGCCCGCGATTACATGATGGTCCGCGCCCTGTTTAACTCTTCGGTCTTGACCGTAGGTAGCGTGACACTCATGGTGGTCTGCGGAGCTTTGATTGGTTATGTTCTGCAGCGCCGGACTTCCAGGCTCAGCCCATTGGTCAATCTGATGGTCATGGCTGGTCTCATCATTCCACCCGCGGTTGTACCAACCGTGTGGACCTTGCAAAAACTACACCTATTTAAGACCTTGTTTGGCATGATCTTGGTCGAGGTGGCAATCGGCTTGGCGTTCTGTGTCATCTTGTACCGCGCGTTCATGTCCACTATTCCTCGCGAGCTTGATGAAGCCGCAATCTTGGATGGCGCCGGGCCAATCCGCCTCTTTTTCCAGGTGATCTTCCCACTCCTAAAGGGAGTCACCATCACGGTCATTGTGGTGCAATCCGTATTCGTTTTCAACGACTTCACCGGCCCCTTGTATTTCCTGCCCGGTGATGAAAATGCCACCGTTCAACTGACGTTGTTCAATTTCCAAAGTCAGTTTGCCACTAAATGGAATCTGCTCTTCATGAATATTTTTGTCATTACCATTCCCCCTCTGCTCCTGTTCATGTTCTTTAACAAGCGCATTGTTGAAGGTATGACCGCTGGCTCCGTAAAGGGATAACTTCTAAGTAGGGAACTGAAAAATATGTCACAAATGTTTGAAGTCTTTGATGTGTTGGCCGAGCTCCGCACCGATTCGCATTGGGTAGCCAGTGCCACCCCACGGTTATCTTGGAAGACGGCTACTTCCGCTTCCGATTGGACCCAAGGCAGTGCGGAAATCGAACTAACCTTAGGTACCGGCAGCGTCAAAGTTTTTCAACATGAAGGATCTGAATCTCGGTTAGTGAGTTGGCCGTTTGCCGCACTGAGCCCAAGGGAACAGGTCTCTGTTCGAATTCGGTCATTCGGAGTAGATGGGGTTTCCTCAGCGTGGAGCGCCCCGCTAACAATCCGTGCGGGATTCCTCGCAGAAGATGACTGGACCGCCGTCCCCATTGGGCTACCAAACCCATCCGAGCATGCCAATCCATTCACAGCTCGTAAAGAAATAACCCTAGACAAGGCCGTCAAGAGTGCGACCTTATACGCCACAGCGCACGGAATTTACCAAGTTTATGTCAACGGAACTGAAGTCGATGCTGAGGCGTTCAAACCCGGTTGGACTACGTACCAACGCCGTCTCGTTCATGAGACAACTGACATCACCGGACTCCTCGCAAATGGAACAAACACTCTTACTATTGATGCCGCTGGAGGCTGGTTTACAGAAAACTATGGTTTCCAGGGCTTCGCTAATCCGTTTTACGGCAACCAACCTTTAGTAGCGGCACAGATTCTGCTCGAATTTGAAGACGGCACGAGCGAGACCCTGATAACGGACGCTTCGTGGCAGGTCTCCTCGCAAGGGCCACGCGTCTACTCTGGTATCTACCGGGGTGAGAAATTTGATGCCCGCCGTGATGACAGCGCGGTGCGCCAAGCCGGCTACGACACCAGCAGTTGGGAATCTGCGGTTACCGGGGAACTCCTTGCTATACCAGCCGCACGGTACTCACCAGCGGTAACTATCACGCAAGAAGTTCCCGCGGTTGAAGTTTTGACTTCTCCAACGGGTAAGACCATCATCGACTTTGGCCAGAACCTGGTGGGAGTTGTTCGAATGACGGTGACGGAATCCGCTGGCACCGTGGTTACCCTGCGTCATGCCGAGGTACTTGAGGACGGTGAGGTTGCCATGCGTCCGCTACGGGCAGCGGCCGCGACCGATGAATACGTGGCTAGAGGTGAACAACAAGAAACGTGGCAGCCGACCTTTACCTTCCACGGCTTCCGCTATGTCGAGGTAAGTGGCCTCAGTTCCCCACTCAAGCTAGCAAACTTCACAGCACTAGTTATCCACAGCAATATGCAGCGCACGGGCTGGTTTGAAACTTCCCACCAGCTGCTCAACAAGCTGCATGAGAACGTAGTTTGGGGAATGCGTGGGAACTTCCTGTCACTCCCAACTGACTGCCCTCAGCGTGATGAGCGGCTAGGGTGGACCGGCGACATTGAGGTCTTTACGCCTACTTCCTCGTACCTATTCGACACCAACGGCTTCCTCGCTTCTTGGTTGGAAGACTTAAAACTTGAGCAGGACATGACGGGAACGGGAATTGTGCCGTTCATTGTTCCCGATGTCCTCCAATCTGCAAAGCAACCCATGGCAGCGTGGGGAGATGCCGCGACCGTCGTTCCGTACACGTTGTACGAACGATTCCGGGATGACGCTCTGTTAGCTTCCCAGTTCCAGTCCATGACAGATTGGGTAGACGCTGTCGTCACCGCTTCTTCTGACGACTGGTTATGGGAGGGGTACTTCCAGTTTGGTGACTGGCTCGATCCCACCGCTCCAGCTGATTCTCCCGGGGAAGCAAAAACAGATTCCGACATTGTTGCCACGGCCTACGCATTTAGGTCAGCTGATCTTGTGGTCAAGAGCGCCGAGATTTTGGGTTACGCAGAAGCCACCGCCAAGTACACCGAGATTCGGGAAAACTACCGGCGGGCTTTCTTGGACACGTTTACTACCCCTTCGGGGCGCATGATGTCCGATGCCCAAACCGGTTATGCCCTCGCCGTCCATTTTGAAATTGAGACGGACCCGGCACGCCAAGCACGGCTAGCCGCGCGTCTTGCAGAGTTGATCCGCAACGGTGGTTACACCATCCGCACCGGGTTTGTAGGCACCCCGATCATTCAGGATGTCCTTACCAGATTTGGTCACCTACACACCGCTGACCGCATGCTTTTCCAAACCGCCAACCCGTCCTGGTTGTACTCAGTAAAGATGGGGGCTACAACGATTTGGGAGCGGTGGGACTCCATGCTTGAGGATGGCTCGGTAAACCCCGGTGAGATGACTTCCTTCAACCACTACGCCCTTGGGGCCGTCGCTGATTGGCTGCACCGTGAGGTCGCTGGAATTTCCCCAACCTCACCCGCTTACCGCACATTCCGGGTCGCTCCGAACTATTTGGATACCTTGGAACACGCTGCAGGAACCTTTGACTCGCCATACGGCCGCATAGAGACACGCTGGGAACGTACTAGCCCGGGTGAAGTCTCATTGACCGTCACGGTTCCACCTAACACTATCGCTCAGGTACAAATTTCTGATGAGCAGACCGTAGACGTAGGCTCTGGCACTCACACCTGGCAAGTGGCAGCCACCCGCGTTCCTCGAACCGTCGGGCACGTTTCCATGCAGACTCCACTTTCTCAAATAGTTGAGGACGAGGAAGCATTTAACGCCATCTTTGCTGCGATTGATGTGGTCAGTGCCGAGCGATCAAATGCTTGGCGCACCCAAACCAAGTGGCAAGAACGGCGAGCATTGTCAGACAGTTTCTTCTCCACCCCAAGCGCGGCTGTAGAAAACGTACTTGCGGCATTAGAGGTACTCAACTCAAACCGTTAGCGGTACTAGTGGTGGGGCATTATGCGATGCCCCACCATTTCATTACCCACCCAGAGTCCCCATTCATTTTGCACTTAGGTTGGTAACCTAGTGTGGTCAGTAGTCGCATATTTACGCCTAATTTAGGGAGGTTTCACCGTTGTCTCAAGTCAAGAAGCGTGCATCAATTAATGATGTTGCCACCCGAGCAAATGTTTCAGTTGGCACTGTGTCTAACGTTCTAAACCGACCTAACCGTGTCTCTCCGCGCACCCGCGACAAAGTTAACCAAGCAATAGTGGATTTAGAGTTCATTCCTAATAGTTCTGCACGCCAGCTGCGCTCCGGTGAGGTCAGCATTATTGGTGCGCTCGTGCTGGATATTTCCAACCCCTACTTCACCGCCGTCATCCGAGGCATGGAGGACCGCCTAGCCAAAGATGGTTACGCACTCATGCTTGCCAGTTCCGATCGTAGTGCGGAGAAGGAAAAACAGTATTTCAGGATGTTTGAGGAGCACGGTATCCGCGGTGTCATTGCAGTACCGGCCTCTGATGACATGACGGCTATTTCCGACGCAAAGGAACGTGGGCACAAGATTGTCTTACTCGATGTCAGTTCCCCAGCTCCACAGTTTTCTTCGGTTGGGGTAGATAACACCACCGGCGGCGATTTAGCTGTCAGTCACCTTATCGCCCAGGGCCACACCCGCATTGCATTTATTAATGGCCCGCACTCGATCATTCAATGTAAGGCCCGGTCTATCGGTGCTCAAAACGCGTTAGCCCGTGCCGGTTTGAGCTTGGAGTCGAACTTCACCGAGTTCGAAATCCAAGAAATGACTGCTGATTCCGGTGAGCAAGCAGCAATTTCTATCTTGAAGTCCCTACCTAAAGAGACACGGCCCACCGCTATTTTTTGCGTCAATGACCTCGTCGCTCTTGGGGTTGCCCGCGCTTTTAGGAAACGCTCAGTGGCTGTTCCACAAGAAATCGCACTGGTTGGGTACGACGACCTGAATTTTGCCGGTGAGCTTGCCACTCCCCTGTCCTCAATCCGTCAACCAACGTACAAGATTGGTTACCGGGCTGCGGAGTTACTCATAGCTCAGTTGCAAAACGGAGATAGCGGGGACCACGAACAGGTCCAATTTCAGCCAGAACTTATAGCAAGGGAATCCAGTATTTTTAACGCTGTCCAATAGTTACAGGTTTCACTCAGACGTAGCTGTACACATGACAAAGCAGGGCTTGTTCTCCCATTTCTGGGGAACAAGCCCTGCTTTGTTCGTACTACGGCTACTCCATATTACTCAAACTAAAACCTGAACTTTGCAAGCTTTATCCGAGCGTGGCACGTAGCTTGGCAACCTGATTGGCTTGCGCCTCCGCAGGCTGAGTCAAGAACAGCAGCAGGTCCGGGTGCGAGGTAGCAAAGTAGTCAACTCGGGGGTCCGAGTTTTCCAGTTCGGTGATGAAGGCATTGAACTTGCCTGTCAGAGCTGCCGCACTGTCGCTTTGCCCCAGTTCCTCGAGCGCCTTTACGCTCCAGTGGGTTTCAAGTCCAAGATCTACGTCCTTGGCATTCCAACCAGCAGCCGCCTTTTCAAAGGCCTGCGCGGCGCGCGCGTTGCCCGCTGCCTTGAGGACCCGTCCCAGCCAGTACCAACGCCCAGCGGTGCTAGCCAGTGGGTGGCGGCCCTCGCCTAGGTTAATTGGCAAAGTGATTGATTCCTCAAGCCGTGCCGCAAGTGCTTCAAGATCAGTTCCCTCAGCCGCTACTCCCGCCTCGGCAAGCGCGTTGTAGGCCCGGTCCCAGACCGCGATGACGCTGCCTTCTCCACCTTCAAAAGGCTGGAAGGAACGGGCCGTCATGATCTCCAGCGCTCGTTCAGTCTGCCCCTCATCAACCAGGAGGTTCAGGTAGGAGATAGTCAGGTCATCACGGGATTCATAGCCGCAAGCGGACTCTTCAATGCGAGCCAAGCGGATTGCACTGGATTCGTCGCGGCGGCCGGCCAGCTGGTCAATCTCAAAGATCAACCGGGCATCGTTTGGTGCCAACTCAATTGCCTTGAGGTACAGCCCGTGTGCCTGAGCAAACGCCTTGTCCTCATCCTGCCCAATCTCAACCGCGGAGTTCACTACGGCAACCGCGGCGTTACGCCAGACCACGGGGTCAACGGCACCGTTCTCGGTGGACTTCACTAGGACCTCGGCCGCGTCAGCCGTGCGCTTGGCGTTCATGAGCCAGGAGCCCAGCAGACCCAACGCAACCGGGTCGTTCGCGTCCGCCTCGAGTGTAGCGATCAGTGCGTCGTACTCGTCCAGGCCGTATGGGAATGCGTACAACAGGTTGCTCGCGCGGGCCGCATCACGGGCCGCGTTGGCCTCATCTTGGCGTCCCACCTGCTCAAACCACTGGGCCCGCAGGTAGTGCGCCATTGGGGCGGGGTTACCAAAGTTAGTGAGCGGACGGTCCGCGCTTGCTCGGGCAAGGGCAGCGGCCTGGTCCAGCTCGCCAAACTTCTCTAGGTCGCAGGCAACCGTGAGCCAGGTCTTGGGGTCAACCGTTTCCAAGTTGCCAGCAAGGTAACGAATGATGGGGTCAAGAGCCTCGTGCTCAAGCGCCAACGCGAGTGTGGCATCGGCCTCTTCTTCGCGTCCCAAACGGCGCAAGATGACAACCTTGAGTGCGTAGGCGTTGGGGAACGTAGTGGTGGCCTTGAGCGTCTCGTTGATCCGCTCGAGCGCCAGGTCGTTGTCGCCTAGACGTGCGGAAACACGTGCTAAGCCAAAGCGTGAGGCCACAAACCACTGGCTGTCCCACGTGGACTTGGAGTAGTGCTTTTGCGCGGCCGTAAAGTCGCGAGTGCGCTCAGCGATTGAGCCCAGCAGGTAGCTGGTCTCGCCCTCGCGCGGCTGCAGGTTGCGGCGGTGCATGCGGCTCAGACCAACCTCGAGGATCGCCTTGGCGCCCTCGTAGTCACCGCGCTTGAGCAGCAGGGTTCCCTTTGCGGTGGCCGCACGAGAGTCCTTCTCATCGCGGGCCAAGGCCTCATCAAAGTAGGGCTCGGCCATGCGGGTGGGGTGACGGTACTGGACCAGGTGGGTTCCCGTGATGACCAACTCGTCGTTGGACTCGATCTCGGATGCCATTGGCGGCTCGGTCGCAACCCATGGCTTCTCGGCGTCGATTGGTACACGCGGGGTCCACGACAGCAGGACCTTACCGTCCGCGTCGGTTACCAGCAGCGTGAGCTCGTGCTCGAGCGTTCCGGCAGGCACTTCAATGTTTCCCGATGCCGTAGTTCCCGGCGTCAGATCCTCGCCTTGGGTGGCAAGCACCTTTCCGTCCTTGGCAAGGGCCACGGTCGCCCCCGAGATAGCCCTGGTTGCTCCAACAAACCATTTGGCAGTTGTACCCTCGAGCACAAGGCGTACGGCGACATCGCGGGTGGCCTGGTGGACCACACCGAGCTCACGGATGGGGTACCAGTACTGGCTGAACTCCTTGGTCTCACCGGGGTTGATCCAGGTGAAGTCCGGCTGGTTGTCTGTAAAGACTCCCGCCATGAGCTCAACGTATGGGCCGTCCATGTCTGTTAGGTGGCGGTCCCAGGCGTGGCCAACGTCGCCGTTGCCCCACGTCCACATCTTCTTGCCGGGGGCAATGCCCTTGTCAGCCCAGTGAATAAAGCCCGCGTTGACGTCGTGGTCGTAGCCACCGAAGAAGTCATCATCGGTGTCCGTGATCATGTACGAGGTGGGTACCAAAACGTTGGAGTAGAAGTCGATCCGGTCCGCGTTCGGGTTTTCTTCCGTGACTTGGGCCGGGTAGTCCAGACCGTAGTACGGGCGGTCAGCCTTGGGGAACGCGGTGATGGCGTGGCGTGCGTGGTCCGCCACATAGGCAACATCGGTTGGGAAGAACGACTGGTAGTTCTCGTGGCTATAGGCGGCCACGTTGGCCCACCACAGAAAGGTTTGCAGGTCATCAGTGCGGTTGTGCAGCTTTGCGGCAACCTCGATGAGCGAGGAATCTCCACGCAGACGGACTCCGTGGGTGCCCTTCATACGCTGCATCTGGTCAAGGTCGTTGAACCAGACGGTTACGTCGCTGTCGTTATCCCGCTGGATCTGGCTATCCATGGGCAAGAACGTTGCTGGGCGGTGGTGCTGCGGCCAGTTAAACTCCACACCACCTGAGATCCACGGTCCGGCAATACCAACGAGGGCTGGCTTGATGACGTTGTTGCGGTAAAAGAAGTCGTAACCGGCCACCTTGTCACGCGCGGTGTAGATACGGCCACCAATTTCTGGCAGCAGAACAAGCTTGACCCACTCATTTTCCAGGTGAATGGCTTTCCACACACGCGGCTTCTTGACCTGCTCAATGCGGTCGGTGAACGGGATGGGGTAAGCCTGCCCGCTTGAGCCCTGGTAGACGCGGCCGTTCACAAACAGTGGGTAACGGTCCGGGGCAGCAGGCTCGTAGGTGTCAATGGTGATGTCTTGGGACCAGCAGGCTACGCCGCCCGCTGCGATGTTCGCTTGTTGATCCGCTGGTGGCTCCGGGAGCTCAACCTGAGACAAAGGAAGGTGTGGGAGATCGGAAATATGCTTCATGTCTATAAAACTATGTTGGATTGGCCCGCTGCAACATAGTCATTCAAATCAACCTTATGCACATTTCGCTTAAAAACACCTATGCTATACCTATGCCCAAGCCACTACCTGAACCACCCATCCAAGATCAGGGCCTAGCCGATGGATTTACCGGCGAACGAATCCAAGTCATTCCCATTCCAACCGCCCACAAAGCTCTAAACACCCCTTTCCTGCGGACTGCACTAACCACGGATGTCGGCTACTTTCCCGATGCAGATAAATACTTCCGGGAGCGCACGCGTGGAGCCGATGAAGCCATCATCGTGGCCTGTACACACGGATCCGGTTGGGTTGAAGTTGCCGAGGTTCGTCATCCGGTTAGCCCCGGACAAGTTATCCTCATTCCCCCCGCACACTCCACATTCCTACGGGAGCACCGATGGCAAGCCATGGACTATTTGGTGGTGCCATGTGGCCGGCTTGGCTGTGCCTGACGCGCTAGCACAATTCCCCGATCTGCTGCAGTCTCCAGTCGTCACGTTGCGTCGCTTGGAACGCATCTTGTCCCGAATCTCCGACCTCTTGGTCGCCCTCGAGCAAGACTCTGCGCGTTTGATGTTGGAGGTCAACACGGGGCTGACGGTGACACTGCTGGGCGAGCTCATGGCAGACCGCAAATACCCGGAATGCGGTGAACCACTCGACCGCACCATGGCGTATCTGCGTCAAAATGTGGGGTCTAACCCGAGCGTGCCGGAGTTGGCCAAGATGGTGGGCCTGTCCAGCTCGCACCTCACCACATTATTTCGCAACAGCACGGGCTCTGGTGTCTTGGCTTACCACACCTCAATCAAGATGGAGCGAGCACGGCAACTACTGGATACGTCGACGCTTTCAATAGCTAGCATTGCCAGCGAGCTCGGGTACCGGGACCAGTTCTATTTCTCCCGGCATTTCAAGTCGGCGCATGGTGTCAGCCCCAGCGCGTTTAGGCAGCGCACAAACAGTTAGCCCCACAGGTTTCAGAGGAAAGGTACAACTTTTCCGTATCTATGCTCGAAAACCCGCATTAGCTTGCTCGTGGAAAAGAAAATTCTCCCGGTCCACGCCAAGATTGGCCGCCAATCTGTAAGACATTCACTCCTTCCACTGAGACCTTCAAGTGTTGCGTGTCCGCCCACATGTTGATCAAGCCAAGCGGTGTAGGGACGGTGGCTGATGCCCACTCGAGATCCACCAGGTCGACTTCTACCGTAAAAGTCTCCCAACCGGCAGACAGAGGCTTCGCCCCAAAAATCAAGATTGGCAAGAGGGCTGCGGGGCCACTCCCCCATCCATGACTCAGACTTTTTCCAAACGGGCGTCCATACATCTCATAATCCGATTCTCCACTTCCACCAAAGTCTTCCCAAGCGGTAGCCGAGCCATTTTCAACGAACACACCCCATCGGGTTCGCAACTCCTGCACGGCCTCATACCGGTGCTTTGCTTCCCCTAGGGCAAGCAACCTAAAAAACTCCATGAAAGGTGTACTGGATCCGGCATTATCAGCTTGGATAAATGAGATATTCATCGGGTTTAGCCCACTAAGTTGTCCAAGAATATTTGCGTGAAACGATAAGCCTTGCCCATGGTTCAGCTGATCAATCCACTCGTTTGTGTCTCGGTTCCATGCGGATTTCAGAATAATATCCCTCAGTAGAATCGCTTTCGCAGACCACGTTTGGGCGCTGTCTGGATCGCTTTGGGACAAGAATTCTGCACCAGCTTCCAAAGCCCAGCAATAGAGAATCTGCAGTGCAGTCAGATCCACACCTTGGTCCACTTCTACTCCCCAATCAAGGAAAGTAGCTGTTGGGCCCGCCGGAGGAAACGAGCTCGGATCAGCAACGGGTCTGAAGATTCCATCCGAACTTACATACTTCTGCAATCCCAGAAGCATTCGGTTAACCATTGGCCCAGTACGGATCACGTGTTCATCTTCCCCGAAATACCTACGGTACTGGTTACTCGCGATCACCCACCACAGTGAATAGTCTGCAATTCCGTTTACAAAACCTACTTCCGGCTGGCCCAAGCTTGTTAGGCTATCGGCCATTATTTCTGCATCAAAGTACGTGTATGCATTCGTATGGACTACCAAGGCATGGTCCCCCGCCCATGGCATACGGTCACGCTTAATCCCGTCCATGAGTAGGCCCTGACGAGTGAGGGCAAGAGTGTTGGCACTGATTTGCCAGATTCTATTAAGCACGTTGTCACTACTGGCAAATGCGCCGTGGAGCTCACCGCATCGCCTATGTTCCTCAAAATCAATCTGCGCCGGGGACTCTCCCACGACCCTGAGATATAGCGATGCGACTCGATTCTTAGTGGTCCAAACTCCCGGCTGCAGCGCAATCACTTCAACGACCGTTTCGGTAGTTGAGAGATCTGAAAGCGCTTCTTCTTTGCTCTCGCCAACGACAATTTCCGGACGAGCCTCGCAATATAAAACTGGGCGACCAAGCGCAGGAAACTCTAGGCGGAACAAGCCAGGCAAAACTCTTTCCATGGTAGTTGTCGTTATTGGCTCATCAACAAGGTGAGGGGCCCTCGTACCACCTCGTCGTTTCTGGGCCCGCGACAAGTTTCCTGCAACTTCTAGAACAAACCACGGATCATCCGGGGAGCAGGAAACTTCAGACAGAGCTACCGAGTCTGAGTTCCTATTTTTCACGATGACTTGAACTTCACTTCGGTTGTTCTGGAGTTCAACTGCATATGAACCTTCTGCCGCGGCAAGAAAGACCTCATCTACAAAGATCTCCATGTACCCGTTAGACCGAAGCTCAAGCGTCTGAGCAGACTCAAAGTCCTTTCTGAAGGTTCCTTGAGCTTTTGGTTTTGCAAAATTCAGGGCGTAGTCCACGTACTGATTCGATTCAAACCCCTCTCTCACCAATCGGTCAATCAGTCCTGCCTCAAACTGAAATTCTTGGTACCACCACAGCCCGTTATCCTTCAACACTGTTTTCCTTTTCGTCTCAACCAAGTTCGAATCCTTAGTAGGCCGGTTCGAAACCACATTTGGGTCTGGCAACTTGAAGACAAGTCACCAGACCCAAATGACGCTCGCTAAGCAGTTACAAAGCAGAACGCTTACCTAAACGCCTGCTGATCCCTAGACCTCCCAAGGTAATCAGCATCAGTGCAAGGATCGCTAGGCCAGTATTAGTAAAGCCTGTTGCGGCAAGACCCTTATCCTGATTTCCAGGATTTTGATCTTGCGTTTCCTTAGTTTCATCCTCGGTCTTTTCCTTTTCCGTATCCTTGTCTTTACTTTCACCAGATTCTGTTGGTTTCGGGGTAGGCGTCCCGTCAACTTGGATGATTTCAAAGCTAACTTCTGATACGTTGCCTGCATTGTCAAGGGCCCTAAACGCGATGGTGGCGGAATCATTTTCCAACTTGACTGGATTAGAATAAGTTAGCCACTTTGTTTCATCAATAACTTCCTCAGTGCCCTCAACAGCCTGATATTCAATACTTGCAACGCCAGACACCTCATCAGTAGCTGATAGCGTCAACAGACCTTGTTTAGCATCGACATTCGCGTTCACTGCAGGCGAGCCAAGGTCGAGTTTTCCGGTCCATTTCGCTTCATTAGACTGCACTCCCGTGCCTGTTTGTGCACGGACAACAACGGCAACTTCGCCCTGAGTGCTCACAATGAAACTGTTGCCCACAGTCTCAGTTTCAGTCCCGTTTACAGTTACTGAGTAGTCCAGCCCATCGGCCTCTTCCCCTCCCGTGATCTCAAAGTTAACGGCATTGACATACCAGTCTGCGGCACCATCCGGCGTGCTTGGGGTGACTGCCAGTCCAATTTCCAACTCTTGAGCAACCTCCCCGACTGTGAGCCTCTTAGCTGCCACAAATTCCTCAGAGGAAGAACCCACGTGGACATAATAAGCTCCGGGAGTAATCTTCCAATCTGAGTCAGTTTCATCCCAAATAGAGAACGGCTGAGCCACGGAAGAACTGTCAAGAGGAACCGAGACCACCTTTGACTCGCCTGGCGCTAGTTCAATCCGGCCAAAACCAACCAAGCGCTTTCCAGGTTCATCAGCATCTTGAGGGAATTCTAGATACACCTGAGGAATTTCAGTTCCACGCACAGTTCCGGTATTGGTGACTTTCACAGAAACAGTTGTCTGCACACGTTCACCGATACCAAAGGCCGCTTTTGAAAGCTGGACATCGCTGTAGTCAAAGGTGGTGTATGACAACCCATGTCCAAATTCAAAGAGAGGTTCAATCTCTTGGTTCTGATACCAGCGGTACCCCACTTCGAGTCCCTCGGAGTAGTTCACTTGTCGTATTTCATCTGGGTTAGTTCTCACAGTGGAGCCATCAGAAAATACTCCGGGGTACTGCTCTGGAGTGTTAGTTGGAGTATCCGCAATGCTCTTTGGAAAGGTCATAGGCAATTTCCCAGAGAAGTTGGTCTTTCCAAACAGCAAGTTTGCCAGCGCAGGTCCTTGTTGCTCCCCCGCGTACCATCCGGTTATTACAGCGTCAGCAGAGTCAATCCACGGCATCTCAACCGCAGTCCCAGAGTTGACAACTACTACGGTCATTCCAGCAGCATCAGCAACTGCTTGGACTAGTTCATCCCCATTGCCGTCAAGGTTAATGTCAGCAATATCATCAAACTCACCCATAGTGATGTGTCCAAAGACGATTGCTACATCAGCCGTTGCTGCGGCTATCGCAGCAGAACGAGGATCTGAGCCGGAGTCATAGAAAACCCTACCTCCAGCATTTTCTACCTGATTAGTGATTGCTGTAAGCGGATCGATAACCGAGCTACAGTCAAGAACACCCCGTCCACGGAAGGATGCAGAGCAGACACTCTTAGCGCTAACTCCATCGGTTTCCTCAACCGAAGCAGTCTGTCCGATCACCGCTACGCTCTTAATTGCGTTGGTCAGCGGAAGTACATCTTCGTTCTTAAGGAGCACGGCACTTTGCTCTGCTAATTTCAGTGCAACAGCCTTGTGCTGATCTGTAGATACGTTAGAAACAGCTACATCTGGAACTGGATTGTCAAAGAGTCCCTTTTCAATGTAAGTCTTAACTACGTTAAAGGCCGCTGTATCAATCTGCACCTGAGTAATCTGCCCCGCAGCCAGTGCCGCATCGAGTTTTTCAGGGGTGTACCAGATTGGACGGTTGAGTTCTTGGTCCATTCCTGCAGCTAGCGACTCAGCGGTGGAGTGAACCGACCCAAAGTCACTCATCACATATCCATCAAATCCCATCTTGTCACGCAAGCTGGTGTTAAGAATTGGATCTTCGCAGGTGTAGACACCATTGATTTGGTTGTACGAACACATGACGCTACCGGGATCGCTCTCTGCAATTGCAATTTCATAGGGCAGGTCATACACCTGACGAAACACCCGCTCGCTCATGTTTGAGGAGCTCTTTTGGCGATCAATCTCTTGTTCATTGGCAATGTAGTGTTTCAGGTTTGCAACTACGGGCTTGTCAGGATTTCCGTTCTCAAGACCCCGCACATTGGCTGCCGCCATCAAACCACCAAGAAGGGCATCTTCTCCAAAGTACTCCGATGTCCGACCAGAAAGTGGTGTCCTACCCGACGCAAGCCCCGGCCCCAGGACTACCGCCTTGCGGGAGTCAAAGGTTTCGCTAGCATGCATCGCCCCTTTAAGTTCCCCAAGTTCAAGGTTCCAGGTCGCAGCAACCGCAATTGGAGCTGGCCAGGCTGTGGTGCCGGGTGTACTGTGGACGCCCTCCGCACCGTTGGCGTAGATAACCAGCGGAGTACACGGTAGTTGCTCGGGATAAACCACTCCCGAGAAGGTCGTTTGGGTAGGGGTGTTCGCGGCTTGTTCATTCATCCAACGATATTTTTGATGCTGGCTACTTGCGTCTAGTAGCAACGTGGCCCGCTCCTCAGCGGACTTCGATGTGTCCGCCCACGCACACACTTCTTCTTCCAATGCTTGGCTAGTTCCCTCGTCCGCGGTGCCCTCATTAGGGGTTAATGATTGCGGAACCATGAGCATCGTGCTTAACAAACCTGACGCAAATATCTTCTTTGCAAACTGCAGTGATCGTAACTTCAAGATCTCCACCTCTCTGTGGAAAATTACCTGTCGAATCTCGACCTAGCAACAAAATGATTCGGTCTTGAAACGCTTCACTTTGATGCTTGAATTATGACTCTAATTTCAGCCTTGAGTCAAGGGGGCTGCGGAGGGTCCGGCAATCCGCCTCCGCTCAGCAACCCCTCCAACCCTGCAATTCTGTCCAAATAAAACCTTTTGACCTGTGGTTATGCACAGAAACCCGAAGCCGCCGCCGCAACCCAAGGGGCGAGACTGCAGCAAACTGGTCTCACCGAACGAGCACGAAACTCAGCAAGAATAGATTGAATCGCTTCAGTTTTCTGTTGCGCATAGCAATAGGGGGCGCTGAGTTGTTGATAATGCCTAGATTTGAAATTTGGAGTTCCTGAGTGCAACTACCGCGGACAACCCGCTTCTCTGCACTCCTAATACTTGGCGCTCGGCGGGGATTGAGGCCCCGTGATCTCCGTGGAATATGCTGAGGGGATGAAACAGTTTGGCACCTCCCGGGTTCCTCGCAAGGAGCAAGCCAGCATCGCCGATGTGGCAAGACTTGCGGAAGTCTCCCTGGGAACCGTTTCGAATGCTCTCAACCGTCCCCAGATCGTCAGCGCGAAGACACTCGTACGAGTTCAGAAGGCCATTGAGGACCTCGGGTACTCCCGTAATTCAAATGCCTCCGCATTGGCAAGAGGCCACAGCCAGACTGTGGGTCTCGTACTTATCAGCCTGGACAATTCGATGTTCATTGACATTGCTCGTGGCGCACAACGGACCGCCCGAAAAGCCGGAATGTACCTTCAATTGGCAGCAGCTGACGATGACCCTGAACTGCTTGATGCTCACATGAACGTACTAAATGAAGAACGCGCTGCCGGCTTAATGATCGCACCATTGCATGACCATGAACTCAGCATTGAGCGCAGTAGACGGGCAGGTTGTCCAGTAGTGGAGATCAACTATAACGCGCCGGATCGCGAGTCCTGCCGTGTGTTAATCGATAACGAGCAGGCCGGATATGTTGCTGCTAAACACCTCATTAGTTTAGGTAGGCTACACCTTTGCCTCGTTCTATCACGCCAGGACTATCAGCCGATTATTGACCGGAGAACTGGTGTGCGGCGTGCGGTGGCAGAGAGCTCTGGCAACGTAACTCTGACGGAGCTTTGGACTGATGGCCTGGATCCTGAGTTTGGCGTTTTAGCTGCGCAGGAACTCTGTGGAAGACCTGCATCCTTGCGCCCAGACGCAGTCCTGGCCGTGACCGATATGCTCGCAATGGCAATTATCAATGAGCTATCGCTGCAGGGCTTATCAGTCCCAGAGGATATTGCGGTGATGGGTTGCGACCATAATTCATCCGCTTGGGGTGGTTTCATCGCGTTGTCTTCAGTGACAATGAACGGAGTTGATCTAGGAGAGAAAGCAATTTCCCTGTTACTAGCTGAACTCCAAGAGGACCCCTCAGAACACGTTCACCAAACCATTATGCTGGAGCCAGAGATTGTCCCGCGTGAAAGCACCATCGGGCGCAACCGCACCGATTAACACGACAGAATGCCCCACTGCGGCGCCCACTGCTCACCCGGTTTGAGCCAACGCAGACCTTCGCCACTTTGCAGCGCGTTTGGTGGGGCAGTCATGGGTTCGATTGCGATCGCGGTGCAGGTTGCGTTAGCATCCGTCGAGTCGGCATCGGGGAAGTCATCCGTGACGTAGATCTGCACGTATGCAAACTCTTGGTCTGCCCACAGCTCGACCGTCTGCCCATCGGGGGCTGCGAGCGCATGGCGGTACTTTCCGTCCCGCTGCGTCAGCCCGGTAAAGCACGCGTGATCGATGGCTTCACTGACCGGCCGGCCATGTATTAGAGATTCCGGCTTACCTTGGACCTCACGGCGGGCGGTTGGGAAGTAGTTCTCATCGAGCGGAAGAATCTCACTGGCCGTGATAGTGAGAGAAAGGTCCTTCACATTCCTGTTCCCCACTCGCAGGTAGGGGTGGGCACCAATGGCTACGGGCGCCTTCTTGTTTCCCTCATTGATGATGATGTGTGTGACCGAGATTCCGGTCAGCACAAGTTCGTATTCGACTGCGGTCAGCAGTTTAAACGGGTACCCGGGCGCGTCACTGATTCTTGCTTCGAGGCGCACGCGCGCGTCCGTGCGCTCGGTAACCACGTAGTCATGATCGGCCAGAAGACCGTGGATGGCATTGGTAGTCCCAGTTTCCGATGCCTCAAGCATTTGGGGTTGTCCGTCCAGTTCCCAGGTGGCGCCGGCTACCCGGTTGGGCCACGGCACTAATACAACGCCAGCGGCCGTGGGCGGTGTTGGGTCCGTAGTTGACCGGACAATATCAATCCCACCAACCTCAAGTTTGCGCAGGCTTGCACCCCGCGGTGAAATGACAGCCCGAGTAGGCACCAATCCATCTTGCAACTACCCGAGAACCAATTCGATCATGCGGGTATTCTCCTACATAAGACGCTAAGGCGTATGGTTTCCCAGGTTCTGTAAAGGCCAAGGTCAAACTTCGCACTGCGTCCGCAAGTAATTCATTGATAGGGAGTTTACCTATTCAGTCTGCCCCCATGTCCTTCGAGCCGTCTTTCCCTCTGGCGCATAGACTCGGAAGTGTTTCGTATTTCTCTAAAGCACTCAGCATCGACAAAGAAGCCTGCTATGAGTTCTGCCATTGACAACATTCTTCAGTCCCTACCCACCGAACAAATCGCTGATCGCCTTGGCATTCCGGTTGAGTCCGCACAGCCGCTCATTGGTGAGGCCGTTGAGGCGCTGGTATCTGGGCTTTCGGCCAACTCAACCGATGAAGCGGGAGCAGCTTCGCTCGTTGAGGCCTTGGGACAGCACTCCGGTAGCTTGCTTGAAGGTGGCGTGAACTTGGCCGATGTTGATGAGCAAGACGGCAACGCAATAGTTTCCAATATCTTTGGCGGCAACACCGACTCGGTAATTAAGACGCTGGGCTCCAAGAGCAAGACCGGGGATGAGTCTCTGGTTTCCCCAGCTACTCCCCATGCTGTCCCCCGTTGTTATGGCGTACCTGTCTCAGCAGTTCCTAGGCAAAAAGGATACGGGGTCCGCAAAGTCATCGGGTGGCGGTCTCGGAGACCTCCTCGGCGGGATTCTTGGCGGGAAGAACTAGCCCGTATTTCTGATGTTCCAGCGGGGTTTGGCATTGAGTTTCTCAGTTCCGCACTTGGGAACGGTCAGACAACACTTTTGCACGCCCGTGTGGGCGGCGACTTATTCAGTCGCCGCCCACAAGAGGAAATGTTCCCCAAGAGGGGCCGGTTACGGTTGCTCGGTTTCCGCTAGTGTTGGCGCCCCTCACCTTGGCTACCGCTATGCGGTGGCCCCAACCCTACGTTTTGGAGCAAAGCGCACGAGCCTGATTGCGTTCAGGATTACCACCATGACGGAGGCCTCATGGACGAGCATTCCGGTGGACATGAACACGGTTCCAAAGATCACGCCCAGGAGTAAAAAGAACACGGTCCCCAACGCAATGATGGTGTTTTGGCGCATGTTTCGGGTGGTCGCCCGGGCTAGGTGCTTGGCGTGTACCAGTTGGTCAAACGAGCTGGACATCAGGATTACGGACGCAGTCTGCAGGGAAATGTCTGTTCCCGCACCCATAGCGATTCCGACGTCTGCGCTGGCAAGCGCTGGGGCATCGTTAACTCCATCCCCAATCATCGCTACCCGGGTGTCAGCCTTCACTCTGTTGATGAACTCGGCCTTGTCCTGCGGTAGCAGGCCACCGTGGGCCTCATCCAAGCCCAGTTGTTGTGCCACGTGGTCCGCGGCTGATTGAGAGTCTCCCGAGAGCATGATCAACTGGGTAGCGCCGGCCGCCCGCAAGTCTTGGAGCGCCCGGGCAGCTCCCGGACGGATCTGGTCGGCGATGGCAAACACGGCAGCTATTTGCTGGTCGATCACCACAACCGAGACGGTGTTCCCGTTGGCCTCGTAGGTGGCGGTGAGCTCGTCCAACTGTGAGGCGACCGCACCCGCGGTCAGCACCGGTCCGCCAGCAGCGACTAGCTCGGGAGCAGCCACAAGGTTCTGGGCCATCCGCTTGGAACCAATGGCCACTTGCACGTCTTGGCCACCCGGGCCGGTGATGGCCGCGGAAATGCCAAACCCCTTAGAAACATCGAGGTCGGAGGCGAGGGTGTACTGCGGGTCGCTGCCCAGTTCGGTTTGGGCGTATTCAACGATTGTGCGCCCCAGAGGGTGTTCCGATGCTTGTTCAAGGACCCGGGATAGTTCCAGTACCTGTTCGCGGTCAAAGCCCGCGGTTACCGTGAAGCCAACGACCTCGGGGCGGCCCTGAGTCAGGGTGCCGGTTTTGTCAAAGACTACGGTTTTGATCTTGCCGAGCTGTTCCATGGCGTCCCCACCCTTGATGAGGACTCCGTGTTTGGCGGCGTTCCCCAGTCCGGCCACCATTGACACCGGGGTTGAGATAACGAGCGCACCGGGGCAGGCTATCACTAAGAAGGTCAGTGCGAACTCAACATCACGGGTAAACAGGTAAGCCAGAACCGAGCCCACCACAATCGCGGGGGTGTAAATATTGGCAAACTTGTCCAGGAAGCGTTGCGTCTTGGTTTTAGATTCCTGCGCTTCTTCAACCAGCTCAATGATCTGCGCAAACGTGGAGTCGTCACCGGTCTTGTCCGCGGTGACCTCAATGAATCCGTTATCCAAAGTAGTGCCCGAGAACACCGTGTCCCCGGCAGATACGGAAACCGGGACCGGCTCACCGGTGACGGTGGCTTGGTTGATGAGGGCCTGACCTTGGACCACGGTGCCATCGACTGCAACCATGTCACCGGTCCGCATGACCAGCCGGTTGCCCACCTCAATGTCATCAACCGAGACCTCAACCTCTTGCCCATCAACCAACATGTTCGCGGTCTGTGGGGCTTGATCCAGCATGTCCCATACGGATTCACGGGTCTTTGCCATGGTCCGTGCTTCAAGGAATTGCCCAAAGATGAAGAGAAAAGAGACTACGGCTGATTCAACGTATGCACCGATGATCAGGGCGCCGACCACTGCGATAGTCACCAGCAGGTCAATGCTGAACTGCCTATACCGCAGTCCAGCTATTGCGCTGCGGGCGATGGGTGCCCCGGCAATGACCGAGCCAGCAATCAGGGCGATGTCTGTGCCCAGTTGCCAGTTGGCTAGGTAAGCAATGATTGCCAGTATCAGCAGTACTCCCGATACCGCCGCCACCCGAGCCTTGAATTTCGCGGTCATGACACCTTTCCTTTTCTTGGTGCGTACGTACAAGTTGAATGAATCGAATGCGGTTATGGGCCGGCCCAACAATTGCATTGGCCGGCCCGGTTCAGGCGGCTATGCCTTGATGGTGGTGACCGGGTAGCCGAGTTTGGTAATCGTGTCAGCGAGCGCCTGGGTCTGGTTGAGGGACTCATCAAAGGTCACGCGGACCTTGTTGGAGTTGAACATGACCTTGACGGTCTCAACGCCCGGTTCCTTGCCAACTACGTTCTCAATCTTCTTGACGCAGGATGGGCAGCTGAACGGTTCGACGGTGAAGTTTACGGTTGTCATTGGATTTCTCCTTGTGAGTGGTTTTCCTTAACAACTTCATTACACTCGAGTTAGATCAAGGGTTCCTTGATCCAAATCAGGTTTAGGTTTTTATCAGTGTGACGTGCGCAATTAGGCGGAATAATGAGTCTCGATGACGGTGTGGTGTACTGCCACCACGGCCATACCCAGCAGGACCGGGCGGAGTTGGTGTCTCAGGTACCCCTGTTTGCTAACTTGGCACCCGAGGTCATCTTTGAGTTGGCCGGGCGGGTCCAACCGCGTGACTTTAACGCCAAAGAGATGCTGTACACGGCCGGGAGTAACAACTCGAGCCTATTGATTGTGCACCACGGCAAAGTCAAGACCTACCGCATTTCTGAGTCCGGTCATGAGCAGGTCCTGCGGGTCCTTGGGCCCGGTGACTTCCTGGGTGAGAACACGTTGCTTGCCCCCAACGTCATGGATCACTTTGCCCAGACACTCGAAACCGCCGAGGTCTGCTACCTGAGTGGCCAAGATTTCAAGGACTACCTCTTGCAATATCCGGAGGTTTCCTACCAGATGTTGTCAGCGCTCTCCACGCGTCTTGGGCAGACAGAATCTCAAGTATCCACAATGGGTGGGGACTCTGTGGATAAGCGCGTGGCTCAGTATCTCCTGGCCACCGCGCGGGAAAAAGGCACCCATGCACTGCGTTTGGCAATGTCTAAGAAGGATCTTGCCAGTTTCTTAGGCATTACCCCAGAGACCCTCAGCCGCAAACTGTCCGCCTTTGAACAGTCCAGGTGGATCTCTCTTCGAGGGCAGCGCGAGGTCACCATCCTTGATGCCCCAGCGCTTAACCTAGTGAACTGACTGCCATTTTTTAACTCACCGCTCAGCATCACTTATGGGCACAGCGTCAGTAATAGTCACATCTTCAGTAACAGGCAAGATCAAAAACGCGCAAGCGCCGTGGCAAACTGGGATCAGTTTGCCACGGCGCTTGCGCGTTACTTTGGTAGTTGTGCGCTACCAAAAGGTTTTTTGTTAGCTAGTTGTTACTTGTGCGTCGCCGCAAGATCACAACACTTGCGCCTGCTGCTAGGAGTGCGCCTGCGCCAACTAGTGGTGCAAGAACCGATGCACCAGTTTTAGCCAATTCGCCCGCTGGTTTCTTAACCGGTGGCTTGGTAGCCTCTGGGGTTGGCGTGGTGGTTTGCGTGGGTTCCGGAGTTGGTGTGGTAGTTGGCTTCGGGGTTGGTTCGGTGGTCGGTGTAGGTTCTGGGGTTGGTTCTGGGGTTGGTTCGCTACCTAGGTCAACCGAGCAGCCCTCAAGGTTCCACTGCACCAGCTCATCACCAGGTTCCGCCCACTCACCGGTAATGCCATCACGCCATTGCCCTATCAGTGAGCCCGTGATCTCGCTGACTAGTTCCACTTCGCCCCAGACACCTTCTGGGATCTCCAGTAGAGCCTCGAACACTCCACCGGCCTCAGCCGTGGCCGCCATGATGTCATACCCAAAGAAACCTCCCGGGTAGTCACTTGGCTTAGCAAAGGTACCGTCCGCGTGGGTGAAGGCATCAATGTCTTGATACCACGTGAATTCATTAGCACCGTCATCAAATTCCAAGTCCTCAACAGGAGATGGGTCATTCCACAAATAGTCCACAATCTCAATGCCAAAATCAGCCCTTTGTTCCACCACAACCGACTGGGAAATTTCTGCGCTGACGGGCACAACATCGGTGCCAAACTTAATCAGGTTTGTTGAAAAATCAAGCGGGCTTGGGATCTTGACAAATATGTCTTCGGCTTCTTCGTCGGCAGCCAAGATACTCAAGTCAGCCAACAGCATGTAATATTCACGTTCGCCTACTTGAAAAACCGAATACTGCTGCTCACCATCGGCACGCTCGGCATAGCAGACCTCGGTGACTTCAAATTCCGTGTCTTCTTCAACGTCAGCAAATGCCGCTGGGGCCAACGCAATGGCTGACCCGATTCCAAGGCCCACCGCTGTTGTTAGGGCGCAGGTTCGTTTAAATGTGTTGAACATTAGACTCCAATTGGCAAGTTCTTTGGGACGGACTTTGCCAAGCATGCAAAGTTTTTAGGGGGAACCCATCTTTGGGGCACCTATAGTTTGCCATGGAATTTAGCTCTTGCCCATAGTTTTTATGATTTTCTTGTATTTGCCGCTGATGCCCGCTTTAGACTTCTGCGACTCATTAAGGGCCCCAATCAATCATGAGCCAACGCAAAGGCCGCCGGGTACCTCGCTAGAAGTATCCGGCGGCCAATCACAACTGCCGTATGCGTCGGCTAGGTGGCAGAGACTGCGTCTGCTCCTGCGCCCGCCAGGTATGTTTGCTCTTCGATTTCACCATCGGAGATGGGACCGGAGAACTGCGCCTGATACAGCCGCGCATAGGCACCGTCAGCCTTCAGCAGCGCCGCGTGGTTACCTTGCTCCACTATCCGGCCCTGCTCCATGACCAAGATGGTGTCAGCATCACGAATCGTAGATAGACGGTGTGCAATCACAAAGCTGGTGCGGTCCGCACGCAGAGCCGCCATGGCCTGTTGCACCAGCAGCTCGGTGCGGGTATCCACCGAAGAGGTTGCCTCATCAAGGATCAGCAGCGATGGGTTTGCCACAAATGCACGCGCAATCGTGATCAGTTGCTTCTCACCGGCTGAAACGTTCGTTCCCTCCTCATCAATGACGGTGTCGTATCCATCCGGCAGCGCCTGCACAAAGCGGTCTACAAACGTTGCCTTTGCGGCCGCAATGACCTCGTCATCGGTAGCGTCTAGGCGTCCGTAACGAATGTTCTCCATGATGGATCCGTTGAACAGCCAAGCATCTTGAAGGACCATACCCACCTTGGATCGCAGTTGCGACCGGGAAAGGTGCGTGATGTTTGCGCCGTCCAACTCGATTGCACCGGCCTGGATCTCGTAGAACCGCATCACAAGGTTCACCAACGTGGTCTTACCCGCACCGGTTGGCCCAACGATTGCCACGGTGTGCCCCGGGTGCGCCTCGAAGGACAAGTCCTCAATCAGTGGCGCATCGGGTGAGTAGGAGAAGTCCACGTTCTTGAACTCAACGTGACCATCGGTCCGCTCCGGAAGGCTCGCAAGGACCGTGTCTGGGTCCTGCTCATCGGCATCGAGTAGCTCAAACGTACGCTCGGCACTGGCAACTCCCGACTGGAGCATGTTTGCCATGCCCGCAATCTGCCCCAGTGGCTGTGTGAACTCACGGGAGTACTGGATGAATGCGGTTGCATCTCCAAGTGAGATCTGGCCGGAAGCAACCCGCAGCCCACCAACAACGGCGATTCCAACGTAGGCTAGGTAGGACACAAAGTTCATGACCGGGAAGATCGTTCCAGAGACAAACTGCGCACCGTATGAGGCTTGATAGAGCTCCTCGTTGCGATCGGCAAACTGCTTGGCCATGTCATCTTCGCGGCCAAAGACTTTCATGAGGTCGTGGCCGGAGAAGGACTCCTCGATTTGTCCGTTGAGGGCTCCCGTTGACTTCCACTGCTTGGTGAATAGCCCCTGAGCCTTGGTTCCGATCAAGCCTGCAGCAACCGCGGATAGTGGTAGTGCAATGAGCGCGATCAACGCGAGTTGCCACGAGACAACAAACATCATGATCACAATACCGATCACTGTCATCAGTGACTGCAGCAATTGGGATATTGCCTGCTGGAGCGCATTTTGGATGTTGTCTACGTCGTTGGTTACGCGGGACAGCACGTCTCCGCGTTGCTTGCCGTCAAAGTAGCTCAACGGTAGTCGGTGGATCTTGGATTCCACGTCCTGGCGTAATTGGTACACCACGCGCATCACCAGACGGTTGAGCAACCAACCTTGCGCCCACATAAACAGGGACGCAAAAACGTACAGCCCCAAGACAATGAGAATGTATTCCCCGAGTTTAGTAAAGTCAATGCCCTGCCCCGGTACCAGGTTCATCTTTTCAAGCATGTCAGCCTGATTAGTTTCACCCGCTTTACGCAATTCCTCAACAATGCTGCTGAGGGGGACACCCTCCGGCAAATTCTTGCCCATAAATCCGGCAAAAACTACATCCATTGCCTTACCCAGAATCCGCGGGGCAATGACGGAAAGGACAACTCCAGCAGAGACGAGTGCAAGCACGACGGTCATGCCAAACTTGTGCGGAACCAGCAACCCTACGAGGCGTTTGGCGGACGGCCAAAAGTGTTGTGCCTTGCGCGGTGGGGCGCCTTCTCCCCACACATCAATATTGCCGGCATCAGCAAACTCATCGATCTCTGGGGCGATTACTTGCTCTTCCACTGCGGAATTCTTAGCAGGCTTATTTTTCTTTTCGCGAGTCATCAGGCCACCTCCTCCGCAGCTAGCTGTGAATTAGCAATTTCTTGATACGTTGGCGAGGTCTCTAGGAGTTCCTCGTGGGTTCCCGTTGCTACGACCTGGCCACGGTCCAGCACAATAATCTGGTCCGCACCGGTAATGGTGGAGATTCGTTGGGCCACCACAATGACGGTCGCTTCACGCGTGGCACCGTGCAGGGCGGCACGCAGGCGCGCATCCGTGGTGGTGTCGAGCGCGGAGAACGAGTCATCAAACAGGTAGATGCTCGGGTTGGCAGCAATTGCTCGCGCAATGCACAGGCGTTGCCGCTGCCCACCGGACACATTGGTTCCGCCCTGGGAGACGGGGGATCCCAACTGTCCTTCCCGGTTCTTAACAAATGCCGATGCCTGGGCAATTTCGAGGGCCTGCCACAGTTGCTCGTCGGTTGCGTCCCGAGCACCAAACCGTAGGTTTGATGCAATGGTTCCGGAGAATAGGTACGGACGTTGCGGCACAGCAGCAACGATCGATGAGATCTGACCGCGTGTGAGCTCTGAAACAGGAACTCCACCAATCAGGATGGCTCCTGCGGTGGTGTCATACAGCCGTGGGATCAGGTTTAACAAGGTGGTCTTTCCTACGCCCGTTGAGCCAATGATCGCGGTGGTCTTACCTGGCTCGGCGGTGAAGGAAATGTCACTCAGGATTGGGGCCGCAGCACCGTCATATCCAAACGCGACGTTCTTGAACTCGAGCGTCGCACCCTCTGGTGTACGAGTCTGTGTGACTGCTTCCTGCATGCTTGGATCGGTGTCCAGTACCTCGCCAATACGCTCGGCGCATACCAGCGCACGCGGGATCATCATAGCCATGAAGGTTCCCATCATGACGGCCATCAGGATCTGGAGCAGGTACTGCAGGAACGCGGTAAGTGCCCCAACTTCTACCAGTCCTGTATCAACCCGGTGTCCACCGAACCACAGCACCGCCGCTGTTGCCAGGTGCAGGATCATACCGATTACGGGGAACATCATGACAAACAGGTTGCCTACCCGAACCCCCACGAGGGTGAGCTTCGCGTTAGCGTCCTCAAAGCGTGCCTCTTCATGCGGCTCACGCACAAATGCACGGACCACTCGCAGACCGGTAATCTGCTCACGCAGCACTCCGTTGATGCCATCAATACGCTCTTGCATCTGCCGGAACAGCGGCATGAGGAAGATGACCAAAATACCGACCACGATTAGCAAGAACGGCACGGAGACCCAGACCAGCCATGACAGCCCCGGGTCTTCACGCTGCGCCATGATGATTCCACCGATGCTCATGATCGGCGCACTGATCATGAAGTTCAGTGCCATGAGTACGAGCATCTGGATCTGCTGGACGTCATTGGTAGCGCGGGTGATGAGGGTGGCCGCACCAAACTGGTTGACGTCTTGGGCGGAGAATGACGTGACCTTCTTGAATACATCCCGGCGCATGTCGCGGCCGATTGCCATGGCCGTTTGGGCACCAAATTTTACGGCGGCAACAGCCGTGATGACCTGGACAAAGGCAACCGCAAGCATGATGCCACCGGTGCGCCAAATATAGTCCACGTCCCCGTTGCGCACGCCCACATCAATAATCTTGGCGTTCAGGCTAGGCAGATAAAGTGTGGCAATCGTTGTTGCCAATTGCAAAATAAGCACGGCCGCAATCCAGGCCTTGTACGGCTTGGAGTGCTTGGCCACCAGCTTCAGAAGCATGAGGTTCCTTTCGAATTTCAAGGTCACCAAAGCTCCGCAAAACCTACGTGTTTACTGACCCACAATAATTGTGCCTTGCGGGTCTGACAACTGCACCCTATTATTTGATCCGGGCCGCAAGTTCATGCTTTAGTCAAACGAGTTTGCCACGCTGCTGGTTAATAGTTGCAATTCACCAGCACATAGCCGGCACCACTTCTGGTCGTAGCTGGACCAACAAACCATGCCACCACAAAGTGCGCCTGTGCTTCAGAGGCTCGGTACGTAAACCCACTCGGAATGACGTGCCCCTCAACCGTAATATCTCTGCCATCGGAGACAACCTCTCGGTACCCATCAGTGAACTTGATCAGACCGGCAGCCTGATAGGTCCCCGTTTTTTCATGGAGGAGTTCAAGCGGCTCAGCAAAAATATTCACGGTTGACGGTTTACCTGTGCCACGTTCTACACCTGTGGCTTCAACCAGCATGTAATCGTCTGAAACGTAACAGTGTGACGCAGTGTAATCAAAAATTCGCTCGGCTCCACCCTCTTCAAGGCTCAACTCAATGGTTCCGGCGTTAAGTTCAATCTCTGCGGAGGGCTCTTCCGGCTCCGGCTGAATCACCGGATCTAGCTGCGGACCACCTGGCATAGGTTCATCTGGCCCGCCTGTCTCAACGGGCTCTTGGTCTGTAGCTAAGGCGTCCGGTGGTGCAGCCGACTCGGTTGGTGTAGCCGGCGCGCTGCCGCCAAATATTCCGGAGATCACCCCGCAACCTGTTAAGGAAGTGGTAAGCACCACGGCTACGGCGGCGCTTACCGTGAAGCGCTGAATGCTATGCAGTGCTACCCGGTGTTTTGTTCCGGCTGTGGTTGGCACCGGCCAGATGTTTGGACTACCCATTGCCACGTAGTTTTTTAGTCAGCGCGTAGGTGATGATCACTCCAGATATCCCGTCCTGTTGAACCGTCACATGCACCTCATGGGTGCCGGTAAGGTAACTAAAAACGTTCATGGCGTCATCGCCTTGGTCATCCGGGGCAGCCGAGGTCTGCCTAAAACCCAAAGTCACCAGTTGGCCCTTAATGTCATTGGCCATAAATAGGGAGTCTCCCCGGGAGTCAATCACAATCAGGCATTCACCGCCGCCCAGGTTTTCCTGTGAAAGCACCGCATGCTGACTGTCCGGAAGCGGCACGTCATTAACGCAGTCGCCGGGCAGCGTTGCGTAGGTACTGTTTCCAGCATTTGCGCTTGCCCCTTGGTCCGAATCTTCCATGGTTGCGGGGTCTTCACCCTCACCGTTCCACCCGGGACTATCTTCCATGGTTGCTGGGTCTTCACCCTCGCCATTCCACCCGGGACTATCTTCCATCGTGGCGGGATCCTCGCCCTCGCCGTTCCAAACGGCTGGCTCCGTGTCTTCAGAATTCGGTTCCGGAGTTCGTGCCTCTTCTTGGGATTCGCTTGGGCTGGACTGCGCCTTAGAGTCATCCGATTCACACGATGGCGTTGCGCCTATAAGGAGCGCTGCCACCGCAATACCCGAAATTACTTGCGTCAACCGTCTCATTTTCAAGCCCCTTTTTCTTGAGAATAAGTAACCCTGGAACCGCTGGCACGTCATTGCACTAGCGGACCGCTTCTAAGCGGTTCAGAGCGTTGAGCCGATCTTACACTCAAGCGCTTAACGTCTTCTTAAAGTTTGGCTTTTCTGGGGTCTGCTTTCACGATGCCTCACTTACTTCGCTTCATGTGGCGCGCAGTTTGCGGGCAGCTTTGGAGACATCAATCTGACTGCCCCACGGACTCTAGAACAGCGGAACTCGCATCATGATGGCGGACAGAATCACCAAGACACCGGAAATAACGACGGCTCTGATCCCAATCCATGGCGCACCCTCATCCCAGCGCACGAGCCGCAGGGACACAACGAACGCGATGAATCCGACAATGAATGACACAAACGGGCTAATGAACAGGGTCAACGCTGCGGCGCCGGCAAGGATCAGCGCAAAGTACGGGGGCTGATCGGTCTTGCGCATCCATACCGGAAGCTTGCTAGCAAAGCCGCCAGGTTGCGGGTTGTTGTTGCGTTGGTTAGTCACGGGAGCCTCTGGGTAGTAATTGATTGCTGTCATTACCCTACTAGTCCTGTTGGTAAATGATCTCCTGTGTACCAGTTTCTGATCCAACATCCATGGAGACGGCCAGGCCAAGGAAAATTATCACCAACATGATCAGGGTTAATCCGGCCGCCACCATGCCGCCCTTGGTCATGGCACGGTTACCCAGTTTGGACCGGAGTTTCATGATTCCAGCAACCAAGATCACCACAGCCAAGATCGCGGCAAGCGGCATGAGCGGGATTAGAAATAGGGACGCTACCCCGCCAGCCAGGATCATTACGGCGGACCAGTCGGTTGGGTTGGAAACAACCTGCACAACGGAGGGCTGGTATCCCGGAGTGGACTCGGCGGCAATCGCGGAGGCCGGCCCAAGCGCGGCGATCGCTTGGTCCACCTGCTCGGGTGAGGCATCGGTAGGAAGGGAGTCCTCAAGGTGTTCCCTAATCGATGCCAGAGTCTCTTCCCTCTCGGCCGGATCACTTCCAGCTAGGGCCCAGGAGAGACCGCTCAGGTAACCATCAATCTTGGCATCCCGAATTGTTTTGTCTTGAGTCATGTCAGATTCCATTTGCGGGTAGGAGAGAGAGGAACGTGGAGAGTGTTAAGGGATTGGCTACTAGGGCAAACGCAGCGAGCACCAGGGCAACCCACGTCAAAGATTTGGTGCCCCGCTTGGTGCGAAGGTCAACAAAAGCGCCGGCTAGGCAAATAAATGCGACTACGAAGGACAGAATCCCAAGCGGGATCCCTACCAATGCAAGAGCGGCACCTACGAGCAAAATGACCGAAAGCCCATCCACCCCTTTTTCTGTTGCAGCGGCCGGAACCTGAGTAGCTACCAAGGCGATTTGACCGGGTGCCCCGAGGCCTTTGAGCGCCCTGCGCACCTGCTCTGGAGAGGCATCGGCTGCCAGCGACTCTTCAAGGTGCTCCCTGATTGATGCTAGGGTTTCTGCCCGCTCAATGGGATCCGCTCCCGCAAGCGCAACTTCCAAATCTGTTAAGTACTCCTGCACCATTGCGTCCCGAATATTCTTATATTCGGTCATGTCAGATTCCACTTGTGGGTAGGAGGGAGAGAAGGAAACTATGAACTTGGAGATAGTAGATAAGGATCGCGCACAGTACAAAGAAAGAGATCGCGACTGCAACTATGAGTACCGTTTGGTTACTTCGTTTGGAATGCAGACCTATTGCGCCGGCAAAGAGGTTCACTATTGCGAGCGCCGCAGCCAGAGAGAATAGGGGGAAAAAGAGGATGAGCGCTGTGATGGCACTGCCTAAGATCCAGTATGCACTCGAGCTTTCTTTCGCCGGATTGCGTTGAGGTACGGGCTCTTTGATTTCCGGTATTGACTCTTTTGCGAAATATCCTGGGCTAGCCTCGGCTGCGATCACGTTCGCCGGTCCCAGCGCAACTATTGCGGCTACTATTTGGTTTGCGGTTGCTTCCGCAGGCAGGACAAGGTCCAAGTGCTCCCTGATCGATGCTAGAGTTTCTTCCCGCTCATGGGGATCCGCTCCCGCGAGCGCAACTTCCAAATCCGTTAGGTACTCGCGCACCATTGCGTCTCGCACACTTGATTGCCTAGCCATCATGAGCCTTCCTGTTAGTTAGAAAGAGATTTTTTGCTGGTTCTGCGAAAACGATCTTGGCCACGACTCAGGAGTGTGCCAAGAATATTGATTGTGCAAGGGACCCCAGGGCAGGGTTTCCAAAGAGCCCAATATTCGCGAGCACAAGCGCTACCCAGGCAGTTAACCTTGGCCCCGTGCGCCGCCTCAAGTCCCAGATCGCGCCGACTAGGCAGGCCAGAGCAATAGGCATCATCAAGAATGGAACGATCGATAACAAGACCGAGGCCACGGCCCCGTAGAGCACGAGGTAACTCCAGATATCGGGATCACTGGTGTCCTTTGGCATAGCGACCTGCGACTGGGGAATCGAGGACATTGTTACGACCGGGCCTTGGGTGGCGGCCAGTGCAATCTGCCCGGGCGTCCCCAGGGCTCTAAGCACCCGCTGAGTTTGGTCAATCGTCGCACTGGCAGGAACGCTCAACTCCAGATGTTCCCTGATCGATGCCAGAGTTTCTGCCCGTTCAACGGGATCCGCTCCCGCAAGCGCAACTTCCAAATCCGTTAGGTACTCGCGCACCATTGCGTCTCGCACACTTAATTGCCTAGTCACTGTGAACCTCCGAGAGGACCGACTCGATGTCTTGGACAAACGGTCCCCAGACATCGGTAAATGTTTGTAGTGCCGCGTGCCCCGCGGGCGTCAGCTGGTAGTACCGGCGCGGAGGACCAGACTCTGATTCCTGCCACGTTGTCTCAACTAACTCCTGGCGTCGTAGCCGGGAGAGCAGGGGGTACAACGTGCCCTCATTGCCTAACAGGACCTGACGGCTGCCCAGCCGGGTGGCCAACTCCAGCCCGTAGGCGGGCCCGGAACGCAGCAGCGCAAGCACACAGTACTCCAGCACCCCCTTACGGACCTGGGTCAAAACAGCCTCAGCTTCAGCACTCATGAATTCAACTATACACGGTACCTATCAATGATAGGTACCTCCTGTGGTGCACCATCTCCCACGTGTCCACTGCAAGCGGACACCAATATTCCCAAACCAGGCTGTGTTAATGACCTCCCGGTGTTTGCCCCACATTCACTAGATTCTTCGTTGTATTTCAGCCAATCTGGAGGTATGCCCAACTCGATTACCACCCCTGACCCACGGCTATCTCAAGAACTAGTTCAGCTCACGGACCTGTTCGCACAGGGAAATATTGTCATGCTGACCGGGGCCGGGCTGTCCACGGACTCGGGCATTCCAGATTACCGGGGGCCTAACGCCACCCCACGCAAACCCATGACCTACCAGGAGTTCATTGGTGACAGCGCATTTCGTAGTCACTACTGGGCCCGTAATCACGTGGGCTGGCGGCACATGACCGCCGTTGCGCCCAATGCCGGTCACCACGCACTCGTGGAGTTGGAGCGCGCCGGGTTTGTCACCGGAATCATCACCCAAAACGTCGACACCCTGCATCAGCGGGCTGGCAGTTCCAACGTCATTGATCTGCACGGCAGCTTTGACCGAGTGATCTGCGTCGATTGCCGCGCAGTAATCTCACGGCAGTCTTTGGACGCCCGGTTGCACGCCCTGAACCAGGACTTTCTGGTGGAGTTGGGAGATCTGGAGGACGTGGAGATCGCCCCGGACGCGGACGCAGTGATTGAGAAACCCGCACACTTTGTGGTGGCGGACTGCGCACGCTGCGGCGGCATGCTCAAACCGGACGTGGTCTACTTTGGTGAACCTGTACCCAAGGACCGCGTGGAGAGATCATTTGCCATGGTCGATTCCGCAAGCGCACTAGTGGTTGCTGGGTCGTCCCTGACGGTTCACAGCGGCCTGCGGTTTGCTCGGCACGCTGTGAAGTTGGGCATACCGGTCGCCATAATTAACCAGGGTCCTACCCGAGCAGATACCATTGCCAGCCTGACCTGGGACATGGGCACCTCCCAGGGGCTCACAGCAGTTGCCCAACAACTTACTCAAGGAACACATGCATAAGCTTAATCGGGCGCTTTTGGCGTCCGGGCTGCTACTAATTGGTCTGAACTTAAGAATAGGCGTCGCTTCGGTTGGCCCCGTGCTGTCCCAAATTCAGGCGGACACGGGACTCTCGGAGACTGCGGTTGGACTGCTCACCACCATTCCGGTGTTCGCGTTTGGGGCCTTCGCGTTCCTGACACCGCCGCTTATCCGCCGCTTTGGCATGCACAAACTCTTAGGGCTGACCATGATTGTGCTTGCCGCGGGCATTGCCTTGCGGCTTGCCCCGGCCATGCCCGCCTTGTTTGTGGGCACCATTATTGTGGGTGCCGCAATCGCGATTGGGAACGTGGTCATGCCGGCCGCGATCAAGTCGGACTTTGCCCACCGGGCTGGCCTGATGATGGGCCTGTATTCGACCGCCTTGTTTGTGGGGGCAGCCATCGCCTCCGGGCTCACGGTGCCCCTGCTGCCCGTGCTGGGTAACTCGTGGCGGGCCGCGCTAGCTATCTGGGCGCTCCCCGCGCTCCTGGCGTGCGTGCTGTGGTTGCCCCAGGTTTTCCGTACCAACTCCCCTAAGACTTCTAAGATTTCCGATGCCCCAGCAGCTCCCTCTCCTTCCTCACCTTCCCGGCAACCCTCGTACTTGCGGGCAATGTTTCAGGACCGGGTTGCGCTTGCGGTCACCGCATTCATGGGAATCCAGAGCACCAGTTACTACATCGCATTGACGTGGGTGCCCACCATGCTGCAAGACGCCGGCATGGATGCGACTAGAGCCGGGTGGATGCTGTCATTTTCCGCCTTCCCCGGCATTGCCGGCGCGCTCCTGACCCCTCCGCTGGCCAAGAGATTTAAGTCCCCCTGGGTTCCTGTTCTCGCTTCCATTGCCCTACCGGTTATGGCGTATCTGGGCTTGGCCCTGGCGCCCGTGTCAAAGCCCTACCTGTGGATGACGCTGCTAGGGCTGGGTCAGGGTGTGGCCATCAGTTTGGCGCTCAGTTACATTGTGTGGCGCTCGGCCAACGCTGCCATGACCGGCCAACTGTCCACCATGGCTCAGGGCACCGGCTATCTGTTTGCTGGTCTTGGACCCATTGGCATTGGGGCCCTGTACGCGGCAACCGGTGGATGGACCGTGCCATTCCTGGCGCTGGGCGCGCTCCTTGTCCTCCAACTACTCATGGGACTGGTTGCATGCCAAGATCGTTACGTTCTGGAAGGTTCCACACAGACCGCCACTGTTTAGTGGGGTGCGCTGCAGCCACGCTTCCCTAGCTAGAACTCCGTAATAACCAACTTCTTCATGACCATGAGTTTGTCAAACGCTCCGGGCCGTTCCATAAGTGTATTGATGTTGGTGGGCACTATCTGCCAACTGACCCCAAACTTGTCTTTACACCAGCCGCACTGCTCCGCTTCTGGGACCGCAGACAGCACCGCCCAAAGGCGATCAATCTCCGTTTGATCAGGGCAATTCACCATGAGGGATACCCCTTCGGTGAAGGTGTAGTCCTGCTCCGCACCGGAGTCCATCACGGAGAACATTTGTCCGCGTAGTTCAAAGTCTCCATACATGACCGAGTTACTGGTGGCCGGGCCGGTTTGGTCCGGGTAGGTCATGAGTGACAGGCTCATAGGGTCGCCCAAATACTGGGAGTAATACTCGGCAGCCTCCTTGGCTTTGTTCTGCGCGGCTCCCCCAAATAAGAGGCTCGGAATAAACTTGGGGGCTGAGACCTGCTCATCTCCCACCTGCAGCCCATCAAGTTCAATGAGCTGCCACGTCATCCCAAATTTGTCCTGCACCCAACCGTACAAAGTGCTAAACGGGTACTGAGTCAACGGCATGAGCGCCTGACCGTCCACGCTGAGCGCTTCCCACAGGCGAGTCTGTTCTTCGCGCGAGTTCTCTGCCCGAGGATCAAACGTTACGGTGATTGAAATGGCCGGGTTAATGGCAAACTCCGGTCCGGCGTTGATGATCATGACTTCGAATCCGCCCAGGTCTACCTCAACCACCAGCGGTTTGCCGGCCAAGGGGCGTTGGAACTCTAATAGCCCCTCGTTGGGATAGGTGCTGGTTACCCGCGACGAGGCGCCGGGAAAGGTTCTTGCATAGAACTCCCCCATCTGCGTGGCGTTACCGTTTGCCCAAAGGTTTGGCACAATATTTTGCATGATGGTCTCCTCAACTTAGGTGAGGCTGGTACCCCATGCAGGCACAGTTAACCCCACAATTCCAGTATCAACCACATGCCCCCACCGCGCACCGATCCCGGACTAGAAACTTGGCGGCGGGCGTCCTCCACCCAAATTCCCGCAAACTATGGCAGTATCTCTCATACCCAGCGCAGGGTACTTAACAAGTCATGCTCATACGGCCATTCTCGGCGTAGGTACGGGCTTTCACAGTGAGCATCGTGATGATTGGAGCTCGTTTTGTCCCAAAGTCCCCAAGTTTCCAACCCCAAAACCACATCCTCTAACAAGGCGGTGTGGATTGCTTTAATCACGGCGATCATCTTAGTGATTGCCGGAACCACCATCTTTGCGCTACGTGACCTGTCCGCCCAGCGCGCGGAACAGCCGGGCACACAAACCGCCACTGAGCCTGTTGCCCAAGATCCCCCCAAAGAAATGGACACCGCCACCTCCTCCCCTACCCCGGAGCCCATCCCACTAGATCCTGGGGTAGTGCGCGGGTGGGGCAATAACACCTTGGGAGAGCTGGGGGACGGCACCTCATCTAAGCGTGGTGGTGTGGTCGCGGCTGAGGGATTGACCAATGTGCACAGTGTTTTTCCAATAGCCAGGTCCACCTTCGCAGTCCTAACGGACGGGACCGTGTACGGGTGGGGGTTTAACGAGCGCGGTGAGTTGGGAGACGGAACCACGGAAGGCAGAACCCTACCCGCCCCCATCGAAGGCCTTGAGGATGTAGTTTCTATCCACGGCGCGTGGCAGTCCATTCTTGCCCTCCACCAAGATGGCACCATCTCCGCGTGGGGTTACAACCAAAACGGCGAACTGGGCAATGGCACAACTGACCCAAACCCACAGCCGGCCAAAGTTCCCGGTGTCAAAGACGTTAAGCTCCTTGAGGTCACCGGCCACGGAGCAGTCCTTGCGGTCCTGACGGACGGCACCGTTATGGCGTGGGGATCAAACATCACCGGTCAGCTCGGGGACGGCATGACCAGCGATATTCACACACCGGCCCCCATCCAACACCTCAAGAGTGTCCAAGCCATTTATTCAAGCGGCAGTGCAGTCTACGCGGTCTTAATGAATGGCACGGTCATGTCCTGGGGCGATGCTTCCGACGGAGCGTTGGGAGATCGAGATAGCGACTTTGGGTACTACCCAGCCACAATCAGCGGTCTCGAAGACGTGTCCAAAGTGGTGGCAGCACAAAATGCTGCGTTCGCTATTCTGCAAGATGGCACCGTCATGGCTTGGGGATCAAACAAGGGCGGCCGCCTTGGTACGGGCACGGATATTGCGCACAGTGACAAACCCGTTGCTGTCAAGAGTGTTGCAGGCGCAGTGGACCTATACCTTACGGACAAGGCCAATACCGTATTTGTCCTGCTCGAAGATGGCACCCTCATAGCCTGGGGTGCCAATAACAATGGGCAGTTGGGTGACGGTTCAACAACGAATCGGTCCACCCCTGAGGCTATCGCCGGCGTGAGCGGCGTCAAGGAGCTTTGGCCAATCTCCCGGGCTACCTTCGCACTCCTTGAGGACGGCACCATGATGGTGTGGGGTGACAAGAGGGACGGCAAGATTGGCAAAGCCGCCACGGGCGATCCGTCGCTTCCCGTGCCCTTTGGCGATGTTGAGAATGGAGAGGCTCTCTTTGGTTCGTTGAAGACGGCATTTGTGGTCCTCACCGAGGGGTGACGGCGTCTATCCTGTCTCCCCCTGCCAATCCTGCAACCCAAACGACGGATCATGGGTTTTTGTCAGGGGGCCCGGGGCCTTTGGGGTGAACTTGGTCCAGTAGTTATTTCACCCGCGTATAAAGAGGCTTACCCATGTCCCAAACCACCAAACCCCGCCCGGACCAGACTGCCGGCAACGTCCAAACAGTCGGTCCCGTACGAGGGGTCAAAAGCATGTGGGCTTCGTTTGCGACAAAGCGCCCAGAACTAGCCCAGTTTGCCATCTTCACCGGGCTCTCCATTGCCATGACGGTTCTGCAATTGGTTCTCATGCCGGCTGCTAAATGGGGCTTTGGGGCCACCAGCCTAGTGGATACCGACTTCCAGTGGCTCAGTGCTGGAACCGGCAGCGACGGCCAAGACTTCTTTGTCTTCGACTACGGTGCGGGTTCCATCGCTGCTGGTGGGGGAGGCGGGTTGGCTTACTTCCTGGCCATTCAGGTCACCATTGCGGTTGCCCAAATCATCAATTTCTTCCTGCAACGCAACGTCACGTTCAAGTCCAAGACCAACCTGTGGCGTGCCGGTGCCTGGTATGCGGCAGCCTACGTGGTCATCACCTTCGCCGCTGCTGGTCTGCAGGGCCTGTATAAGCGTCCTGTCTATGACCTGTTCATGAATACCTGGGGCATGGGTGTCTCCGGCGAGGCTCTGGCAGACATGACCACCATGATGATCAATGCCATCTTGTCTTTCTTTGTCTTCTACCCGGTCTTAAAGATCATCTTCCGCAATGAAAAGCCTGCGGGGACGGTCGCCGCGTAGATCCCTACCAGCCTTCGCTGTGACTGTACCGGCGATATTGTTGTTGCAGTAGGATTGAATCCTATCGGAAGTGAGCCTCCAAGATGCGTACAACAAAGCAACTGAGCATTACCCTCCCAACAACATGGCAGAGGCGTTGAAAGAGCGTGTTGCTTCCGGTGCCTACGCCAGTGAGAGCGAAGTTATCCGTGAGGGCTTGCGAGCACTATTTACACAAGAAGAGGCTGTTGAGCAATGGCTACGCACCGAGGTGGTCGCTTCGGTTGAGGCTATGCGAGCCAATCCGTCACGGGCAATCAGTTCCAAAGATATGAGGACGTACCTCGCGAGCCTGAGAGCCAAATATGATGCTGAGAATGACTTGTGAAGTATTAGGTCACCTACTCACTGTTTAAGCAACTACCAGCCTCGTTCGCGCCACTGTGGCAAGGAAGGACGTTCCGCCCCCAATGTGGTTCCCACCCCGTGACCCGGCAGAACCGCTGATCCATCCGGGTAGATTGCAAAGAGACGTTCCTCAACGTCGTTGAGCAAGGAAGCAAACCGCTCAGGATCGTTGTTGGTATTTCCAACACCACCAGGAAACAGCGAGTCACCGCTAAAGATGATGGTTGGCACCGTTTCATCTGATGGTTCTTTAGCTGTTGGTTCCAAGACATAGGCGATTGAGCCCGGAGTGTGTCCGCGCAGATGAACAATTTTGAGGCGCATTCCGTCCACCTCTAACTTATCGCCGTGGTCTAACAACCGGTCCGTGACTACCCCGGTTTGGGACTCAATCGCTGTGGCCTCTTCTCGGCCGGCAGCAGTGGGGGCACCCGTCTTTTCTGCCACTGCGGCGAGCGCACGCACGTGATCCCAGTGACTGTGGGTCGTGGCTATGAATACGACCTTTTGGGGAGCCTCGGAATCACTTGCAGCCGACTGCACTAACTCATCAATCGCCACGGGGTCATCTGCCGCGTCAATCAAGATCTGAGCCCCGGTCCGTTTGGACGTCAACAGATAAACATTGTTGGCCATGTCAGAAACAACAAGCTGGCGGATTACAAGATCGGGCAGATCAAAGAGGAGATCAGATTCAGTCATGGTTGTAGGCTAGCCTGCATAACACCCAAACTGTAGCGCCATCGAGTTCGCCCACCGCCACGCAGGTTTCCCCCGGCAAAAATTCCTCTAGCTCCCAACCGATACCGCCAATCACAGCCCGATCGAGGAGCACTTTCTTGAGTAAATGAGGAAGGCCCGGAATCATGCGTTGTTAACCGCATGATTCCGGACCAGATTTGGCGGTAGCGGTGGGATTTGAACCCACGGTGGCTTGCACCACACAGCATTTCGAGTGCTGCACCTTCGGCCGCTCGGACACGCTACCTCGCGGACAAGACTACCGGTTAACCCGCCCTAAATTCCAATTGACCATCAATTCAGTGTGGTGGGGTGCGTCACCTCGGTCAGTTTCTAGGCCTAGTCTTGCTCGTTCTACCGGTGTGCTTTGAAAAAATCGGTCAGGAGCAAAGCGCACTCTTCTTGGCGCGCGCCGGAGATCACCTCGGTGAAATGGTTGACGGCAGGGTCACGTACCAGATCCCAAACGGAACCGGTCGCACCACCCTTGTCATCCCATGCTCCAATAACAATCCGTGGAATCCGGGCAAGCACAATCGCCCCAGCGCACATGATGCAGGGCTCCAAAGTCACCACGAGCGTGCAGTTATTGAGGCGCCACTGACCTGTTTCTTCAGCCGCTTGACGGATGGCTAGGACCTCAGCATGTGCTGTGGGGTCCCCGGTTAGCTCGCGTTGATTGTGTCCACGGCCAATAATTTGGCCGTGCTCGTTGAGGATCACGGCTCCAATAGGAACATCATCTGGAAGGCCTTCACCAACCTGCCCGTTGGCACGCAACGCCTTTTTGGCTTCGATGATGGCTTCTTGCATTGCGGGATCCCAGTTCACAGGTTCATTCTGTCAGAAAATCGGAGCCAGTCGGCATTGGCGTGAAGGTGCCGGGCATCGGGCGCTCAGCCTCGTAAAAAATTGACACGGATCATGCCGATTTAATCTCAGTTTTGGCCGAGTTCCCGGTACGGTTAGGGTATGCGCCTACATGTTGCCGATCACCCGTTGATTTCCCACAAGCTAGCCGTGCTGCGAAACAAGGAGACCTCCTCTCCTATCTTCCGCCAGCTCGTTGATGAGCTGGTTACCCTGCTCGCCTATGAGGCTACGCGGGAGGTCCGCACTGTTGAGCACCCAATTTCCACTCCGGTCATGCAAACCATGGGCACCAAGATTGCCAAGCCGGCGCCGCTTGTAGTCCCAATTCTACGTGCGGGGTTGGGCATGCTCGACGGTCTCATGCGTCTGATCCCAACCGCCGAGGTGGGCTTCCTTGGCATGGTTCGCAACGATGACACCCTTGAGGTTGTTACCTACGCCAACCGGTTGCCTGAGGATCTCACCGGACGCCAGGTGTTCCTCTTGGACCCCATGCTGGCTACCGGCAACACCCTGATCGCTGCCATCGACTTTGTCCTTGAGCGCGGCGCAAGCGACGTCACCGTTGTCTGCCTGATTGCGGCCCCAGAGGGCCTCAAGGTTTTGGAAGAGTACGTGGGCGACCGTGCACAGGTCAAGGTCGTTTTGGCGGCCGTGGATGAGCGTCTCAATGAGCAGTCCTACATTGTGCCGGGACTTGGCGATGCCGGTGATCGGCTTTACGGGATCGTTGACTGAGCCGTTTTTATTGCGTCACATACTGAGACGCGAACAAATACTGAGATAGCGTGAAGGGCTAGAAACATTGGTTTCTAGCCCTTTTTGCTGTTATTTAGGTAATATCTGGGCATTTTACGTTCGCTCATAGGTTGAGAATATTCGAATATCCCTTGGGCTTTGAGTAACAAGGTGTCAGTGTGGGATCATGCGCAAACTGGAATTAACGAGCCCCGCCTTGATGGCGCGCTTTGTTATGCCCACCGATCGCATGGCCATGTGTATGTGTGCTTGTTGTAGTAACTGACCTACTTCCTCAGTTCCCTAGCACACCCCGGTTCAAATGATGAACCACCAAATTCTTTGGAGTACACATGTCTACTCAAACCCAGTCACCTGCCAGTCCCGCCGCTCAAGAAGTTAGCAATCAAACCGGATTCTACTTGTGGGTTGGGGTTGATCCTGCCCGCACCCCTGCGGGGTCCGAGCCCGTTGGTTCCAGCCAGATCATTGAAATAGCGGAAGCGCTTGGGGAACTCGTACGAGAGCTCCTACCATCTGCGGAGACACACACCACGTTGTCACTTTCCGCCCTGGATTCCGTTTTACAGCAGGGCGGAAAAGCCCCCTACATCGCTCCGGTCCAGTCCCGGCAGCCGGATTCGAATCTAGGGGCCGCCCAAGAACGTCTTGCTCACGACCCCAACGCTCAGCGCGCACCCGGTCCGCGCAGCGCCCAAGAATCAGCGCAGCCCACCCGATCACATGAACCCCCTCAGCACCCCCAACCGAAGCCGCAATCTAGCCTGCCAAACTTCGATTTTGCATTGCGCCCACGGGTCACCATTGACTTACACACCCGCCAGGTCATTGCCGATGACGAAATGCAGCGACTCACGTACAAGGAATTTGAGCTCCTCGCTCACCTAGTCACGGCCAATGGGGTCGTCGTTTCCCGTGAAGAACTCTTCGCCACGGTCTGGGCGGGTGAACCCTCCCAAGACTCACGGACGATCGATGTTCACGTGCGCCGACTGCGGGAAAAACTGGGGTTAGACAACCACATTGTGACCGTTCGGGGCCGCGGCTATAAATTTGCTGTGACCGATCAGATCGACGTAATTGGGGTCACCGCTCACCGAGAACTTTCTTAGACCTCAGCGTAGGCTCTGGTTAGGGAGGCATCATGAACACTACTTGGGAACAGGGAAGCGAACTGCCCGAGCTGAAAGAGTCTAATCTACTGGCTCAGGGCAGTCATGCTCGGGTCTATTTACTAGGCGACCAGGTGGTGGTGCGGCGTCTCAAAAATTATCAGGGCACTTACCCCAATGCGGACCTTATGAGCCATCTCAAACAGTTAGGTTTTCCTACCCCAACCCTGTTTGAAGCCCGGCAAGACACATTGATTATGGAACGGTTGCACGGTCCCACGCTGCTGCAATCACTGATTGCGCAAGAAATATCCTTAGCGGAAGCCGTCCGCATCATGGTTCAACTTCATGAGCGACTCCATGGCCTGCAGCCCCCAGACTCGGCCTCCACCAACAACCAACTTGGGGACCAAGGCCGGATACTCCACATGGATATCCACCCCGGCACCATCGTTTTGACACCCACCGGACCATACTTGGTCGACTGGGAAGACTCTCGTTTGGGTCCGCCGGAGTTAGACCTCGCGGCAACCGCTTTGATATTTGCCATGATCGCCTCGGAACCTGGAGAACTCCAAGACGGCGCGGCATCGATGTTCCGGAAATTCAGCCGCACGGTGGGCACCGGATTTGTGCCCTACCTTGAAGCAGCGGCGCGGGTGCGGGCACAGGAGATGGACACTTCACCCGAGGAACTGGCCCTCATTCAGCCGGGGCTGCAATGGGCCCACGCTCACCTGCAGGAGTTCCCAGGATGGTGCGTGCCTACTCGTCCGGAGTCCACACAATAATTGCCCGGCCGGTCGATTGCACGTCTTCGAACTCATCAAAATCTTCAACCGTTGCGGTCAGCTGCAACGGAACGCCACGGTGCCGGTGACGGGGCCCAGCGTCCAGACCATTATGCTGGTCGGGGGCTGTTCCTCGCCCTCGCAGCTTAGCAAAACGGCGCACCGAAACAACTTCGCCCTCTGCCCCGGCAGCAAAGATGCGCGAGCCTGGGTTCATCTGTGCGGTCAACAACTCTACCCGCGCCTCAAGGGCTCGCACCTTTGATTCGAGGTCCAAGATCCGTTTAATGCCTGCCAAGTTGATGCCTTCTTCAAGGCTTAGACGCTGAATCTCAATGAGTTGGTTTACGTCTCGCGTTGAGTACCGGCGGCCCCGGCCCGCGGTCCGTTGCGGTACTACAAGGCCCAACCGGTCATACTGCCGCAGCGTCTGCGGGTGCATGTCCGCCAGCTCGGCAGCTTTAGAGATAGCAAAGACGGGCGCGTCTTCCCTTGGCATTTCATCAAAGGTCACTCGCACCCGCATTTTACTCATCCCCTTGCCTGTGCCATCAGGTCAGCCCGAACGTCACCGTCAGCCGTAGCCTCTTGGAACATCTCGATGGCTGTCTTGGCCTTCTTATCCAACTTTTGTGGAACTACAATCTGGGTGGTCACCAACAAGTCACCGGTTGCCTTGGCGGTCTTGACACCGCGGCCCTTCAGACGCAAAATCTTGCCGGAGGGTGTGCCGGGGGCTATCTTGACCCGGACCGGATCACCGTGGAACGTGGGCACCTCAACTTGGGCACCCAAAGCTGCCTCAGCAAATGTAATGGGCAGGTTCATCCGCAGGTTTAGGCCATCCATGGTGAACACCGGATCCGGCGTTACATTGATGGTTAAAACTAGGTTTCCTGCAGGCCCACCGTGTTGCCCGGGGCGGCCACGGCCGGGAATCCGGATCTTTTGGCCGTCTTTCACACCGGCGGGAACGCGGGCCTTGACCGTGCGCCCCTCAACCGTCATGGAAATCTCGGTGCCCTCAACAGCCTGCCGGAATGGCATGGTCGTTGACGTTGCCAGGTCAGCACCCGGGGTTGCCGGGTTGGGCCTAAAACCAGCGCCGCCAAAGCCGCGCTGCTGACCGCCACCAAACAGGCCGCTTAGCATGTCCTCGTAACCGCCGGCTTGCTGACGGCCACCGCCACCAAACATGCCGGAGAAGATATCTTCAAAACCGCCTCCTTGGCCACCGGCGCCACCGGTAAAGCGGCCTCCGGTTCCCATGGAACGGATAGCGTCATACTGCTCGCGCTGCTCTTTGTCAGACAGCACGGCATAGGCCTCACCAATCTCCTTGAACTTCTCCTCGGCTTTGGTATTGCCGTGGTTCTGGTCCGGGTGGTGCTGGCGCGCAAGTTTGCGGTAGGCCTTCTTAATCTCAGACTCGTCAGCTGTCTTGGAGACACCCAAAACGGCGTAGAAGTCCTTCTCAAGCCAATCTTGACCGGTCAAAGTGTCTCCCTTCCTGGAGGTTTTACTGCTGGTAACTCAAGTTCAAGTTTAGGGTACTTACAAAATCGGTGGCCCGGGTGCCCGTCACAGCGGGTACCCGGGCCACCACACTGCTTAGCCCTGTGGGCCGGTGACAGCTACGCGGGCCGCGCGAACAACGCGGTCCCCAATCTTGTAGCCGGTTTCAATCAGCGTGGTGATTGTGGTTGAGGTGGCCTCAGCCGATTCCTGGTGCATGAGAGCCTCGTGCAGCATGGGGTCAAACTCTTCCCCAACCGCACCGAACGCCTCAATACCAAACTTAGCTAGGGCATCGGAAAGCTTCTCCGAGATAGCCAAGAACGGACCGTCTAGTTCACCGGCTTCCCGGGCGCGGGTGATGTCATCCAAAACCGGCAGCATGCCGGAAAGGACATCCTCAACACCGCGCGCACGGGCCGCTTCCTGCTCACGCTTGGAGCGATTACGGAAATTCACGTACTCCGCGTTCAAGCGCTGCAGGTCATTGAGGTGGCTGGCCGCGTCCGCCTGAGCCTGTGCGACCAGGCCCAGCTCTTCCTCGGTCAGTTCCTCAACAGCGGGCGCCTCAAAGTCGAGGTGCTCGATCGAGTCCTGCGGCTCGTTACCCTCGGACTGCGGGGTCTGCTCGGTCACTTGGACTCATCCTCGTCAACGATCTCGGCGTCTACAACGTCTTCATCGTTTGACTCGTCAGCGGCAGGTGCCTCGCCCTCAGGGTTGGCCTGCTCCTGTGCGTACAGGGCCTCGCCGATCTTCTGGGAAACCTCGGTCAGGGTCTCGTTCTTTGCCTTGATGTCAGCAATGTCGTCACCCTCGAGTGCGGTCTTAACCGCGTCAAGTGCCTCTTGAACCTCGGTCTTGATCTCGTCTGACAGCTTCTCGTCGTTCTCCTTGAGCAGCTTCTCAATGGAGTAGGCAAAGGCCTCGGCCTGGTTGCGGGTCTCAGCGTCCTCGCGGCGCTGCTTGTCTTCCGCAGCGTGCTCCTCAGCCTCGCGGACCATACGCTCGATGTCTTCCTTAGGCAGGGAAGAACCACCGGTGATGGTCATGGACTGTTCCTTGCCGGTGCCCTTGTCCTTGGCGGAAACGTGCACAATACCGTTTGCGTCAATATCAAAGGTGACCTCAACCTGTGGCATGCCACGTGGGGCTGGGGCAATACCGGTCAGTTCGAACGTACCCAATGGCTTGTTGTCACGTGCAAACTCGCGCTCACCCTGGAAGACCTGGATCAGCACGGATGGCTGGTTGTCCTCAGCGGTTGAGAAGATCTCCGAACGCTTCGATGGGATCGCGGTGTTGCGCTCGATCAGCTTGGTCATAACGCCACCCTTGGTTTCAATACCAAGTGACAGTGGGGTTACGTCGATGAGCAGAACGTCCTTACGCTCACCCTTCAGCACACCTGCCTGGAACGCTGCACCAACGGCTACTACCTCGTCAGGGTTGACGCCCTTGTTAGGCTCGCGGCCACCGGTCAGTTCCTTAACAACCTCGGTCACAGCTGGCATACGGGTGGATCCACCAACGAGAACTACGTGGTGAATGTCGCTGATCTTGACGCCGGCGTCCCGGATTACCGCGTTGAACGGTGCCTTGGTGCGCTCGAGAAGGTCTGCGGTCATCTGCTCAAACTGCGCCCGGGTGAGCTTGGTGTCCAAGTGGATTGGACCGTTCTCGCTCATGGACAGGTACTGCATGGAGATGTTGGTTGAGGTTGCGGAGGAGAGTTCCTTCTTCGCGGTCTCGGCTGCCTCGCGCAGACGCTGCAGGGCAATCTTGTCCTTGGACAGGTCAACACCGTCAGAGTTCTTTACTTCCTTAACTAGGAAGTCAACAATGCGGTTGTCCCAGTCGTCTCCACCGAGGCGGTTGTCACCGGAGGTGGCGCGCACCTGAATGGTTGAGAAGTCGTCTTCATCCTTACCGATCTCAAGGAGGGAAACGTCGAACGTTCCACCACCGAGGTCGAATACGAGGATGAGCTCGTCTTCCTTACCCTTTTCCAGGCCGTAAGACAGAGCGGCTGCGGTTGGCTCGTTAACAATACGCAGCACGTTGAGGCCAGCGATCTCACCGGCATCCTTGGTTGCCTGGCGCTCGGCGTCGTTGAAGTAAGCCGGAACGGTAATAACCGCGTCGGTTACTGACTCGCCAAGGTAAGCCTCAGCGTCGTGCTTGAGCTTGCCAAGAATACGCGCGGAGATTTCCTGCGCGGTGTACTTCTTGTCATCGATTCCAACGGACCAGTCGGTTCCCATGTGGCGCTTGACCGATGAGATGGTGCGGTCAACGTTGGTTACGGCCTGACGCTTTGCAATTTCACCAACGAGAACGTCGCCGGTCTTTGAGAACGCAACGACCGATGGGGTGGTGCGCAGTCCTTCAGCGTTAGCGATAACCGTTGGCTCGCCACCCTCAAGAACAGCAACACAGGAGTTGGTGGTACCTAGGTCAATTCCTACTGCACGTGACATATGGATGTCATCCTTTCTGATGCGGGCAAAAACTAAAGATTGAGTCTTCCACACTCAAGTCTGCACCCACCAAAATCATTTGGCAAGTTTAAATTCAAAACTTGAGTCTAGTAGGCTCAACCCTGAGACGCTGCCCGACATTCCCGTCTGTGACCCAGATCTCCGAAGGCGCTTGCCCTCCGCCCAGCAAAAGCGACCAAGCCGGTCCGTTATCGCAATCAAACACTCAAACACACGGCTTTTGATTGACATCGCCGCGCAAATGCCCAATGCTAGGCAACCCCTTTAATTCGATGCAGTCACAGTGACGGTTCTGCTCGCGCACGCCGCAACCGCACTCGTCATGGTTTGGAATCTGACCGCTGCCGGTTATGCGGCCGGGTTTGTCGCAGGTAAGGCCATACCTGCGGGACTCATTGTCGCCGCGGTTACCTTTTGGCTGGGTGGCTCGAGGACCCGATCGGTCCATGAAGTGGGACCCACCCGGTACACCGCACTTGGATTTGGAGTTCTGGCGCCATTTTTGGCAGGGCTGTGGTGGTCCGGGGCCGCCTACGCTCCGCACGTACCTAACCCCCGCATGGACGCCACCCTGCTCTCAACCGTCCTCGCAGTAGTTCTGCTGACCTTCTCGATGGCTCTGGCACTGCGCCTTATCCGCCCGCGCGTGGCAGGGTTCTTGGGAACCTAGCTCTCCGCAGTCTTAGCTGGTGCGATCTTTGGGGGCCTGCAAACAATCGCGGGGCTTTCCTCGACAACGGATTCACCGGGGAACTGTGGCGCCTAGTAGCCGGCTACATAAGCGTTGCGGATGGCCTTGCCTACGGTGCAGTCACCGGCTGGATATTTGGCCTACTCAAGTTCGGCAACGAGTACATCCGCCGGCGCAGCGAGTCCACGCGCAAACCGAACACCATTGTGGCGTTGTTGGCCACCGTTGCCGTCCTCGCCGCGGTCATCCTACCCAACATGGGTGTACAGCCCACGGCACCCCCTGCCATTGCCGGCGGATTCCTCCAGACGCAAAACGGAAACATCACCGACGGTGCAAGCAACCGCGCATTCCAAAACTTCTATTTCAACACCGATGACATCAGGGTTGCTCTCGCGCAAACCTGGGGCAAGCTGGCGCAGCTCTACAAAGATGAGCCCATGGTGGCCGGCTTTGACCTGCTCAATGAACCCGGCTTTGGGGAGACCGCTCCGGCAACCACCTCACACTTGTTGGCAAAGTTCTATGCCGAGGCAACGAGGAAAATCAGGGCGGCCGGAGCCAAGCAGATTATCTTCTTTGAACCAAGCATCTTCTGGTCCGGCCTAGGCGTTGATACCGGTCCGACCCCCGGCTTTACCCAGGACACCAATATTGTGTTCTCTCCACACCTCTACGGCGAGGCAATCACCATGGACTCCGACTGGCCTATTCCGCCTTTGGTTGGACTTGAGCGCCAGTTCATGTTGGCCGAGCGCGTTGCCGAACAGGACGGCGATGTCCCCGTATGGCCCGGAGAGTACGGCAAATGGGGCGAGGACCAGGACGTCATTGACTGGGTAAACCGCTACGCGGTAGCCGAGGATGATCACCTCATTGGAAGCGCCTACTGGGTGTGGAAGCAGGCCTGCGGTGACCCGCAAAACGGGATTGGCCCGGTCGGAGACGCACTGATCATGCAGAACTGTGCGGGGCCATCCGAGATTCCGCCCAAGACCGACATCCTCAATGTCCTGAGCCGCGCTTACCCGCAGTCGGCACCGGGCACGTTGACCTCGTTGACCTCTTCCGGCTCCACGTTCAAGATGACCGGAACCACCGACACTCCGGGTTGCGGGCTCACCGTATGGGTTCCTTCGAGTGCTGAGCTTGATCTGAAGTCCTCGGGAATCACGGACCTTGATCCCCAAAGCGTATCCGGGGGTTGGCTGGTCACTGGATGTGCGGACGGAGAATACTCGCTATCAAACGGCTAGGCTCTCCTGGTTTCACCGAAGCTCATGCCGTAGCCGAATACTAAACGCGTGGGGCCCCAAGAACGGTTTCGTTCTTGGGGCCCCACGCGTTTCATGCGGGAACTGCCTTGAATTAGTCTTCGTCTGCTACCAGCAGGAGCTCAACCTTGGCGTTTCCGCGGGTAACGCGGGAATACGGGCAGTACTTGTTGGCTTCTTCTAGGAGCCGGTGCCCGGTTTCATCATCGATGCCCGGCATCTGCGCTGCGATAGTTACTTCAAAGTTGAATCCGGTGAGGAATTCTCCACCGAGGTTCACCGTTACGGTTACTGCTGACTCCTTGACGTCAACGCCCTCGATCCGGCCCACGGCCTTGAGCGCACCGTGGTAGCAGGCCGCCCATGCGGAGGCAAAGAGCTGCTCGGGGTTGGACCCGGGGCCGTCGTCCCCACCCAGTCCAGCCGGCACCGACAGGTTGAGGTCAATTTTGGAATCGTCCGTGGCAACGCGGCCATCGCGGCCGCCACCCCATGAAGTCGCTGACGTAGTGTATTTAGGCTCGGTCATTATGCATTCTCCCTCTGCTCATGGGCGCTTTGAGTCCGCGCCCACCTCCTTTGATCTTGGCACAGTTTTGACGTATTACCAGTTCGCCGCGTCTTATCATTCCGCAGGGGGACGTTGCGGGGCCATTGGGTTCTTACACTTAACCTATGGCACTTGAAAACCCGAATCCACCAGCCCAAACATCACCTCTTCCGGAACGCCTGCCCGCGGCGCCGGCTGAAACCCAGCCGTCCCCGGAACTATGGGCCGGGCAGCCAATTGACAGTCCGGGCGTTACTGAGCCCAAGCCTCAAAAGAAACGCATTTTGGGGATCGACTTAGCTCGCGGCTTTGCGCTCATTGGCATGTTTACCGCACACTTTGGGCTCGATACGAGCGTTGAGTTCGCAGATCCGAGCACTTGGGGCGGACTGGTCAATGGACGTTCATCCATCCTCTTTGCCATCTTGGCGGGAGTTTCGCTCGCCATCATCACCGGGCGCACGAGCGTCTACTCCGGACAAAAGCTTGCCGATGCCCGGGTCAAGATTCTTGTTCGGGCCCTGTGCATCTTTGTGCTGGGTGAAATACTGACTTCGCTGAATTCATACATTGCCATCATCTTGCAGAGTTACGCGGTTCTTTTTGTCATTGCGCTCGTGTGCCTGAGGTTGCGGCGCCGGTGGCTCATTGCGATTGCGTTGGTGTGGGCGATTATCGGGCCGCTCTTGGCCGCCGTGTGGGAGCCGCTGTTGGAACCATTTGGCCTTGGCGTTCCCATGGCGGAGCTATTTATTTGGGGTGCCTATCCCGTACTGACTTGGATTCCATACATCCTTATTGGCCTAGCAATTGGCCGTACTGACCTCACCCTGCGCAAGAACCAAGTGTTTCTCGTTGTGCTTGGTTCGATCTTTGCGGTCATGGGTTACACAGCTGTTGGCCCATACGGCGAGTTGTCCTCCTCTCACGGAATTACGGAGGAGCAGTTTTCACAAGACCAGGGTTCGGTCCCGGACAAGGAGATTTGGAAAGACTTTGAGTCTATGTCTGAGGAGGAATTGCTGGCACTTGAGGATTCCGACTTTGGCATGCCCTCCGCGGGAGAAACTATCGCGGCAACCCTGGCCGCGTGGGATACCGCCGAGCCGCACAGCAATACCCCGTTTGAAATTGTTGGCTCGGGCGGATTTGCGGTAGCTTTTCTTGGCTTATGCCTCCTGATCGCCCCATTTACACGGCTTCTCTTGGCCCCGGCCATTGCCATGGGCACCATGTCATTGACCGTGTACACACTGCACGTAGTCACGTTCCGGATGGTTCAAGATCATGGTGTCATGGACGGCGGCCTAGCCATCTGGCCCTGGCTCATCACGATCATCGCGGCTGGCGCTTTCGCTTTGATCTGGCAAAATACCCTGGGTAGAGGACCTCTCGAGCGGTTGCTCAATCGAATTCTCTTGACCGTAACGGGGGTTCGGAGCCGTTCCAAACATTAAAGTTCTCAACCGGCGAATGTTACAACTGTGAAAACTTTTGTGAATACACCCCAATTTCAAGATGCGCGCTGCCCAAACTAGTGGAAACGTATGTCTTATGGCAATACGCCATTAAATGTCTAGTGGCATTACGCCATTAAGAGAAAGGGAACCGCCATGTCCTGGTTATCTTGGATCCTCATCGGATTGATCATGGGAGCAATTGCCCGCTCAGTTCTCCCCGGACGCACCAACGGTGGCTGGATCACATCGCTCATTATCGGAATCGTCGGCGCAATACTCGGCGGCTGGATCGCGAGTGCTGCGTTCGGCGTTGAAAGCAACACCGGTTTCTTCAGCTTCACCACGTGGCTGTGGGCGTTTATCGGTTCATTGCTCGTCTTGGTTATTTGGGGCGCTGTCACCGGGCGCAAAAAGGCCTGATCAGTGACTGCTTAAGTCCGCCAAGCTGGGCGTAAGGCACAGCAAAATGCTCTCTAGCATCGGGAAGTTTTTCCCAATGCTAGAGAGCATTGCCTTGTAACCGCAGCGTTACAACGTCAGTATTGCTTCAAGCAAGTATGGTCCGCGTGGCAGAACCTACCGCGCCACCCGGGCCGAGCCACCGGCCGCGAGGTTGAGCACCTCACGCTTGGTAACCATGGTGGTATCACCGGGAGTAGTTTGCGCGAGCGCACCGTGGGCGGCACCGTACTCAACGGCGGTCTGCAGATCTTGACCGTCAATGAGTCCGTAGATCAGGCCGGATGCGAAGGAGTCTCCCCCACCTACCCGGTCCATGATCTCGAGGTTCTCTCGCATGGTTGCCTTGACTACGCCCGTCGACGGGGACCACGCGATGGCCCCCCAGTCGTTGCGCGATGCGCTGTGCACCGTGCGCAGGGTGTTGCCAATAACCTTGAAGTTGGGGAACTCAGCAGCAGCGGTCTCAATCATCCGCGCGAATGAGTCAATCTCGATCGAGCTGATATTTTCATCTACGCCCTCAATCTCGAATCCGAGTGAGGCCGTAAAGTCTTCTTCGTTGCCGATCATGACGTCAATGTACTTGGCAATCTCCCGGTTGACCTCCTGAGCCTTTGGCTTGCCGCCAATGCTCTGCCACAGTGATGGGCGGTAGTTCAGGTCGTAGGAGACAATGGTGCCGTGCTTCTTAGCCACGGTTACCGCCTCGATGACGGTTTCCGCGCTGGACTCCGAGAGCGCCGCAAAAATACCGCCGGTGTGCAACCATCGCACACCAAGCTCACCAAAGAGGTATTCCCAGTCCACGTCGCCGGGCTTCATCTGGGAGGCGGCCGTCGTTCCACGGTCAGAGACACCAACCGCACCGCGAACCCCAAAGCCGCGCTCGGTGAAGTTCAAACCGTTGCGCACCTCGCGGCCAATGCCATCAAAGTCCGCCCAGTTTATAAACTGGGTATCGAGACCACCGGTCAAAATGCAGTCCTCAACCAGACGGCCAATCTCGTTATCCGCAAGCGCCGTGACGATTGCACCGCGCAGGCCAAAGGCTCGGCGCAGACCGCGAGCTACGTTGTACTCGCCTCCACCTTCCGATGCCTTAAACGAGCGAGTGGTCCGGATCCGACCCTCGCCCGGGTCAAGCCGGAGCATGACCTCGCCGAGCGAGACAATATCGTAGCGGCACGCACTGGCCGGCTTCACAGGAACAAGTTGCGACATGGAAATCCTTAACTAGATGAGACGTTTAGCTGTTGGGTCAAATTCAACTGTGAATTTGTAGGTTTTGGCTTAGCGATTAGAGCGAGGCTGCGAGCGCAACGGCCTGCGCGCTCAGCTTGGCAATTTCATCGAACTTACCGGCGTTTACTAGGGCTTTGTCTACCATCCAAGACCCACCAACAGCCGTGATAGCTGGTACAGCTAGGTACTCGTGGAGGTTCTTGGCACTAATGCCACCCGTGGGCACAAATTTCACGCCGCCAAACGGGGCCGCGAGCGCCTTGATTGCGGCCGCGCCACCGGAGGTTCCGGCAGGGAAAAACTTGACCGTGGTCAGGCCGAGCTCGAGTGCAGCTTGGACCTCGGTCGCGGTCACCGCACCCGGCAGTACGGCAACGCCGTGTTCCTGGCAACGTTCCATAACGGCGCGCGAGGTTCCCGGGGAAACTATGTAGTTCGCTCCCGCTGCGACAGCCTGGTCCACTTGCTCAACGGTCAATACGGTTCCAGCACCAATGAGAATGTCGCCGCGGTCAGCCATAATCCGAATCGACTCTTGGGCGGCCGCCGTGCGGAACGTAACCTCAGCGACAGGCAATCCGCCCTGCGCCAGAGCGTCAGCAAGCGGAGCCGCGTGGGCTGCGTCGTCGAGGACCACCACGGGAACAATGCGCCGGGTAGCCAGTTGGTCAAGTACTAAAAGTTGGTTCTGCTGCGCCATTGCTTATCCATTCCATCTTTGGTGGTTACTGAGATGGCACACACCCACATCGCCTGCCGTTCCGCCTGGTGAAACGGGAGTGTCATCTGTTAAAACAATGATGGCATGGCAATGTCAAACATTCAAGGGTGCGAGTTTGGCCTTCGAGTGCCGGGGGACTTATTCGAGCGATAGACCGGGGGGAAGCATGGGCCCCAAATCCGCCAAGATGGTGCCGTACAGTTCCGCCATACGCCGCGTTGTCATGCGCTCGGCTGGAGCAGTGATGCTCACGGCTGCTATGGGCCTCGTTCCTTGATAGAGCGGCACCGCGATACAGGAGATGCCTTCTTCGTTTTCTTGGTCTTCACGGGCGTACCCATTGGAACGCGCAAATTCGAGTTGCCGCCACACGTCTTCCACTTTGAGCGCTGCGGGACGCGTTCCGGCAGCCAGCGCTTCCATATAGGGAGCTAGCTCCTGTTCTTGGATGCCCCTGGCAGACAGTAGCGCCCTGCCCATTGCGGTGCTAACCGCAGGAACTGCCGAGCCAATCGCGGAGAACACCCGCACGGCTCGGTCCGGTTCAACCTTGTCGAGGTACACAATCTTTGCGCCGTTGAGCATCCCTAGGTGAATGAGTTCACTGATATTGGAGGATAACGCCAGCAGAGCGGGATGGACCATCGCGGCCAGATTCTCGTTGTTAAAGAAAACTGCCCCCAGTTCACCGGCGGCCCCTCCCAGCAGATACCGTCCCGATTGGAGATCCTGAGCGGCGAAGTCACGGTACTTCAGCGCAGCCAACATCCGGTGGGTTGTAGCCTTGTTCAGTTCTACTTGGCCGGCCAGTTCAACCAGCGTAACCCCCGAGGGGCCCGCACTTGCAAGCGCCTGGAGCACGCGCACAGCCCGGTCCACGCTTTCGATGGGTGGGCGCTGCGTCATAGTTAAGCTCCTTTAGAGGTCCGTGCTGTTCTGCTCAAAACCATACCCTTAGTTTTGGGGCTCGGCGGCTGCCCAGCATTTCCAACATCTGGACCACAAACCTTGCTCTTTGTCACACATCTGGCCATTCACGCAGGTAGCAGCCGTCCACGCTACATACGGGGAGTGGTCACCATAACCAGCTCCTTGAGCCGAATCATCGCGCACATAAACTTGCCGAGTTCACCAAACGAACGTTGGATTCCCCCCAACACAACTCATGGTTGGCTTGTCCCGCACACCCAACTTGGAATGGAATTGTTGATGAAACTCTCCCAGAAAATCGCAGCCGCAGCAGCAGCGACCCTGTTGACTGCCGGTCTTGTAGCTTGCAGCAGCGATGAAGAAGCGCCAAAGCCTGAGCCCACTGCGACCCAGTCAGAAACCCCTGACGTGGAGGAAACCCCGCAGGCTTCTGAGGAGCCTTCCGAGGAACCAACCGAAGAGACTCCTGAACAGGCCCCAGCTGACGGTAACTTCAAAAAGGCCGCTTGGGCCAAAGACATCACCATTGCCGGTGACCTATTGACAACCGTCGACGGCGGTGACTTCAAGGTTGAGGTTTACCAGGTTGGCATTGAGAAGGCCACCAAGACCGGAAACTTTGTTGACCCAGACACCAACAAGCCAATCATTGACGCCGGCGACGATGTTGTTTACCTCAACTACCTGGTTACCAACACGAGCGACAAGGAAATCCCGCTATCGTTCAGCCTCGTAGCAGTTGACGCCAAGTACGACGACTGGAAGTTTATCCAGGGCATGGACTCCATCACCGACTTTGCCATCGAAGAGAAGCTCGGTCTTTCCTCCTCCGCTATCGCACCCGGTACCGGCGAGGCCCCATTTGCTTGGCTTCCAGGCGAGCAGTTCGCTTTTGGTACCAACTTCAAGCACCAGGCTAACTCCCCAATCACTTTCAAGGCACGCCTGACCCCGGCACTCCCCGACGGCAAGTTGAACCACGACGCCAAGGTTGAAGTCGAAGGCGCAGCCACCATCAAGTAGTTCGACTCCGGGTCCACCCCGCCTCATTTTATCCAGCAGCGCCGGCTCCATCTGTCGATGGAGCCGGCGTTGTTGTCGAAGCCCTGAGTTCCGCAGCCGCTAGTTACCAGAACAACGTCCAACGGCATCGAGAAGCCCAAAGTCTTAGTAGGGTTGACCCGCGGCACACTTCCGTACCGCTGTGCAACCAGACCGCAAGCAGCCTGCTCGGTTTCGCCACAAACTCCCAACCAAAGTAGTCGTAACATGGCCCCAACAGTTCCCAATCCACACTCACGTTGGTCAAGATTCACCGCCAAGGTGGACTGGTTCTTGATCGCGCTCCTGGCGGCTGTCCTCGTTGCTTCGGTCCTACCTGCCCGCGGCACCTCAGCCCAAGTGTTTGAGACCCTCGTTGTGGTTGCCGTTGCCTGGCTATTCTTCCTGTACGGGGTGCGTCTCAAAACCTCGGAGGCACTCGCCGCTCTACGAGACTGGCGGCTCCATTCCGCCGTCCTTAGCCTGACCTACCTGGTATTCCCCGCACTCGGGGTGCTCTGTATGTTCATTCCCGAGCCCCTCTTGGACGCAGACTTAAAACTCGGGTTGCTGTTCATGACCCTGTTGCCGTCAACGGTTCAGTCATCCATTGCGTTTGTTAGCATCGCTCGCGGCAACGTTGCCGGGGCCGTAGTCGCCGCCTCATTTTCTAATCTTGCCGGAATCCTCTTGACTCCAATTCTGGTTGCCGCGTTCATGGGCGGGCAGGTCGGGTTCTCACTCGGCTCCGTAAGTAGAATTGCGCTCCAACTCTTGGCGCCGTTTGTGTTGGGCCAATTACTACGGCGCTGGCTAGCTCCTTGGGTGTTCCGGCACGCAAAACTCACCGCAATTACCGACCGCGGGTCAGTGGTCCTTGTGGTCTACTCCGCCTTCAGTCAAGGCGTAGTCGATGGTATTTGGCAACGGGTTTCCCTCGCCAATATTGCAGTGATTTTTGTAGTTTCTTGCATCATTTTGGCCCTCGTCCTCGAGCTATCTAGCCGTTCCGCCAAGAAACTAGGCTTCAACCGCGCGGATCAGGCGGTCATCATCATGTGCGGGTCCAAAAAATCTCTGGCCACCGGGGTTCCAATCGCCACCATCTTGTTTTCTCCCGCAACGGTGGGCATCATGGTCCTACCCATCATGATCTTCCATCAGATTCAGCTCATTGTTTGCGCCATCTTGGCCAAAAAGCTAGGCGAGCGCGCGGACGGGGCCGGTGCTCCCGCGAACAATTAGTTCCGTTGTGATCAGTGTGGTTCCCTGGCTGTTGCTTTGTGCTTCGATCTCCGCAATCAATATGGCAATACAGGTACTACCAATGCCGGTAAAGTCTTGGCGAACGGTGGTCAGCGGAGGCCAAAATGACTCTGCCTCATCGATATCATCAAATCCAACGATGCTGACATCGTTAGGAATATCTATGCCGCGCTCATGGAAGGCCCGCATTGCCCCTAGCGCCATCTGGTCATTCACCGCAAAGATGGCGGTGACATCGTCCCGCGCCGCTAATGCTTGGCCACATAGGTATCCGCTGTGGGTAGACCAGTCGCCAAGGCATGGTTCTGGAACAACAACGCCGGCCTTTGTCAGCGTTTCCCGCCAGGCTTGTTCACGGTTCATTGCGGAATACGAGGTCTTGGGCCCCGAGATGAGGTGGACTGTCTCATGACCCAAGTCCAGTAGGTGCTGCGTTGCTTGAACCGCGCCCAGTCGTTGATCACTATCGACTACCGCGTACTTATCCCCCGCCGTCGAGTCAGCTAGAACAACGGGTACTCTCGCCGGCAGGTCTAACTCAGTGCGGTCAAATAGCTTAGCCTCGGCGACCAACACGATGCCGTCAACGACGGATTCATTCAGTTGTTCAAAGGCGCTTGCGAGCCCCTGCGAGGTGGGCTCACTTACCGGGAACAAGGTGAGGGAATAACCCGCCTCCGCGGCCGCTATAGCGATGGCATCGAGTGTGCGGGTGTTGCCGTAGGTGGACAGGTTGAACATGATCACGCCAATGGACCGAAACCGTCCATACTTCAGCGCGCGGGCCGCACTATTGGGACGGTAGTCCAAGGTCTTCATTGCCTGCAGCACGCGCTGCCTGGTGGCTTCGGTGACGTTCGATTGACGGTTACTCACTCGCGAAACCGTCTGCGAAGAAACTCCCGCCAACCTAGCGACGTCCGCCATCGACGCACCGCGATTTGCAACAACTTCTGCCCTAGACACGTGACTCCATCCCCTCTGTGCGTTTCTCTCGAATCAGTACAGCATACGGTGCATTCCCGCCGCACCGGCATAACTACACTGCCCAAAACTGTTTAGGCAACCATACCGGAAACGAGTTAAACATTGTTTACCTAAACATGATACGCTTCTGGAAGTTCTTGTTTACCTAAACATCTGCGCTTTGCGAATAAGGTGGTTCGCCCATGTCCTTAACCAAGGATACCGAAACAGTTGTGGGAGCCGGGTTCCGCAAGTCCAAGAAATCTTGGTCTGGTTGGATGTTCATGGCTCCCTTCATAGTCGTGTTTGCGCTCGTTCTGTTGGCGCCAATTCTGTATGCCGTCTACCTCAGCCTGTTCGAAACCAGGATGATAGGCGGCTCCCAGTTCGTTGGCTTTGACAACTTTTTGCGCGCATTCAAAGACGCCCAGTTCTGGGATGGAGTCCTGCGAATCCTCAAGTTCTTCGCAATGCAGGTCCCCATCATGCTCGGTCTGGCTCTCGCAGCTGCCCTTGCAATTGACTCCAGCCGGCTGAAGGGAAAAAACTTCTTCCGGATCGGCATCTTTGTGCCTTACGCAGTCCCTGCCGTTGTTGCCACATTGATGTGGGGCTTCATGTTCGGTGATCGTTTTGGGCTCATAGGAAACCTCAACGAATTCTTCAACATCAACATCCCTTCACTGCTCTCTGCCAATCTGATCTTGCTGGCAATCGCTAACATTCAAATCTGGACCTTCACCGGATACAACATGTTGATCTTCTACTCTTCTCTGCGCACCATTCCAGAGGAATTGTATGAAGCAGCCGAGCTCGATGGAGCTAACCAATGGTGGATCATTCGTTCCATCAAGCTCCCGGCGTTGCGCGGCGCCATGGTCATCACGACGGTGTTCTCCATCATTGGTAGCTTCCAACTGTTCAATGAGCCCAACGTATTAAAGGGCATTGTGCCAAACAGCATCACGTCCTACTTCACGCCAAACATGTACGCATACAACCTGGCGTTTAGCGGGCAGCAGCACAACTACTCAGCAACAATCGCCCTCATTATGGGTGTGCTGACCATGGTCATTGCATACTCCGTTCAGCACTTTGGCACCCGGAAGGATGAGCGCTGATGTCCAAAACACGTCTGCGGTACCGTCAAGACAGCTCACCGCTCGCGGTTCTGAGCAACTCAAAGATCAAGAAGTCTTGGGTCCTCACCGGTTTCATGGTTCTACTCATTACGTATGTCTTTTTGCCACTGTTCTGGTTGATAGTGAACTCAACTAAGACTCAGGCATCTCTGTTTAGCAGCTTCGGTCTCTGGTTCAGCTCCGAGTTCTCGTTGATCGAGAACATCACCACGCTGTTCGCCTACGATGACGGCATCTTTCTACGTTGGCTGAGCAACACTGCTTTATACGTAGTGGTTGGCGCCGGCGGTGCAACCCTATTGGCCACATTTGGTGGCTACGCCCTAGCGAAGTTCGATTTCCCCGGCCGCCGTTGGGTTTTCATTCTGATTCTGGGTTCACTTTCGATCCCAGGCACGGCCCTTGCAGTGCCTACGTTCTTGCTCTTTAGCCAGATGGGGCTGACCAACACTCCGTGGGCCGTCATCCTGCCATCCCTGGTGTCCCCTTTTGGGCTCTACCTCATTTGGATTTACGCCGCCGAGTCTGTACCAACCTCGTTGCTAGAAGCCGCTCGGTTGGACGGGGCTAAAGAGTTCCGGATCTTCTTCACCATCTCATCAAGGCTGTTGGCCCCCGGTTTGGTGACGGTCTTGCTGTTCTCGATCGTAGGAACTTGGAACAACTACTTTCTACCGCTGATCATGCTCAATGACCCCAAGTGGTACCCGCTGACCGTTGGACTTAACCAATGGAACGCACAGTCTTCAACAGTCGGTGGCGAGCCCATCTATCACTTGGTCATCACCGGCTCCCTCGTCGCGATCATCCCAATTATTGCGGTCTTCCTGTACCTCCAAAAGTACTGGCAGTCCGGACTAGCCGCAGGAAGCGTCAAGCAGTAAAGGCTTCCTCACCCGTACTCGTTTTTTCAAAAACACGTACTTGGTTTCCTAAAAACACAATGAAGTTCAAGGAGAAAAACATCATGGCATCATCCAAGAAGTCAGTAGCTCGTTGGCTGTCAGTGACCGCAACCGCGGCCATGCTCGCCGGATCACTCGTAGCTTGCGGTAGCTCAGACAAGCCAGTTGAGACCCCAGACGCCGGCGACGTCGAATCCGCACTCGATGAAAAGAGCTCACTGCTTGTCTGGGGCTGGGACCCTGCGATTGAGCCGGTAGCCGCAGCGTTCGAGGCTAAGTACCCCAACGTCGACGTTGAGGTAGTCAACGTGGGCACCAATGCTGACCACTACACTAAGGTCCAGAACGCTATTACCGCAGGTAAGGGTGCCCCTGACCTTGCACAGATGGAATACCAGGCGATTCCTCAGTTCGCACTGTCCGACGGTCTTGCTGACCTCACCGAGCTGGGAGCTAAGGACCTCGAGTCCAAGTACACCCCGGCAGCGTGGAACAACGTCTTGGTAAATGACGGCATCTACGGATTGCCATGGGGCACCGGCCCAATGGCCCTGTTCTACAACTCCGCTGTCTTTGAGAAGCACGGCGTCGAGGTACCTACCACCTGGGCCGAGTACACTCAGGCTGCAAAGGACCTCAAGGCTGCTGACCCAGCGGTACGCATTACCAACGACTCTGGCGATGCCGGATTCTCCACCTCAATGATCTGGCAGGCCGGCGGTCAGCCATTCAAGATTGACGGCGAAAAGGTCGAGATCAACCTTCAGGACGAGGGCAGCGTGAAGTGGGCAACCGCTTGGAACGAACTTGTTCAGGACGAACTGGTTGCACCAATCTCATCTTGGTCAGACGAGTGGTACCAGGGTCTAGGCAACGGGACCATTGCTTCCTTGACCATCGGTGCATGGATGGCCGGAAACCTTGAGTCCGGTGTGCCAGATGGCGCCGGTGACTGGCGAGTAGCCCCAATGCCTGTGTGGGAAGCCGGTGACACCGGAACTTCCGAGAACGGTGGTGGCGCTTTCTCCATGCTCAAGGGCAGCGAGAACAAGATTGTTGCTCAGCAGTTCCTTGAGTTCATGACTGCCTCAACCGAGGGCCAGACCATCACGCTTGAAACCGTTGGTGGCATTCCATCAACCGTTGCTGAGCTTGCCAACGACGAGTGGCTGAACCGCGAGTGGGAGTACTTTGGTGGCCAAAAGGTTAACCAGGTATTGGCTGACTCCGCTAACAACGTCATAACCGGTTGGCAGTACCTACCATTCCAGGTATACGCAAACTCCGTATTCGCTGACAGCGTGGGCCAGTCCTACGAGAACCGTACCGACATCAACGAAGGCCTCAAGGCTTGGCAGTCCACCGTTGCTGAATTTGGTACCCAGCAGGGCTTTGACGTCACCAGCAAGTAGTCCGTTGTAACCACCATGGCTCCTGCAGTTCCGGGGGCCTGCAAGCAGTAACCACAACGGGGCGTGATCACCATAGCGTGACTGCGCCCCGTTGTTTTATGCGCGGGAGTGCTAAGTTTCGCCGTCCGTGCATCGGTTTATAGTGCTTGTTCTTTTACCAGTTCCGTAGTCTGCGATCTACATTTTTAGTTCTTTGGAGTCAGGGCAATGTCTACTTTTGCGATCGGTGAGAAAGACTTCACCCTCGATGGTGAGCCGTTTCAAATTATTTCCGGTGCTATCCATTACTTCCGCGTCCACCCCGATTCGTGGCGCGACCGTATCCGTAAAGCCAAACTCATGGGTCTTAACACCATTGAAACGTACGTGGCTTGGAACTTTCATGCCCCCACAGAAGACCAGTTTTTGCTCGATGGTAACCGGGACCTCGGCCGATTTTTGGACATTATTGCGCAAGAGGGCCTCTACGCAATTGTGCGCCCCGGCCCATATATCTGCGCCGAGTGGGACAACGGAGGCCTACCCGCATGGCTGACCGCCAAGCCCGGCATTGTTATCCGCACTAATGAACCTATTTACTTCTCTGCTGTTGAACGGTTTTTGCACCACCTTGGTCCGGTCTTGCAGCCGCGTCAGATCAACAACGGTGGCCCCATCATCCTGTTCCAGATTGAAAATGAGTATGGTGCCTACGGCAACGACAAGGACTACCTCAAGCACTTGGTACAGGTGTACGAGGATCTCGGTTTTGTAGTTCCATTCACCACCGTTGACCAGCCCGAAGATGAAATGCTGCAGAATGGGTCTCTGCCGGAACTGCACATGACCGGTTCCTTTGGATCCCGCTCTCTTGAGCGCTTGGAAACCCTGCGTAAGCACCAGAAAACCGGACCGCTGATGTGCTCCGAGTTTTGGATTGGCTGGTTCGACCACTGGGGTGCGCACCACCACACAGCCACAATAGCGGAGGCCGCGCAGTCTCTAGATGAGCTCCTCAGCTCCGGGGCCTCGGTCAATTTCTACATGTTCCACGGTGGCACCAACTACGGTTTCACCAACGGAGCCAATGACAAGGGCGTCTATCAGCCCCTGGTCACTAGCTACGATTACGATGCCCCACTTGCGGAAGATGGCTACCCCACGGACAAGTATTGGGCATTTAGGGACGTCATTGCCAAGTACGCACCGGTTCCCGCGGAGCGCCCAGAAGAACGTGTTGACTCCCCTGTCTTCACCACCAAGCTAAGTAGTCGGGCCGACTGGCTGTCACTACCCGGTGTGGCCGAGCGTGCCTCCGCAATCACTGGAACTCCGGCCGCGTCATACGAGGCCCTCAACCACGATGGGCCCTTTGTGCTGTATGAGCACGAGGTCAACGTAAGCGGCCCCGCCTCCTTGGTGGTCAATGAAATCCGCGACCTGGCACAAGTGTTCCTTGATGATGTTCACGCGGGTACGTTGTTCCGCGATCACCACGACCGGTTTGTCTCGCTGCCCACTGATGCTCAGGGCACCTTGCGCATCTTGGTTGAGGATCAAGGCCGGGTCAACTATGGGCCACGCTTGGGTGAGTCAAAGGGGTTGGGAACGGTCCACCTCAATGGTCATGAACTGACCTCTTGGAGCTCAACTCCGTATCAACTCGACGGCCACACCGAACTCAATTTCACGCCGATTACGGACAATACAGTTTCCCAAACCGGCCCCGTGTTCTTGGCCGGGCAGTTCGAACTCGAGTCACCGGTGAATCTCTTTATTGATACCACCCACTGGGGCAAGGGCAACGTCTGGGTCAACGGCTTTAACTTGGGCCGCTACTGGGCCCGCGGACCGCAGCACACCCTGTTTGTACCCAAGGAATTACTGTCTGCCGGCACCAATAGCATCACGGTGTTTGAGGTCAACGGCGTGGAAAACACGTCGGTGAACTTCGTGGCAAAGGCGGACCTTGGTCATACCGACTTCTAGCCTCAGCAATTCTCGGAAGTTTAACCGCTAGGTTCCTACTTCCATCCACGTTTATCGGCGCAACGGCACCTATCGGATCAGCGCGATTCCGATGGGTGCCGCTGCAACTGGAAAGTTGGAACCCAAATGTCAACCTTTGTAATCGGTGAAGCAGACTTCTTGCTTGACGGCGCACCTTTTCAGATCCTTTCGGGTGCTATTCACTATTTCCGGGTCCACCCAGATTCCTGGCGGGACCGGATCCACAAGGCCAAACTCATGGGGCTCAACACCATCGAGACTATTGTTCCGTGGAACTTTCACGCACCGCGTGAGGACCAATTCTTAAGCGATGGCACCCATGATCTCGGTCGGTTCTTGGACATCGTTGCGCAAGAGGGTATGTATGCGATTGTCCGTCCGGGTCCCTATACGTGCGGTGAGTGGGACAACGGCGGATTTCCTAGCTGGCTCACGGCCAAGCAGGGTATTGTTGTCCGCTCAACCGAGCCGATCTTCATGTCCGCTGTGGCACGGTACTTTGGGCAGTTAGCTCCCATCTTGGCTCCCCGGCAGCTGGTTCACGGTGGCCCAATCATCTTGTTCCAGGTCGAAAACGAGTATGGCGCTTACGGATCGGACAAGGACTATCTGCGCAAGCTTGTCCAGATCTATTCTGATCTTGGATTTGTGGTCCCGTATATTACGGTCGACCAACCCGAAGATGAGATGCTGGAAAATGGCTCCCTACCGGGACTGCACATGACCGCATCGTTTGGGTCACGTGCGCCCGAGCGCCTCGCTACCCTGCGAAAGCACCAAAAGACCGGGCCCCTGATGTGCTCCGAGTATTGGATTGGCTGGTTTGACCACTGGGGTGCGCACCACCACACAACCGGACACGACGAGGCGGTCAAGACCTTAGAAGACCTACTGGCGCTTGGGGCATCGGTCAATTTCTACATGTTCCACGGTGGCACCAACTTTGGGTTTACCAACGGCGCTAATGACAAGGGTGTTTTCCAGCCTTACGTCACCAGCTACGATTACGATGCCCCACTTGCGGAAGATGGCTACCCCACGGACAAGTATTGGGCATTTAGGGACGTCATTGCCAAGTACGCTCCGGTTCCGGCGCAGCGTCCAGCGCAGCGGACTGCTGCCCCCGAGTTCACCGCTGAGTTGACCGGGCAAGCTAACTGGCGTGATCTTCCCTGTAACTTACGCGAGGCTATTATCCAGGCACCCGCCGCTAGTTACGAGCAGCTGAACCACGATGGCCCCTTTATCTTGTACGAGCACGAGGTTCAGGTCTCCGGGCCAGCTTCTTTCCTGGTCCAAGAGGTTCGCGATAGCGCCCAGGTCTTCCTCAACAACACCCACATTGGTTCCCTTTACCGGGACCACCAGGACCGGTTCATCGCACTGCCAGATAACGCCCGTGGAACTCTACGCATTTTGTTAGAGGACCAGGGAAGAGTGAACTACGGGCCCCGGCTCGGGGAGCTCAAAGGTCTAGGGGCCTGTTTCTTGAACGGCCAAGAGTTGCATGATTGGGTCTCAGTGCCCTACCGCCTCGAATCCCGTGACGGGCTCGTATTCGAGACCATCACAAACCGCGACTCATCCATTGGCGGCCCGGTCTTCTTGGCCGGGGAGTTCCACCTTGACCAACCGGAAAACTTGTTTCTGGACACAACCAATTGGGGTAAGGGCAACGTTTGGGTCAATGGTTTCAACCTTGGCCGGTACTGGGCCCGCGGCCCTCAGCACACCCTGTTTGTTCCCAAGGAGCTACTAACCGGTGGGATCAACTCGATTGAAGTGTTTGAATTACACGGGGTGGGTCGCCCGACTATAACTTTTGTGGCTCAGGCGGATCTAGGACACACCGACTTCTAGGCCAAGGGTCAACCGGTTTGCCCCGCACTCTTAGTTACGGGGCGAACCCCAGATAAAAGATAAGGATGGCCGTGTTACGCACCGCTGATATTCAGATTCGAGACCCATTCATCTTGCAGGTGGACAGCCTGTTCTACATGTTTGGCACCACGGATTCCTCGCCGTGGTCGGGTCCGGGGACCGGATTCAACTGCTACTCCAGCAGCGACCTGGAACTATGGGATGGGCCGTTTGCCGCGTTCACACCACCCAAAGACTTTTGGGGCGTCACTAACTATTGGGCGCCGGAGGTGAAACAGGTGGGCGACCAGTTCTTCATGACGGCCACCTTTTGTGCCGATTCTGGATCACGGGGCACAGCAATTTTGGTCAGTGACCACCCCACCGGACCCTACCGTCCGCATTCCAACGGCCCGGTGACCCCGCCCGATTGGATGTGTCTTGATGGCACGTTATTTGAGCAAGCGGGCCACATGTGGCTGGTATTTTGCCGCGAGTGGACCGAGGTCATTGATGGGCAAATCTACGCCCAACAGTTGAGTGCGGATCTCACCTACGCTATTGGGCAACCGCAGCTGCTGTTCAGTGCCGCACAAGCCCCCTGGGTCAGGCCCATCACAGATGCACGCACCAACGGCGTGCCAAGTTATGTTACTGATGGTCCATTCCTGCACGGGTTAAGCGATGGCGCCCTGCTGATGATGTGGTCGAGTTTTGGGCAGGGTGGGTACACCGTCGGTCTGGTCAGATCCGATTCCGGTCTACTTGCGGGCCCCTGGACCCACCTGGCAGACCCGTTGTGGCCCCAAGATGGTGGGCACGGCATGCTCTTTTTTGATCCCACCGGGCAGCTGCAACTATCGCTGCATGCACCGAATGACACACCGCTTGAGCGCGCAGTTTTCCACCCGGTTCAAGAGGTTGCAGACCCTCAGCACCCGGGGCATTTGACCTTAGCTTGCGGGTAATGAGTACCACCGCTTGCCAAGTTTCAACCAAGTGGTTGCAGACTGAGGTGGTGGGTCGACGGGGTCAACGTAACCTGCTGTCCAACAGCCACGCGGCCAAGCAAATCTTGGGCCACATTGCAGGTCAGCTCGCCTACTGCGGGTACGGTAACCCGTGCGCGGGTCTTGCCCGCCCGGAAGAATACTTGCTGGATTTCCCCCTCAAGGCTTTGCCCGCCCAAGTTAGTGCCAACTGCCGATGCCTGGGAAGCGTTTTGTGCGGCACCCCCGGTAGTGGGTGGGACCCGGGTTCCACCCGAGGAACTCGACGAACCCCCAAACTGTTTTTCTGAAACTTGTGTCACGGTAAAGTGCCCCGGCGCGTATCCGCGCGCCGGTGGTCCCTCCCAAAAGGCCTCATACCCGAGGAACTCGGCTACCTCTTGGGAGTTGGGTTTGCGCCAGAGCAGCTCTGGCGCATCGACCTGGAGGAGTTTGCCACGCCGCATGACGGCGACCCGGTCTGCAACGGTGAATGCCTCATCTTGATCATGGGTGACAAAGACCGCTCCGGTTCCCGTTTGCTGCAGGATACTGCGCAACTCGACCGCGAGGTGCTCGCGCAGTTCCCGGTCTAGAGCGGATAGTGGCTCGTCTAGGAGTAGCAATTGCGGGCGCGGGGCCAACGCCCGAGCCAGTGCTACTCGTTGCCGTTCCCCACCGGACATGGTTGCGATACTTCGGGTTTGCGCACCGGGTAGCCCCACAAGCACCAACAGTTCAGCTACGCGTTGGTCTCGTTGTGTCTTGCTAAGTCCCTGAATCTTGAGCCCATAGGCCACGTTTCCAGCCACGTTTTGGTGGGCAAAGAGTTGGCCCTCTTGGAACATCAGACCAAATCCGCGCTTGTGCACGGCCACGGAGGCTAGGTCCTTACCTTCCCAGCTCAAGCTGCCCGCGTGGGGTTGTTCCAGCCCTGCGATCGTGCGCAGAAGCGTGGATTTACCACACCCGGAGGGCCCCAACAGGGCCACGATCTCACCGGGGGCAACCGCGAGACTGACATTGTCCACGGCTGCGAAGGGGCCGTGCGTCCCCATAAACTCAACGGTGACCCCGCTGACGTCCAGGCCCTGTTCAGCTACTGATTCCAGAACAGACATGATTAGAACTCCCCTGAAGTGTTGCCTCGCAGGCGCTCGGCCAACAGCATGATCGCCGAGGTAAGCACTGCAAGAATGACCGAGGCCGCTAAGGCCATACCGTAATTTTCTGCCCCGGGTTTACCAATAAGCCTAAAAATTACAATCGGCAACGTTGCTGTTTCTGGCCGGGATAAGAATGAGGTAGCCCCAAACTCACCCATGGACACCGCAAAGGCCATTCCCGTTGCCAGACCCAACGCCCTGGCTGCGATGGGCCAGTCAACCGTTGCAGCTACCCGCCACGGCGGAGCCCCCATAGTGGCTGCGGCTTCCCGCTGGCGAGGATCAATCGCCCGCATGACGGGTAACACCGTGCGCACCACGAGTGGAATTGCAACAACGGCCTGGGCAATGGGCACCAGCAAACCGCTAGATCTTAGGTCAATGTTGAGACCCAACGGGCGGTCCAGTGTAATAAGAAATCCAAATCCCACCGTCACCGCAGAGACCCCAAGGGGCAACATGAATGCGGCATCGAGCAACGAGATAGCCCGCTTGCCTTGCCTTGACTTGGGCCGTTGGGAAACCACAAACGCAACGAGTGCCCCAATTCCTACGGCTATCAGCGCGGCCACAAACGCGGTTTGGAGCGAAATTCTGGTGGCTTCCCACACCGTGACGCTCAAAGCATTGCGTCCGCCCGTGCTCGCAAGCGCGCGGTAATTGCCAAGCGACCAACCATCCCCAACACGTAGCGATTTGATCACGAGGTTGACCAGCGGCCAACCGATCAGCACAATCGCGACCAGCGCCGTGACCAGTATGGAGGCCCAGTGTGAAGACAGTTTCAGTGGATTCACACTGGTTGTTGCGCTTTGGAGGTGCAGTGCGGTTTCCCGCTTGGTACGCGCCCACGAGGACACGGTCAGCGCGGCCCCGACGATCAGGAGTTGAAGAATCGATAGGACGGCTGCGGTGCGTAGATCCAAGAACTGGACCGTTTGCATCCAGATCTCAGTCTCGATCGTTCCGTATCCTTGGCCTCCCAAGACCATGACCGTTCCAAAGGCGGTTGAACAAAACAGGAATACCACGGCTGCCGCGGACAAGATTGCGGGAGTTAGTGCCGGAAGTGTCACGGTAAACAAGGCTCGCAGCGGCGAGGCTCCGAGCGCACGTGCGGCTTGCTCCACCCGCGGGTCCAACTGCTGCCATAGTCCGCCAACCGTGCGCACCACAACTGAGTAGTTGAAGAACACCAGGGCCAGCACAATGGCGGTGAATGTCCCGTCAAGTCCCAGGAATCCGAGCGGCCCCGAGGATGCAAGTAGCGCCCTAAATGCGACGCCCACAACGACGGTGGGCAGCACAAATGGCACGGTGATCAGCGCGCGGGCAAAGGTGCGCCCCCGAAAGGTGCACCGGTACAGCACAAAGGCTCCGGGGATCCCCAACAGCAGAGACACCACTGTTCCAACGAGCCCTTGGCCAAGCGTGATACCAACCAGCCGCCAAGTGCGCGGGGTGGACAGGACCTCCCAAAACCCGGTCAGGTCCAGCGCGCCGTCGGCAATGAAGCCGCGGCCCACCAGGGCCGTGACCGGCCAGGCAAAAAAGAACACCAAAAATATGACGGGAACCGCGGCAAGAGTAGACCACGCAACTGCGCGTCGCCAGCCCGCTGGCCCCTTCCCCACAGGCCCTATTTTTGCAGGCCGAGGTGGTGGGCCGGAGATCTCCGGTCCACCACCCCTGATTAACAACTCGTTAGCCAATTACGGCAGCGCTCCAAGCCTTAATCCATGCGTCACGGTTGGTTGCAATCTCGGCGGGATCAAGGGAAATCGGGGCGGAAGGAACCGGCGCAAACTGTGCCCAGGCATCGGGAAGTGCGACCGAATCAGAGGCCGGGTACATGTACATTGCATCCGCAATGGTGGACTGGAAACTATCCTTGAGCAGGTAATCAATAAAAGCCTGACCACCTTGCGGGTTAGCAGCGTTGGCTAGTACGCCCGCGTATTCCACCTGACGGAAGCAGGTGTCCAGCATGGCCTTGGTGGTAGTCTGTGCGCCGTCTTCGGTCACCGTAAACGCCGGTGAAGAGGCATAGGACAGGGAGATCGGCCGGTCGCCGTCACCGGTTCCGGAGAAGTCGACGTAGTAGGCGTCCTCCCAGCCGTCAACAACCTTGAGGCCGTTCGCTTCGAGCTGCGCCCAGTAATCAAGGTAGCCGTCGCTGCCAAACTTGCCAATCGTGGCAAACAGGAAGGACAGCCCCGGCGACGAAGTGGCCGCGTTGGTCACCACGGTCAGGTCCTTGTACTGCGGCTTGACCAGGTCTTCGAGACCGGTTGGCTCAGCCACGTTATTATCTGCAAACCACTGCGGGTCAAGGTTCAGGCACACGTCACCGTAATCAACCGCGGTTAACGAGTCCGTTCCTGGCAGAGCCAAAGACTTACCCAGCTCTGTCTCATTTGGGGAAGCGTAGGAAGCAAATACATCTTCCGCGACCGCTCGGGATGCAAACGTATTGTCAATCCCGTAGGCCACGTCTCCCAAAGGCGAGTCCTTGGTCAGCACAAGCTTGTTTGCGAGCGCCCCACCGTCACCGTTGGTAATAATCTCAACTTGAAAGCCGGATTCCTTTTCAAACTCGGCCTTTTGTTCCGCACTGAATTGGAAGGAATCATGGACCACAACTTTGACCGTCTTAGGGGCCTCCGCACCCGGGTCACTGCCCTGTGAACTACCCGGCATCGCACAACCTGTTAGGGCCAGCGTCGCAACCGTGGCTACACCAATAAAAAGACGTTTGGAAACTAAAAACTGCAATTGTCCTCCCGGGACCTATGCGCATTACCGCAGGTTAGGAGGGGTGCCATATGCAGAAATCCGCATATGGTGAGAATTCCCGACTCCCTACACCGGTGCTAACCGGATCAGGTTCGAGGGTCTGCCTTGCGGCACTCTCAGCGCTTGTTTTTATGACGGTTAACCGTCAAGGTGCGCTCCCCTGTCGTACCCCACCAGTCTAACCCCTGCCCGCCGGACCCAAACGTGATGTCCACCGCACGGCGAATAGCCACGGGCGGTCATGACCGATAGCGTTAGATCAGCCCGATTATTTTTGACGCACAGTCAAAACCGTTTCGTGATGTGAGGTTTTCATGGCCAAGGACCAGTCCGGTGTTGAAAAAGTAGCAATGATTGCGCTGTCCTTTGGGGCAGGCTGGGTTGCTCAAAAGATCGTGGAACAGCTTTGGGAAAAGTCCACCGGCGGCCTTTCACACGACATCGATGATGACGATGCTCGGATTGCTTCCGTGGTGACCTTTGCGGCCGTGAGCGCCGCGGTCGCCGCCCTAACCCAGGTATTTGCCAAGCGTGGGGCACGTAAGGCCATCAGCCGTATCTCTGCAGCCCCGCGCAGGTAGCTCCTACATAATTTTGTGACCTTGGTCCTGTCCGGCTCGGGACAATAGCCCCGCAATTTCATGACGCAAACCCTTAATAATTGAGGTGTACCCACACAACGTGGGTGCACCTCAAACTTGGTTAAGGGGAAGATCATGAAGCGCGTAGTCATCTTTGGTGGCACCGGTCTACTGGGATACCACAGCACACTGGAGTTCCTGGACCGCGGTTATTCCGTGACTTCGGTTTCGCTTCCACCCATGCCGGTTGAGGACCTGTTTCCACAGGGTGTGGAAAACATTTTGGCAGACCTGACCGAGCTATCCGATGCCCGCATACTTGAGATTTTGGGCGGCGCTTCCGCCGTGGTCTATGCTGCCGGGGCAGATGAACGCACGGTCCCCGATTCCCCCGCCGCAAAGTATTTTTACGAGCAAAACGTGCTACCCGTCCAGCGTGTGGCTAGGTTGGCAGTTGCCGCCGGCGTAAAGAAGTTTGTCCTGTATAACAGCTACACAGCCGAGTTTGCGGAGATTTGGCCGGACCTTGGTTACCGGGAGCACAATGGCTACCCGCGCACCCGGCTCATGCAGGAAGAGGCTGCCATCATGGAGGGCTACGGTGCAATGGACGTCATGTCCCTGCGCCTGCCGTACATCTTTGGCACCATGCCCGGCCGGATCCCGCTGTGGCAGATGTTCCTTGACATTGCCCGCAGCCAGCCAGAGCGCGTGGTGACCCAGCTTGGCTCAACCTCATCCGTCACGGTCAAGCAGGTGGCCCAGGCAACGGTGGGCGCGGTTGAACATGGTGAGCACGGCGGGAAATACCCCATCAACGGGTACGACCTGCGGCACACCGAGTTCATGGCGCTGGTCTGCGAGGCCCTGGGCCGCAGCAAAGAAGACGTGGTTGGGCTACCGTATGAGCTCTTTGTCGACCAGATGCAGGCGCTTGACGATGCCACAGCGGCTTCCGGCAAGGAGCACGGTATTCACTTGGTTGATTCCACATTATTTAATTCCCGCGATGCGGTTTCTGACCAGGGTGCGGGAATGGAAGCACTTGGCTATGAACCCGACGATATTCCAGCTTCGATCCGGGAGACGCTGAAGTTTTGTTTGGACCATGAACGTACAGACTCAGAGCCCGTGGCCCAAACTGCTTAAGACTGTTCGCTTTGGCTCTACGGGAAAAACTAGCCCACGGAAACGGCGATCTGGTTGTTCCACGGATCGTTGAACACCAGCGCCGCACCCGTCTGGCTCGAGGTAACGTCATGGAATTTCAGGCGGTCGGCGAGTGCCGCAGTCTCATCTTGGGTTGGGACGAGGATTGAAACCTCGCCCAGTCCAAGAGTGGACGCGCGCGGCCCTGCTCCCCGCGATCCCCAGGTGTTCATTGCCATGTGGTGGTGGTAGCCACCGGCGGCCACAAACAGGGCTCCCGGCACCTTGGCGGTCGCTTCAAATCCGAGCGCATCCGTGTAGAACTGGGCCGCTGCTTCGGTATCCCCCACTTGCAGGTGCACGTGGCCAACCGTTGCCGCTTCGAGTTCCGGTTGCGCCTGGGCGGACTCCGTCAGGTGCTCTGCCACAAAGCCGTTGGGGTCGAGGTAGATGGTGTCCATCTTGACGTAGTCTCCGTCCCAAGACCAAGTACTACGTGGGCGGTCCCAGTACAGCTCAATCCCGTTGCCCTCGAGCTCACCCGGAATAGACCACCGCATGAAACGGTTACTCCAACCATGAGCGAAAAACTTACCGTTGATATTTGGTCCGACATCGCGTGCCCGTGGTGCTACATTGGCAAGCGTAAATTTGAGGCCGGATTGGCAAATTTTTCCGGCAAAGACGCCGTCACCGTCGAGTACCACTCCTTTGAACTAGCCCCGGACACCCCCGTGGATTTTGAAGGCTCCGAAGTCGATTTTCTAGCCAAGCACAAGGGTCTACCGGTCGCTCAGGTCGAGCAGATGCTTGACCAGGTCACCCAAGTGGCTGCATCCGTGGGACTTGATTACCAGTTTGACCACCTCAAACACACCAAGACCCTCAAGGCACATGAGATCCTGCACTTCGCTAAGGCGCACGGCAAGCAGATCGAGCTCAAGGAACGTTTACTCAAGGCTTACTTCACCGAGGGCCAGCACGTGGGCAAGCAGGACGTCCTTGTGGCGTTGGCCGCCGAAGTTGGCCTTGACGCCGAGCAAGCTGCCCTGGCCCTCGCAGACGGCACGTATGCGAATGAGGTTCAGGCGGACATTGATCAGGCCCGCGCCTACGGCATCAATGGCGTTCCGTTCTTTGTCATCAATAACAAGTACGGCATTTCCGGCACCCAAGACCCACGCGCGTTCACCCAGGCGCTCGAGCAGGCCGCAACTGACCTAGCGCAGGAGCAGGCATGACCAACTCAGCTGAATCAACCGGGGCCTCAGCAGCCGAGCCGTTAGACCTCGCCGCCGCAGGCATCGTGAAACTCCAAACGCCACCCGCCCCTGCACCTGCACCTGCACCTGCACCTGCACCTGCACCTGCACCTGCACCTGCGTTCACCATACTTGGTGACGACGATGCCGCAGCATGCGTCGATGGTGTATGCGCGGTTCCGCCACCTCAGCAGTAGCCCTGAAACCGGCGGTTAGCGAGTCTAAGTCTTACGCCAAACAGATTTGGTCCGTGGCCGAAAGAAAATCTTTCGGCCACGGACCAATTTCATGACCCTGAAGACGAACTGTTGCTACTACTTCTCTTCGTAGTAGACGTAGAGATCCTCGTAGTAATCCACGGAGAAATCGAACTCAATGTTCCTGGTGGTGCCATCGTCATAGGTGGCTGCGCCCTTGCAGGTGAAAGCGACTGCAGGCTCTGCATCGATGTCCGTGGGAATAGCGAAGCGGTCACGGCTATCCCTGATCATCTCGGTGTCAACGAGGCCGGTCAGGATCTGGCCTTCCGGATCGTTGATCTCTGAGACATAGAGCGCCTCTTCCGCCAGCCCCTCGCAACCGAACCCGGATCCCATATCGAGGCTGAGGTAATCAGCACTAAACTCAGAAGTTGGCTTGCTTCCACCGGAGCCCTCAAGCCCCATGGACCAAATGCCAATACCGGCAATACCTACCACTGCGATCGCCATGATCGCCCAGACAAATCCTGAGGTCTTTGGTTTTTGCTCGTCAAGGCCACCCGGAAATTGGCCCTGCTCGCCACCCATGTAGGGGGAGCCCTGTCCCACAAATGAGGATTGAGCGTTCTGACCCACATATCGGTCTGCACTCTGGAAAGTATCTGGCTGGACAGGCGCCGTCTGCGGGTTGGGCATCTGCGCACCTAAACCGGCCATGTACTGCTGCGCGGCAGCAACCATTTCTGGAGTAATTTGGCCATCAGTAGGGATTGAGAAGTTGAGGTTGGTCCACTGGTGACCATCAAAGAACCGCAGAAAATGCGAATTCGATGGATCCGGGTACCAGCCTGGCTGCGGTGCACTCATGTCTAAATCTGTCCCATACTCTTAACGTTATCCGGGGGTTGCCCCACCCGAGTGTACTTGTCAGAGCGGGTCAGGAAGAATTTTTCCTCGGAATATCCGGGTTTCCCCATGGATAGTTGAACACCACGAGAACTTGCTCACTCGTTGTTGCGATAATTCTTCCAAGCCTGCTTTATCGGTTGAATTTCAATACCGCGCTGGGCAAATTCTTTTCTCGTACCCCGCCGGGTCAGAAGCAAGAAGAATAGGGCTACCACGAATGGGACGGCCATGACGGAAAAGGCCACTCTAAAGTCAGCTAGCGTGTAGTTGCCGTCCGGCCGAATCTGGTCCAGGACCATACCGATCGCCAAAATGCAGACAAAGGCGGCGATAAATCCGCCCATATTAGCCAGACCGCTTGACACCCCAAATCGCTCAGCCGGATTAGAGGTTCGGGCGTAATCTAGTCCGATCAGGCTGGCCGGGCCACCGACGCCAATCAACGTGACAAAAATAAACAGCACCCAAAGGGGACGCGGCGTGGTGGGAACCAACACCAGTAGCCACCCAGTAAGCATGCCGCATGTCACCGCGAGCACCAGCCACGAGCGGCGCAGTGGGTGGCGAGCACAGAACATACCAATGAGGGGGCCGGCAACCATCGCCGACAGGGTCAACCAAGTAAACAGTAACGATGCCTGGCTCTGAGAAAGATTTTGACCCAAGAGTAAGAAGGGGTAGCCCCACAAGAAAATAAAGACATTAAAACTGAAGGCAGTCAGCATGTGACTCCAAAAACCCAGCCACGAACCGGAAGCTTTCAAAGCTCCCTTAAAAGCGGACTCATCTGGAGACGAGGGAACCATGTCAACGGCCCTGGGCGTAGATGCGGGCCGGCTCGACAACACTTGTGGGTCGGATGGACGGTCCCGCACCCACGCAAAGACCCACAACGCAGCCAAGATTCCGGCGAACCCAAGAATCGTAAACGCCCAGCTCCACTCCAAATTTCGCAGCACAATCACAAACGGGACTGCGGAAATAATCTGCCCCACCTGGGCGATCTGCCCAGTAATTTGCCCCAGTAGTGGCGCCTGTTTGGGCGGGAACCAAGCCGCAATGAGTTTCAGGACGGAGACAAAGGTAGTCGCGTCACCGGCACCGATAAGCACCCGAGCAAAGATGGCCAACTCAACCGAGTCCGCAAAGGCCATACCAAATTGCCCGGCTGCCATCATCAACGCGCCAATGGCTATCAGCCTGCGCGCCCCAAACCGATCCAAGAGAACTCCGACTGGAATCTGCGAGCCGGAATAGACAACCAATTGGGTGACCGTGAAGAGCGAAAGAATGGCGGCACTCGCCCCAAACCGCTCGGCGGCCTCCAAACCTGAGACCCCAAGGGAGGTTCGCTGCACTACCGCAACGACGTACGCTGCGGTCGCCGCTGCCCAGATCAGGTACGCTCGGCGCACGCTGTAGGCAACCTTAGGCGTTGACATAACCACTTCCTTCCAGAAGTAATCATATTTTACTTTCCATGTCTTTGGTGGGAAGCATCAATTGTTTTCAAACTAGTTCGACTTCTGGGACTTTCGGCCCGATTTTCCCACGTCACATAGATGCACAATTGAGTTGTCAGAGTTTTTGACCTGAGAATGATGCCGGAGTCTCCTGACCCCTCTGTGCAGACTCCTGGACGTTCTCATTGGGTGGAGAGGAAGCGCGGGCTCCTCTCCACCCGCCCTTTGTTTTTATCTAATCTTCCCGGCATTCTGTCTTGCACACAGAGCCTTCTGCTGCCCTCACACCCCTCCCCCTGTTGTGACCCAGCCCACACCGACTAGATTGATGGCATGAGCCGTACGCTAAAGATCCGCAAACTCACCGAGGGAAACCCCGAGGAGATCGCCCGCCTATATGAAATCTGCCTGCGCACCGGAGCCGACGGGCAAGATGCGACCAATATTTTTCATGACCGAAAACTGTTGGGCGAACTCTACGTGGGCGCCTACGCCAGGTTTCACCCCGAGCTGGCCTTTGTTCTTGTCGATCAAGACGACAACATCCAGGGCTATGCAGTGGGAGTTAGCGATTCAATCGCGTTCGACAACCTTTTAGACAGACACTGGTGGCCCTGGCTACGAGCACGCTATCCCGCCGCCTCCCCACTAATAACCCACCCCAAGGACGCCGACCTAGTCAACGCCCTGCACAACTGGAGCGGGACCGACCAAGCCGTAGCAGCACAATTCCCAGCCCACCTCCACATCGACCTTTTACCCAGTGCACAGGGTGGGGGCAACGGCAAGCGGCTACTTCTCACACTGCTCGACGCTTTGAAAGAGACCGGAGCCACGGGTGTCCATCTAGGCGTCTCCGCGTCGAACAAACAGGCCCGGGGTTTCTATGAACACCTGGGATTTACCGTGCTGAGCCGCGGAAACAACGCCATTACGATGGCAATGAAGTTCAACATGTGAGACGGAAGCTTGCTCGGGGAAATTGCCCCAATTCGGCCCTATTCCCCAAGATCGTGCGCAAGGTCACACACAAAGCGCTATTTCCTGCGGTTCTGAGAGCCAGTAGGTCTGGTGCATTCCTAGATCTCGTGTAAAGTTTCGTAGTAATCCGCAGTTTACTTAGGTCTAGGCCTAGCAAGGAGCACCTGTTCCTCGCTACAGTGAACTGCGAAGTTGCAGTGCCTCGCACGTCTGTAGGGTTCCATCAGCATTTATGCCGGAACAAATTCTTGAACCTCAAGAGCTTTTGACGACGATCACCGTGACGACCCGGCCTCCACATGGAGGGCGTCCGATATAACTCTTGAAGGAGAACATCATGGCATTTGGAACCGTAAAGTGGTTTAACGCAGAAAAGGGCTTCGGCTTCATTGCACCAGAGGACGGCACCGCTGACGTATTCGCTCACTACAGCGCAATCCAGTCAAACGGCTACCGCACCCTGGAAGAAAACCAGAAGGTTGAGTTCGACGTAACCCAGGGTCCAAAGGGCCCACAGGCTGAGAACATCCGCCCAGCGTGATCCCACTCCGAGCACTAGCTCGGATGTAAGACGCAAGGCATAACGGCTTAGGCCGTACCTTAAATCTTGAGCAAGAGGCTCGCAGCATCGCTGCGGGCCTCTTGTTTTGTATCTAACGGAGATCAACCTAGGCTCTACGTAATACAAAGCTTCTGGCCGCAGTGGCACTAATCACAGAAGCAATATCGGGGCAGGCACAAATATTGCGTAATGATCATCGGTTTAGCCACTCTAAATAGGTAGGCCCTAAACGGCTTGAGATACAACTGACCTCATTGAAAGGAGCGCACACAAGGTGCAAACAATTGTTGACCCCGATGAAACCATGACCGGCCGAGTCTTTAACGCCCTTTCACCGATCCATCAGTCCCTCTTGTGGAACTTTGAAGTGGAACGCTTATCGCTCTCCGAGGTCACCAAAATAATGGGTCTTGTTCCCAAAGATGTCGTCATCCAACTCTCAGCAGCCCGTCTCAGGTTCTGCAACAAGTGGACCGAGTTGCAGAGCCATAATTCGAGACTCCGCCCCACCTGTCAACAAAATTCACGGCAGCTTCGCGCTTATGCAGAATCGCGACTCAATCCGATTGAGCGTAGACAGGTCCAAAGTCACTTGAAAGACTGCTTTAGATGCGCGATCTTGGTAAGTGAAACTCGGTTCCTTGCCTCTCACCTACAAATCGCACTCCGCCCGCAGCGGATGCCAGATACCGCAGCTAACAAGAACAGTTCCCATTTTTCCGGCACTACTTTGAACGTTGATGATGTCAGTGAGTATTAACAGCACACTCAGCCTTGCCGAGCACTCCGATGCAGAACTCATTGTTCGCACCAGAGAGCTGGATGACGCTGCCTATTCCACTTTGTGGAAACGGCACAACGCTGCCGCGCTATCTGCTGCACGCTCAATCACTCACCGGCACGACCCCGAGGACATGGCCCAAGAGGCCTTCGTTCGCATTCTCAACGCAATCCGTAACGGTGCTGGACCCGAGCAGGGGTTTCGATCGTACTTATATACGACCCTTCGCACTATCTCGATGGCTTGGTCCGAGAAAAACCAAAACACCGTCGATATTGATGACCAAGTAAATCTCCTCAGCGATGGTTCAGACCTTTCCACGGAGACTGCAGATAAGAGTTTGACTGTCACCGCGTTTGCCGCTTTACCGTCCGAGTGGCGCACCGTCTTGTGGTACACCGAAGTTGAGCAGATGACGCCCGCTGAGATTGCACCAATCTTGGGCATGACTCCGGGCGCGGTCGCGGCTCTCTCCTTCCGAGCTCGCAATGGTCTACGGCAGTCGTGGCTTCAGGCTCATGCGGCCGCGCCTAACCCCGAGGCCTCGTCCGAGTGCAAGTGGGCGCACGATAGTTTTGCAGCCTATCTGCGCGACACGTTGTCTGCCCGCAGGACTGAGCGGATCCAGAATCACCTAGTTGCTTGCTTTCCGTGTTCAACCGCTTTTGCGGAACTCAGCGAAGTCAATGAAAGTCTGCGCGGTCTCCTCCTGCCACTGGCACTTGGGGTTCCCGCAACTGCCCTATTCAAGTCCGGAGTCCTGGCGGTTCCGGCTACGAGCGTTATCTCGGCAGTTCCGGCCGTAGCTCCCGTGTCCTGGGAGAGCATACCCGCATGGCTCAACTCCAACCGCCCAGTTGTGACTGGGGTGAGCGCAGGGGCTATCACTCTTGGTGCCGTAGGAGTAGCACTAGCCCTGTTTATTCCACCAACCACGGTTCCCCAAGCGCAAGTACCCACATCTGCGTCCAGCACCGCTCCCGCACCGAGCAGCAACCCAACTACCCCGGGCCAAACAACGGTTGCAACTCCTGACCCAACTACCGAGATCCCGTCGCAGCAGCCCGACGTTGATACCGACACGGCGGCAGAAGACCCCGCTCAGCCAGCCGAGCGACCTACGCCACCGACTGCAACCAGGCATCCTGCACTTCGACCTACCCAGAGCCCTAACCCACCCCCTACGGGCCTTGCAGTGTTGCCCCAGCCAATTCCAACGCCTCCAAGCGTTGAAGGGCCAAGCACGCCTCCTCCAAGCCCTACGGCAACGCCCAAGCCAACGCCGACCCCGGTTCCACCGACGCCTACGCCAACGCCACCCGTGCCGACACCAACTCCGCCTACTGCGCCGGCTGAGGTTCCTGTGACCGTGCAGAGCGTTTCCCACAACCCTCAGGTTGTTCCTGCCCTTGCGGGGGAGGGGACACCAGGAGCGACAATCACCGTCCTGACCGGTGGAAAAGAACTGGCCAGCACTACCGTTTCTGAAGACGAGACCTGGCAACTGACCATTCCAGCGACGGCGATCCAAGCAAACGTCCCTTATACGTTCGAAGTCCGCCAAGTGACCCCAAGCTCGGCGACTGAGGTTACCCAGGTGCTGAACACAGACGGAGCTGCTACGTTCAGCTTTGTTGCGCCCAAGTGGTCCCACGTTGCGGCTTCAACCGGAGTCGCTGCCGGCTCACCAAACGCGATTCAATCCGGTGGAACTATCCAGGTAATTGGTGGGAACCCGGGCAGCCCGAACAGCAGCATTCACTTTTACTTCTCGGGTCAGCAGGGCAGCAAGATGCGCGTAGCTATCAACGGCGCGCCCCAAAACACCCATGATGGTGAAGGGGATAATCTGTTGGTCCGGACCTGGACCAAAAGATGGACTTCCCAAGAGGCTGGCCTCCAGGTGCTCGAGGTCTATTACGAGCAGGCCGGAAATTCTGGAGGCGAATCTTTGCGGGGACCGAGCGCTCGTTTCAACCTCAACGTGAGCCTCAAATAACAACCTGTGTTGCACCGCTATCTATCACTGACCTGCCCGTAGACTCTGACCATGAGCGTTGATCAAGATCGGGTCTGGCCCACCGAGTGGCTGCGTGGCATGTTAAACCTATGCGTGTTGCGCATCGTTGCGGACGGCCCCACCTACGGTTATGAAATCGCACAGCGACTCCAAGCGGTTGGTTTGGGCGAGGTCAAGGGCGGCACCCTGTACCCGATGCTGGCTAAATTTGTGGCCGCGGGGGACATGACAACGCGCTGGGAGCAACCCAGTGCGGGACCGGGCCGCAAGTACTACCAGCTGACTGAGCAGGGCCAAGACCTCTTTGTATCGTCCGTTTCCAAATGGGCCGACTTCACAGACACCGTTGGAGCGGTGCTAGCGGGCGATTAACACCGGGCCCACCACCCAGGATTACGCCCCCTACCATCGCTTTTCAGTCTCGCAGTTTGTCAGCGGCTTCCTGCGTGTTGACGGGTTTATCCGGCCCTTGATCGGGTTCTTGATCAGAGGGTGTCAAGGCTGTTCCGCGCCCAAAGGCCCACCATGCCCAAACGCCTAAGGCAACTACAGCTCCCGCGATAATAAAGGCGACATCTGGAATTTTGGCTGCCACATCTGAGGCCCAAAGCTGCAGATCAAAAGCCTTTTCGGTGCTGATGAGACCTTCAAACCCGACCAGACCGTTTGTGCGCAAGAAGAGAATCCCCACCGCGATCAACACTAGTCCGGTGATCACACTGGTTGTATGCAAGTGCAGTTTGCCGATGCTGAACGTGCGTCCCCGCAACGCCTTGCGGCTGGTTTGTTGCAGGTTGGAGCCGCGTTTGGTCGCAACAGACCAAATACCAGCGATCAAGAACAGTGGTAGCGCCATGCCAAGGCCGTACACGGATAGTAACGCCGCCCCGTACAGCGGTTGCCCGCTTGCCCCGGCCATGGTCAAGATAACTCCCAGAATTGGCCCGGTGCAGAATCCGGCAACGGCGGAGACCATACCCAAGAGATAGGTTCCGAGCATGGATTCGTTCCGTTTTTGACCGGACGCGGTCCGTAGTCGCTGCGGTAAGAACCTCTGAAGGTCCAGGCCACCACCAAATATTTGTATGGTTCCCAAGACAATTATGAGCCAGCCTGAGATCAACACGATCGTGCCTCGGTGGGTGGCCAGCAAAGCGCCAGCAAAGCCCGCACCAGCTCCCAGTGGGCCTAGGATCGTGATCAATCCGGCGAGGAATACCACCGCGTGCAGCGCGAGCCTGCGAGCACCGCTAATGGTTACAGCAAAGAATGAGGGCAGCAAGAGGGCCCCGCAAGGGCTCAGGAGAGCAAGAATACCCGCCAGGAAGGCGGTGAAGTAACCGACACTCATCTACTGCACCAGAGCTAACTCGGCATCGATAATTGCGGTGAAAACATTTGCCGGCTGCGCACCGGTCATGGGAATCCCATTGATCAGGAAAGATGGAGTTGATGAAACCCCGATTGACTGGCCCTCGGCCTCGTTCTGCGTAACGGATGCCACAACTTCTTCAGAGCTCATGTCAGCGGCAAACTGGTCGGTGTCCATGCCCAGTTCACCGGCCAGCCCGGTGAGCGACTCCGCGGTCAGCTGATCTGCTGGTAGTGTCGCACCATCTGGGAACATGGCCTGGTGCATCTGCCAGAATTGGCCTTGCTTCTCTGCCGCATGAGTGGCAAGTGCGGCCTGGTGTGAAGGTTCACCAAAGACATTCACGTCCCGCAACTCAATTCGCAGTTTTCCATGCTCGACGTAGTCACTCATCAGGACCGTCATGGTTTGCTGGGTCCACAAAGAACAGAATTTACATTGGTAGTCAGAGTAGACCACCATTGTGACCGGCGCTTCTACCTCACCAAAGGAACCAGGCTCATCAGCAATGCGACGAGACAAGTCCGGCCCACGGTTCTGCATCAGTACTTCTACGTACTCGTCGACCGTAACCTCTTCAGGTTCTTGAGGCTGAGCCTCGGGCTCCGGAGTCCGCTGCGCGTCAGTAGTGCTGGTTGGCGCGGGCTCGTTGGCCTGCGGCTTGGTTTTCCCGGTCAGCGAGAGAGCCACGAGAGCAATCGCCACAAGGACAATGACCACCGGTAATACCCAAATCAGGGCACGGCGTGTGGGTGAACTTTGTGGTGTGGACAAGAAAACCTCCGCAGTTGTGCGCGGTACTTTTCAGCAGCATGACTTTGCTGCAATCCGCGCTTGCCCCGTCCCGGGACCCCTACGAGCCTATGAGTGAGAATGGGCGAGGTCAATTGGACAAACCCAAGCCGGGCTTATCTCACCTTTGAAATTCACACTTTCGCCACCACTGCGAAGTTCTGCTCACCTGCGGCAATACCGAGTCGCTAGCACCAAAACACAGGCTCATAGGCCGGATTTCCATCTACAACCACTATAGACAAATACCCCTGGGGGGTATAAATTCAAGTCATGAAGACGCCAGAACACAACCACCACGACCCTTCGGCCGGCACGCGCACTACCTCCGCACACACGGACCACGAAGGCCACGGTAATCACGGCGACCACAGCAGCCACGGCAATCACAGTGGCCACGTCCAGCAGTTCCGGAGCCTGTTTTGGATCATGTTGATCATTGCGATTCCGGTGGTTGGTGCCAACGCCATGTTCGCCCACCTCGTTGGCTACTCGCTGCCACACGACAGTTGGGTTACATGCATCTCCCCTATTCTGGGCACCGTCATGTATTTCTGGGGTGGTAAGCCATTTCTCACCGGAGGATTAGCTGAGATTAAGGCTCGCGCACCCGGCATGATGCTGCTAGTCGGGTTGGCCATCACAGTAGCGTTCGTTGCTTCTTGGGGGTCAACCCTTGGCCTCCTCGATTCCCAACTCGACTTTTGGTGGGAATTAGCTCTTCTCATTGTCATCATGCTGCTCGGTCACTGGATCGAGATGCGCTCCTTGGCCAGCACTACTTCCGCGCTCGATTCGTTGGCTGCACTGCTCCCGGACGAGGCCGAGAAGCTCGTTCACGGCGAGGTAGTCAAAGTAGCCCCAAGCGATCTGATGGTTGGAGACGTTGTAGTTGTGCGTCCTGGCGCGGCGGTTCCTGCAGATGGCCAGATCATTGACGGCCGTGCACACATGGATGAGTCCATGATTACGGGTGAATCACGTACCGTGTCTCGCACCGTTGCCGACCACGTAGTGGCTGGGACCATCGCAACTGACTCCGGTATCCAAATTAAGGTCACCGCAACCGGTAGCGATACCGCCCTGGCTGGAATTGAACGTCTCATCGCAGATGCTCAGGCATCATCATCGCGTGCGCAACGCATTGCGGACAAAGCCGCGGCGCTCCTCTTCTGGTTTGCACTGGGAGCCGCGATCATTACCGCGGTTGTTTGGACCCTGCTGGGCACGCCGGATGACGCGGTTATCAGGACCATCACCGTCTTGGTTATCGCTTGCCCTCACGCCCTTGGGCTAGCGATTCCACTCGTGGTTTCGATTGCAACCGAGCGGGCTGCCCGGGCCGGCGTCCTGGTCAAGGACCGGCTGGCCCTCGAGTCCATGCGCTCGGTAGATACCGTCCTATTTGATAAGACGGGCACCCTTACCAAGGGTGCGCCAACGGTCACCGCGATCGCACCCGTGCCGGGCTACTCCGAGACTCAAGTGCTCACGTTGGCCGCTGCCGCCGAGGCACACAGCGAGCACCCACTGGCAACCGCAATTGTGGGCGCGGCCCGCCACCGGAGTTTGCAGGTCCCCGGCGCAAGCAAGTTCTCATCTTCACCGGCGGTCGGTGTCAGCGCGCTGGTTGACGGCCAAAGCATCGCCGTGGGCGGCCCTTACCTGCTGGAACAGCACGGTTTGTCGGAGCTTGACGCGGCCGATGCCTGGCGTGAGCAGGGAGCCATCATCTTGCATGTGCTTGCCGACGGCCAACTTATTGGCGCTTTGCGCCTTGCCGATGAGATTAGGCCCGAGTCCCAGCTAACCGTTACCGCGTTGCAGGACGCCGGAATCGAGGTCGTCATGATCACCGGCGACGCCCAGGCAGTTGCGGACACCGTTGCCACCACACTCGGAATTAATCGGGTTTATGCGGGCGTGCGCCCCGAAGACAAGGCCGCCAAAGTGGCCGAGCTACAAAGCGAAGGTCGCCGCGTGGCAATGGTTGGGGACGGAGTTAACGATGCCCCAGCACTTGCCCGGGCAGACGTTGGGATCGCTATTGGTGCTGGAACGGACGTCGCGATTGGGTCTGCCGGAGTTATTCTGGCGTCTTCTGATCCACGGTCGGTGCTCTCAATCCTCAAACTTTCCAAGGCCAGCTACCGCAAGATGCAACAGAACCTGTGGTGGGCCGCCGGGTACAACCTCCTGGCCGTTCCATTGGCCGCAGGCGTGTTGGCGCCGATTGGCTTTATCTTGCCAATGAGCGTCGGGGCGGTCCTGATGTCGATCTCAACCATTGTGGTCGCACTGAACGCCCAACTTCTGCGCAGGTTGGATCTGAGCCACCCCGCCGTGGATTAAGTTGTTTCTGGCTCCGAGTCGGGAACCACCCAGATGGACTTGAGTGCTTGGTCAGCCAACGTGACTTGCGTTTGCTGACCGGCAGTCGTGGCAACGTCCAAAGCGGTACCTCCACCAAACCTGTTTTCTGCTCCCGCCGTGATAACGGCATCGAGAACTATCCCCACCTCATCAAAGTACCGCAGGAGCTCCGAGTCGTTGTCGCTCAACCGAGCCACTGTTCCCCGGGATCCGGGCGTAAGCGTGTCCAGGGTGACGGCGCGGGGCATCCGCACTTGACCGTCGCGGTCCGGAATGGGGTCACCGTGCGGATCCCGCGTGGGGTGGCCCAACTTCACATCGATTCGGTTCAGCATGAGATCAGAAATAGCGTGCTCGAGGATCTCGGCCTCCTCATGCACCTCGTCCCAGCCGTAACCCAACTCGGCCACTAGGTAGGTCTCAATGAGGCGGTGACGGCGCACCATCGCCTTACCCAGTAGTTGCCCGTGCTCGGTCAATTCAATTGAGCCGTAAGGCCTGTGGTCAACGAGATCCAGGGCCTTGAGTTTGCCAATCATCGCAGACACCGAAGATGCAGCCACCTCAAGTCTGGCGGCTAACCACTTGGTGGTCACGGGCGCCGTTGACCATTCCCCCGCCGAGTAAATGATCTTCAGGTAGTCCTGCATAACGGCGCTGATGGGGCTTTGTGGGCCCACCCCGGTGACGGGCGGATCTGATTGCATAACTGAAATCCTAGCGTGTAGCTACCGGAGGGTGATAAGCCAACGCAAGTAAGTCAGGGGCTATTACCTCACCTACGGGGCCGTGGGCAATCACGGTCTTGTTGATCAACAGCGCTTGGTCAAAGTATTTCTGAGCGGAAGTCAGGTCATGGTGGACGGCCATTACTGTCACGCCTTGGTCGCGCAGTTCCTGCAGAATGCTGACAATGATGCGCTCGCTCGTCGCGTCCACCCCAACGAGCGGCTCATCTAGCAAGATGAGCTTTGCTTGCTGAGTGAGCGCTCGGGCTAAGAACATGCGTTGCTGTTGCCCACCGGATAGCGCCCCCACCTGGCGATCAGCCAAGTCTGCAATGCCAACGCGTTCAAGGTTTTCCAATGCCAGTGCCCGCTGCTGTTTCTTGGGGCGGCGCAGTAATCCTAGGCGCGGATAGGTACCTTGAACCGCTGTTCCCAGCACTGAGATAGGAAAGGTCCAATCCACTGAGGCCCGCTGGGGAACGTAGGCTACGTCCGCACGCACCTGATTGATTGGACGTTCGCCAAAGTACCGGATGGTTCCAGAATCGGCACCGATAAGCCCTAATGCCGCACCCAAGAATGTCGATTTCCCAGCACCGTTAGGCCCAATGATCGCTGTCATCGTGCCGGTCGGCACGGTCAGGTTGACGTCATGAAGCGCGGAAAAGCCATGATAGGAGACGCCAAGATTACGTACTTCAAGCGCTGTACTCATTGGGTCAACCCCGCATGAATCTGCTTGATGTTGAACCGTAGCATCTTGAGATAGGTGCCTCCGTCTTGCCCTGGCTTGCCCAACTCATCCGAGAACAACGTTCCATAAATTGGCACGCCGGTTTCTCGGGAGATCGTTTCCATGGGGCGCGGGTCCTTGTTGGATTCAACAAACAGAGCCGGTACCTTTGTCGTATTGATCAGGTGAATCAGCTCCTTGATCTGTTCTGGTGTCCCCTGTTCATCGGTATCAATCTCCCAGACAAACCCGGTCGTTAGGCCATACCTATCAGCCATGTATTGATACGCATTTTCACTGGTGACTAGGACACGTTGTGCGCTTGGGATCTGGGCGATGTTGTCCTTGTAGAGTTGGTCAATTTGCTCCAACTCAGAAATGTAGTCAGCGGCATTCTGCTCATACTGGCCCGCGTTGTCCGGGTCAATCTTGATGAGTCCATCACGCATTGCTTCGGCGTATTGAATGCCAACGTTTGGGTCCAAGAACGCATGCGGGTTGATGGTGCTTTCACCTGCGGAATCGGCAAGGTATTGCGGCGTTACCTGCGCCCCCGCCTCGACCACTTGGTCGGTATCAAATTCTTTTCCAGAGATATCCAGCAGGCTAGCAAGCCAGCCATCACCCATTTCAAGGTTCAGGCCGTTCCAGACAATCAAATCCGCTTGGGCAGACTTTTGCAGATCAAGTGGCAGCGGAGTGTACTGGTGAGGATCAACCCCGAGCGGCACAATGCTATGGACCTGGATGTGATCACCACCGATTTCCGCGATCATGTCCCCAAGGATCGAGTATGTGGCAACCACCTGCACCTTGTCCGGATCCTCCGCCGTTGCGGAATCATCCTTGGCGGCCAAGCCACACCCGGAAAGCCCAAGAATGAGAACCGCGATAGCTAACAGACGTGTAATAGACATGAAACTCCAACCAGAAAAATAAGTGTTTAGACAGCTGCCGCGGTTCTAGTTCGCCTCGCCACAATGGCCCGGCTGATGATCCCCTGCTTTGGCGCACCGAGAAAGGCACAGATAAATAGTGCCGAACCAACTAGGACAATTGCTGCCCCGGATGGCAGATTGTAGGTAAAGCTCAGGTAGAGCCCGCCCGCTGCCGCGACCATGCCAAAGCAGGCTGACAGACCAATCATGACCGGCAAGCGCTCTGTCAGCAGGAATGCTGTCGACGCCGGAATGATCAGCATGGCAACCACCAAGATGACACCCACGGTCTGCAGCGAGGCGACCGCAACCAAGGTCAAGAGGGTCATGAGCAGGTGGTGCAGGGTCTTGGTAGAGAGTCCGTAAGTCGCCGCCATGGTGGGGTCAAACGAACTGACCTGAAACTCTTTGTACAGGGCAACGACCGTCAGAATCACCAGCGCCCCAACGATTACCGTCATCCACATATCAGCGGGACGCACTGCCAACACGTTGCCAAACAGGATTTTGGTTAGGTCAGTGCTCGAGGGTGACAGCGAAATCATGACCACACCAAGCGCAAACATGGTTGTAAAAACGATCCCAATGACTGCGTCGTTCTTGAGTTTGCTGCGCTGATTGATGTAGCCAATGCCAAAGGCAGTAAGTAGTCCCGCAGCTAGCGCCCCGGGGAAGAACCCAATCCCCAACAAGAAGGAGGCAGCGATTCCAGGCAAGACCGCGTGTGAGACAGCATCTCCCATGAGTGCTAACCCGCGCAGCACGGTGAAAGAGCCCACCACTCCGCATTGCACACCAACAAGCAGTGCGGTGATGAGTGCTTTCCTGAGGTACTCGTACTCGGTAAGGGCTTGTAAGAACTCCATGGCACAACACTAGAACCAAAAGTTAGTCTTGTCTAACTTTTCTTTACGTCAAACCTAATTCATACCCCTTGACCTAGGCATTCACTGGATCTCTGCACAATTTTTGCATCGTAGTGTCCGCCTGCGGTGGGAGTTGTAGAGGTTCCCATTTGGCCCCGCAGACCGATTACTTATCCGGCCCCTGCCTGCCATGCTTAAGGTATGCCTCCAGTAACCCTCGATTCAGATACGGCAAACAACAGGCAACAAACCCAGCCGCCGACCATTCCTCCGAGCTCAATTCCGCCGGTTCCCGCACCGCCCGCAGCCACCTATGCGCAAGCATCGAAGGTCCGCAAGGATGACGGGCGCCGGACTTTCTACGCCGGCTCATCCCGCGCCCTGCCGCAAGCCGGCAAAGCAATCATTGCGATCCTTGTCTTGGGGCTGGCCCTTGCCGCTTGGAAGATCAGCTCCGGTATTCTGGGCGGCACGGATGAGCCCATCAAAGACCCGGTGATTACTGCTCCGGTACACGCCAATGGGCAAATCCCCACAAGCGCTCTGCAAAGCGTTGAAGGCAGCTACCTTTTGCTTCCCGATGCTGCCGCCGAGTTCATCAACCTGCGCCAAGCTTTTGAAGCGGCCGGGCACACGTTGACCATAAATTCTGCTTATCGGGACACGGCCACTCAGCAAGAACTGGTGGAAAAATATGGGCTACTTGAGGACGGCGGAACCGCAGCCCCGGTAGGTTCAAGCGAACACGGTCTGGGCATTGCCGTGGACCTCACCCTAGATTTCGAAGCCCTGCAATGGTTCAGAGCCAATGCCGCAGACTTCGGGATTACCGCAACCATTGTTGAGGAACCCTGGCACTGGGTCTACACGGGATAACTAGGCAATCCACCCGGTCTTGTTGCTTGGGGATCCGTTCACCGCCCCCGTTAAAGCACATTTTGATGACAGCCGTCACTGTTCGGGCCAGATTTTTCTGTATTATCCGACTTACCGAACGTAAAATATGTGGCGTTGCTCGCCTCAGGGCATATTCGCTGTTGTCTGCCCGCAAGTTCGTCTAGACTATTCAAAGGCCGCTAAGGTCAATGCGTTCGTAGCTCAATGGATAGAGCATCTGACTACGGATCAGAAGGTTGGGGGTTCGAGTCCCTCCGAGCGCACAGTTGAAAATCCCGGACAAAGTCTAACTTTGTCCGGGATTTTTGCGTTCCATCCGTCAAAGGCATTAACTGCCCTGAGACTTCCGGTATGCGCAGTTTAGGCTTGGGCAGCTAAAAACTCATCAATCTGTGCTGCTGTTGGGGATGTTGCCGGTCCAAACTGGGTGACCGCTAGGGCTGCCGCCGCGTTGGCACGGCGCACTGCTTTCAGCACTCCTGCCCCACGTGAAAACTCTGCAGCAAATACTCCACCAAATGCGTCCCCCGCACCATTGGTGTCCACTGCCGCAACCTCAAAGCCTTCTACCAAGACGGGCTTTGGGCCAATCTCATTGGAAAATACCCAGCATCCGTTTGCACCATCGCGGATCAAGACGACCCCTCCTGGTTGGATCCTGCTGCTAAACCACACAGCTGCTTCAGCAAGGTCCTCAAGGTTCGACCCAAGCCGGGCCTCTCGAGCATTGGCACTCAACACATTTGAACGCCCCAAGACTTGGCTCATGGCCTGCGGGGCCAACTGGTCGATCAGTGGAGACGGATCCGTAATTACCGTTGCACCTTTGGGAATTTGCGCTAGCCAGCCGGGCAGACTAGCAGCATTGACAGGGTGAGCCAGACTGTAACCAGATACATACACAGTGTCTTGTTCTCGGACTTGCACCCGGTCAAGATCGGCCTTAGTCAGTTGCCCTTCAGCGCCCACATGGGTAACGAATGTGCGTTCGGTTGACGGGTCTAATAGAGCCACACAGTAGCCACTATCTTGTCCCTCCAGCCCTTCCTGAACCACCGAGAATCCGCTGTCTGCAAGAGCTTTGCGGACAACTAAGCCAAATACGCCGGATCCGTATTGCCCAGCGAAGGTAACTGGAAAATTGTCCCGGGCTGCAGCCACCATGACGTTGTACCCTCCCCCGGCAGTCACCATCGAAGAGGACGCGATGACATCACCCCCTAACTCCGGCAATCCATCAACACTAAGAACCAGATCGACAATGACGTTTCCTGTGTAGACAAGTTGTGGCTTAGGCATTGACCTGCTCACTTTCCACCGGAACGTTTACTTGACCCTGCGCCCCACCGAGGACGAAGTAGAGGCCAGCACTCACTACAAGCGTTGCGATCCATGCCAGTCCGTGGGAACCGATCCAACTATCCGCAAACCACCCTGAGAACCAAGCTTCATCAGCAGATGTGTGGACCGTAGTGAAAGCAAAACCGATTACAATCGCTACCGCCCAGCTACCTACTGCGCGCCATTCAAATCCACCTTGGTACCAGTACCCACTTCCCTTGCGTAGGTTCATGAGATCTTGCGGATTGTAGTAGCGGCGCTTGAGCATATCCACCAGGAATACGCCCAACCAGGCAGTAATAGGAATTGCTAGTAGGGAAATAAACGTGATGAATGGACCGTAGAAGCTGTCTGCAACCAACATGAAGTACAAGGCACCTACAAAAGTCACCAAGACATCAAGAGCAACTGCGTAGACCCTCTTGACACGGATACCGAGGGTAAGGGTAGTTAACCCGGCTGAGTAAACTGACAAGTGGTTGGACAACAGGAGCCCACCAAACGCAGCAATAAGGTATGGCACTGCCATCCAAGGTGGCAAGAGTTCCCGAATCGCTGCAACCGGATCAGTTGCAGCGGCAAGGCTGCCGTCGCCAGCGCTCAGGAGTGCGCCAAGTCCGATGAGCACAACTAGGGGAATACCTGCACCCGCCGCACTTGAAGCAATAAGGTGCTTTGCCTTTACCGAGGTGCGCTGATACCTAGCCATATCTGCACCTGCGTTTGCCCAACCAATACCTGTTCCAGCAGCAATTACACCGATTCCTATCATGACCGCACTTACTGGACCGGCTGGCATATTAGCTACAAGCGCCCAGTCAACGGTCGCAACAAGGAAGACCACAACAAATATGTTCAAGGCCCCAAAGATCCAAGTGGCCCACTTTTGAATCACAAGGATTGCAGCGTGCCCCAGACCTGACACCAAAAGTGTGCACACGACAAAAATTACAATTGCTAGGACTGTCAACACGGGCACTTTCTTAGCCTCGCCATTAGTCCCAAACACAATGGTAAAGAGGGAAAGCAATACAAATGCAGCGGTCGTCGTATTGACGGTTTCCCAACCCAGTCTGGATAGCAGAGAGACAAATGTTGGCCCCACATTGCCACGAGCCCCGAAAGTAGCTCTAGACAGAGTCATGCTGGGTGCACCACCCCGGCGTCCAGCAATAGACACGACACCAACGAGCGCAAAGGATCCGCCAGCCCCAATTGCAGCGACCAAAAGGGACTGCCAAATATTGAGCATCTGGAACGCAACGAGGGAAGCCCCCAACGGCAGCCCAAGAATGGAAATATTAGCGGCGAACCAAACCCAAAATAGTTGTAATGGGTTACCGTTTCGCTCAGAGTCTGGAACCGGTTCGATTCCGCGCTGCTCAATCTGCGTGAGCGCGGCTTTGCCCGTTGTGGGCGCGGCTGTAGTTTGCATGAGGGTCCTCCGGGACATCTTTGTGATCGAAGTTTGCTCTGCGCTATTAGTTTTGGCGCAGGTGCAGAAGTTGGTCAATAAGTGGATTTAGTTTCAGCGAATTCACACGCTCTAGGATGGCGATCTCCGTATCAGGCCACGCAGAAATTCCTAGCCGAGCACCTAGAATCGCGCCGAGCATTGCCGCAATGGTGTCGGTATCACCGCCAACCTCCGCTGCTTGACAGAGAGACTGCCAGGGGTCAGTTGTTACTGCAGCAAGCGCAAGTGTTGCAACCACAGATTCCTGGGATGCCACCGATGTACCTATAACGTTTTCAACAGCGTTGATCTGTTCGGCCCGAGACAGCGGTTTGAGATAGTTGACCGCCCAATTGGTGCGCTGAGCTATTGATCCCCCTGCAATCCAATAGCCTCGTTTTTCACCTTCGGTTGCCGCAGCGATCGCCACCTCAATGGTCTCCGGCTGACTCGCACCACGGACGCCAGCACTAATTGCCGCACCCACGGCTGCGGCGCTTCCAATACCCAAGGTCGTGTTGTGGGTAACCGCGCTCGCTTCCACTACAGCATCGACAAAACGAGACATGTCAGAACTGTCATGGGCAATTCCTACCGGTGTGATACGCATGGCGGCACCATTCGTCGAACCGAATCGCCCCGATTCTGCAACGGACCCACCATCTGCAAGCATTTGTACCGCGGCTTTTGTTGATGGGCCGAGCAAGTCCAAAGAGCCCTTGGCTGCCATTGCACGTTCCCACTCAAGAAGTCGGGTTGCAAATACCATTGGATCAATCTGCCCATCGCCCGCGACTAGCAGCTCGGCCAGTAGAACCGCTTGTTCCGTGTCATCAGTGATGGCACCGGCTGGCATACCTGCGGCAATGCGTTGGCGCGGACCCGCGGGAACGAGCCGTGTGATCGCACCATAATCTTGGACAATTTCGCTGCGGGACATAGACTGCGTTGGCATCCCCAATGCATCTCCCAATGCCAAGCCGTAAAAGGCTCCCCGCGCCCTGCTCGTAATATCTGCGATTGACAAGTTCATGCTCCAAAATTCATGTAAAGACGGAATCGTTCCGGCGCCAATAAACTAACGACCCGTTCAACAAAGTTGCCATCGCTATCACGAGCGATCCGAATACTGTGCAGAAACATTTCCCCTTGCTCGCGTCCTACAATCTCAGCGTCCTGCACATTGAGGGGAACGACTGAAATCCATTGCTCACCTTTGCTCGGGTGCAACCCTGCCGCAGCCATTGTTGCGGAAAGCGAATCATCGATCAGTCCAGTTGTTAACGCAGTCGCAATTTGAGGGGTCAGCGGCACACAACTACGCTCGATTGAGACCGCTGCACCGTCAACTACATGCCGGACCCGGTCCAAAGCGAGAAATTCCATGGAAGCACTGCCCACACTCGCGGCAAGTTCTGGATCAATGACTTTTTCCATACGCAGTATTCGGGTAGCCAACTGCACCCCACTGTGTGCTAGGGCTGTGCCCCAGCTTCCCGAGTTGTTCAGTTGCTGTCCATCGAAGGTAACAAACGAACCTACGCCACTTTGCGTCTCGATAAGCTGGTCCGCAGCCAACCCTTTGAGGGCTTGACGAATTGTTCCTCTGCTAACGGAAAATTGTTGTGCTAACTCGTTCTCCCCGGGTAATAGCGCACCATCATCGTAGTCACCAGCGAGGATTGCCGCGCGTAGTTGGGCGGCAATTTCCTGGCGTTTGAGACCGGGGCGCCCCGGCTGAGAAGTAACGGCTCTGTCCATGTCATGAACTGTACCTGTTCACTCCCTGTATGTAAATGGCTTGCAGTGAAACCTGCGACTAATTCCTCCAATGACCGCCCATTCGTGTCGTCTTAGACAGCAAAACCGCTAGCACGAATCCAGCCACTGCTATCCCAAACCTTGTTGCCGCACCTCGCACGTAATCAAACGCTCTGGGCTGCGCGCCAATCGATGCTGCTAATCCCGCAGACAATAGCGTTGCAGCCGCAATAACGTTGGACTCGACTGCAAAGAAACTGAAGTAGTTCAGCGGTCCATAACCGGCAATATTTGCAATATCAAACCGAAACCCAACCGGAATATCGCTAACCAGTCTTTGCGTGTCATCTTCCAAATCTTAGGTCCACGAACCCGCTGATCATCAGGAAACTTCGGCGGGCATCGGAAAGTTTGCGCCCAGCTAAGCGCGTTTTGCCAGTTTGCCGATGCCCCACACAGCTCCGGCCACCACTAGCGCTCCAGCACCAACCAGATAGGCCGTCGTCACGGTGCGTTGGAACACCTGATCAAAAATGAGTTCCCAGATCTCAGTAGTCAGCGGCGGGTTTGCCAACGCTCGCGCTACAGCGGCAGGCGCGAACATTATGACTAGGTCCAAAAGAGCCATCACAGCTGCCACGGCGAGGGCCGTCCTAATCAGGGCTCTACCGCGAGTCACCGCGACAATGACCCCAGATATTAGAAACGCGGCGCTCAGCCAAGGCAGCCAGGTTCCTGCCGTCTTGATAGTGGAATACAACTTCGTTCCCTGCGCCAGAGTCTCGCCGTCTCCCACCGGAATTGTGTAAGTAAATTCAGGAATCACAGCAATGAAGTCGGTTAGGCGCTGGTTCTGCTGTGCTAGGAGCGTGGGCACCACTGGCCAAATCTGGAGTTCTGCGGAGCCATTGGCGCCGGCGGCAAGCAGAGCCTGCGGATCTTGCTCAAAAGTTGAAACCATCTGGCCGTGCGTACCACGCAGCATCAGTTCCCAAACTGAACGGAACTGATCAGAGTCGATCCACCCCGTAATCAAGGACCTTAGCTGCTCTTCTACTTGTCCAGGAACTTGGCCGAGCAGTAACTCAAGCGGCGCCTGCAAGCGGTCTGAGAGTTCCAAAGATTCAAGCTGTCCGGCGGCCCAGTCAGCAGCCGAGCTGGAGTCAATACTCTGACCGATTGCACCAAGCGCGACGTCGACCATGACCGTCTTAAACTCGGGCTGCCCCGCTAATGGGGCGAACGCCTCCACAAAGCCATCCGTGTTGACGAGCGTATTCTTTGTCTCGACTGCAAGCACACTCAACGGTGCCAGAATCAAACCAATAATGATCAAGGCGGCAGAAAAGACCATTCTCCCGCGGCGTTTGGGAGCCATTAGGGACCGTTGCTGAGCTGCCGAGTTAACCATCTTTGGGACCGCCTCGTTTAAGAAGTTCATACCTACTGGTTCAGGCCAACTGTAGTTCACCGTCCAGTACCGTCAGACCAAATACAACAAATACAATTTGCCAAAAATGGGCCGGAACGCAAAAATCCCGGACAAAGTTTAACTTTGTCCGGGATTTTCAACTGTGCGCTCGGAGGGACTCGAACCCCCAACCTTCTGATCCGTAGTCAGATGCTCTATCCATTGAGCTACGAACGCGTGGTCTTTGACCAAAGAAAACATTACCCGGTCCCGCACCAAAAACCCAAACGGATTCGTGGTGACGTTCAACACTTAAGAAGTTGCACCTGTGGATCTCACACTTTCATTAGTTCGCGCGTTTACAGTGTGATGACGATGAAGATACCATTTGAAGCCCTCGTCCAGGAGCACGGCAGCACCGTACTACGCGTGTGCCGGGCTGTTGTGGGGCCTATAGATGCACGGGACGCATGGTCGGAAACGTTCTTATCCGCGTTGCAGAAATATCCTGAACTACCTGCAAACGCCAATGTCCAAGCTTGGCTGGTGACAATTGCGCACCGCAAAGCACTCGATATTATTCGCCGGTCAGACCGGACAGTACCGGTATCTGAGGTTCCAGATACTTCTTTGGTCCAAGATGCCAATGAATTCGATGTGTTGGATGCTGCGGCAGTTTGGCAGATAGTCAAACTCTTGCCTCCACGGCAGCGCCAGGTGGTTGCTTACCGGTACCTCGGGGGTCTTTCTTTTCAGGAGATCGCAGAAGTCGTTGGTGGCACCGCAGCAGCGGCACGCAGGGCTTGCTCTGATGGTTTAGCAAACCTCAGATCAAGACATATTGAAGAACTTAGTAACCCCTCAACATTTGGCGGTATGCAATGATTTCCAATCCTTTTGGGCAACTCGGTGAGGTTCCTGCCAGCACCGTAGAGAAGCTCTTGCAAGATCTGCAAACCGAAGCACAGCATCAAGAACTCCTTGATGTTGGCTACGAGCTCTATGACTCCCCGGTGGGACAGCTCTTACTTGCCGCGACCCCCGTTGGTTTGGTCAAGGTTGGGTTTGAACAGACCGATCACCAATCCACACTGCAGGACCTCGCTTCCAAAGTGAGCCCTCGAATCCTCAAGGCACCTTCACTGCTAGACCCGGTCCGCAAACAGTTGGATGAGTATTTTGCCGGCAAGCGCAAGGACTTCGAGGTTCCTCTCGATCGCCGTTTGTCACACGGGTTCCGCAAGCTCGTTGTTGAGCAACTGAGCCGGATCCCCTACGGCCAAACCCAGACCTACGCGCAGATTGCCAACACCCTTGAGAACCCCAAGGCGGTGCGTGCAGTTGGTTCCGCGTGTGCAACTAACCCATTGCCCATCATTGTTCCGTGCCACCGGGTACTTCGCTCAGATGGCAGTTTGGGCGGATATTTGGGTGGACTAGCCGCCAAGACCACCCTCCTTGACCTAGAAAGTGGGACTCATGACCTCTTCACCTAGCACCAGAACGGAATTAGTTACTGACTTGCCGCCACTCGATTCGGGCGCAGTAATCTGCCCAGACGGTCTAATACGTCCAGCTTGGGCTGCTTCCAACGAGATGCTGCAGAATTATTACGATCACGAATGGGGCATGCCCGTAAGGGACGAGCATGGGATGTTCGAGCGTCTAACCCTGGAAGGTTTCCAAGCTGGACTTTCTTGGGCCACTATCTTGAAGAAGCGGGATCGGTTCCGCACAGTTTTTGAAGATTTTATTCCCGACCGGATCGCCCTGTTCTCTGAGGACAAGGTCGCTGAACTCCTACAAGACGCCGGAATCATTCGTAACCGCGCAAAGATTTTGGCCACGATCAAGAATGCCAAGGCCACCATCAAGCTACGAGAAGACGGAGGTCTGGCTGAATTCATCTGGTCTTTCCAGCCCGAGCTGACTCCACAACCTCATCGTTTGATGGACGTGCCTACTCAGAGCGAAGAGTCAGTTGCCCTTTCCAAAGCTTTGAAAAAGCGTGACTTTGGATTCGTCGGACCCACCACGATGTTTGCCCTCATGGAGGCGGCAGGAATCGTTGATACCCACCTGATGTCCAGTCATCGCAGGGGATCCTCCGGAGTCTGGCCGGTCTGAGCCATCTCAAGATCATGCATGTAAGACCGCTACTAGCGCTGCGGTTCCAATCCGGCAGCCCAGCGCACACCACGGACGGTCAACTGCTGGAACTCAGGGACCACAAGGTCGCCAAGAGTATGTCCAATTGCGTTTACAAAGACTCTTCCCTTACCCCATTGCCGGGTCCACAGCACCGGAGATTCAACTGGCTGGTGCCATGGGTCGTCTTCTCGCACAGGAATAGTCGTGGTAGCCAAGACCTCGCTCAGCGGATCAGCCAGGATCCAGTACTGTTCGCTGTGCACGGAGAAGTCCGGTATTCCCCCAATAATTGGGTTATCGCGCTGCTCCGGTTTGATATTGACTTCGTAGTCCACAATGTCATGAGGGTGCGCCGCAAACTGACCACCTATCATTTGCAGATAGTCCGTGGCCATCCGGAACGAGTCAACAATGCCACCGTGCCACCCAGCCAATCCGGTGCCACGTTTGACTGCAGATACCAAACCACGCAACTCATCCGGCAAGATTTCACCCATGGTCCAGTTCTGCACAATAACTGAGAACTGTGAAATAAAGTCCTCATCCGCGTATACCTCAAGCGAGGATTCTACGGAGACCTTGAAGCCGCCTTCTTCGAGAGCGGGAACCATAATATCCACGGACTCGGCAGGCGAGTGCCCTTCCCAGCCACCATGGATCATCAGCGCCGTTGCTTCATGCGAGGTCATGCATACTCCCTAGAACTTCTAGATAAACAATCTGTCGATAGCTTCTGGTGAAAGCACGTGGTCAATAGCTAAGTAGGCGCCGCCAAGGACACCCGCCCGCTCTTTCGCCTGAGCAGTAACGATTCTCAAGTGCTGCGTTGCCAGCGGAAGCGACCGCCTATATAGCACTTCCCGGATTCCAGCCATCAGCTGTTCTCCGGCTTCGACCATTGCTCCACCAACTACAACAAGGGAAGGGTTCAGCAGTGAAACACAAGCCGCAAGAACCGCTCCGATCTCACGTCCCGCATCACGCACGGCTCCCTGAGCAGCCATCTCGCCGCTTCTAACCAATCCCACAATATCTGCAACACTATCGGCAGCAAGCCCTTGATCACTAAGCGAACGCGCCAAAGCGGCACCACCCGCTACGGCTTCGAGGCAACCAGTATTTCCACAGTTGCAGGGGACATCGCCGTAACGCTCTCGTGCGGCTACGTGGCCGATGTCCCCCGCAGCGCCTTGAGCGCCTCTGCGCAGGTCACCATCCAAGATAATTCCAGAGCCAATTCCAGTCGAGACCTTGAGAACGAGGACATTATTATGCTCGGCCCAGGCTGTTCTGTGCTCTCCAACCGCCATCAAGTTGACGTCATTATCGACCAGAACTGGGACGTTAAAGACCTTACGCAGGTCCCCAACTACGTCATATCCGTCCCAACCAGGCATGATCGGAGGTGAGACGGGACGTCCGGTTATGTGCTCAACAGGTCCGGGCAAACCAATCCCAATTGCGGCTAGGTCGGACTGCTCCCGGCCCGTCTCTTTGAGCAATTTACGCCCCAAAACCGCTACGCGTTCAAGGACCGCCTCCGGCCCATCCGCAATAGATAGGGCCTCTTCATAGGTTGTGAGGAGATTTGCCGCTAAGTCAGCAATTGCAAGCCTTGCATGCACCGCACCTAGGTCAACACTGAGCACCACACGAGCCTCGGGGTTAAACGCAAAAGTGGCCGGCCTGCGCCCTCCCGTTGAGCTTGCTTCACCAACGGGCATAATGAGCCCTGCCGTCGTCAGAACATCAATGCGCACGGCGATTGTGGACCGCGCTTGGCCAGTTTGAACGGCCAGCTCTGAACGCGTGCGCGGCGTGCCGTCACGTAGCAACTGGAACATTTCGCCAGCGCCAGTGGGTCTCGGGGCAAACTTCAACAGACTCTCCATCCATCCAGTAAACCACTCAAACTTCAATTCTTGGCGGCAACACTTTGAGTGGCTTTAATCATCACGTATCGGTAACGAAGTAATTAATGTTCAACTTTTGATTGACAATCGTTAAAAGTCAACCTACTTTTAACTTATGGTCAAAGCAGACCCCCAGCAACCTCTGTTGCAGATGAATCAGATTATTAAGCACTTCCCAGGAGCCAAGGCTCTCGACGGTGTGGACTTAGACGTCCTCCCCGGCGAGGTGCACTGCCTCCTAGGACAAAACGGCGCGGGCAAGTCCACGCTGATTAAGGTTCTGGCCGGTGCACACCAGCCAGACAGTGGCGTGATTTCTTTGAACGGCAAGGAAGTCAAGATCACTGACCCGGTATCAGCGCTCAAACTTGGCGTGGCCACTATGTATCAAGAATTGGATGTGGTCGATGGTCTTACCGTTGCTGAGAACATTTACTTGGGGCACGAGTTAGCAACCGCTGGCTTTAGTCAGCGCCGTGAAGCCAACAAGCGCACAACAGAGATCCTCAAGACCCTGGGGCACAGCGAGATCAAGGCGACCCATGAGGTGGGCACCCTATCCGCAGCCGGCAAGCAGATTGTGTCCATGGCCCGCGCCCTGTCACACAACGCCCAGGTCATTGTCATGGATGAACCCTCTGCCGTTCTGGACAGCGGCGAGGTAGAGAATCTCTTCCGTGTTGTAGAGACTTTGCAAGCGCAAAATGTAGCTATCATCTACATTTCACACCGCATGGATGAGATTCGCCGCATCGGTGACCGGATCACCGTGCTCAAGGACGGCAAGACAGTGGGCCGCAACCTCCAGGTTGCGGCCACTCCCCCGGGTGAACTCATCAAGCTCATGACGGGCCGAGAATTGGAGCACGCTTTCCCTGCCCGTCCCGTAGGCGTTACCTACGATGCTATGGACCCGGTCCTGAAGGTTGAAAATCTCAGCCTAGCTGGCGAGTTTGAACCCGTGAGCTTCAAGGTACGCCCCGGGGAAATTCTTGGACTGGCAGGCCTTGTTGGTTCCGGTCGCTCCGAAATCCTGGAAACTGTGTACGGTGCCAACCGTGCAACCACAGGGACCGTGTCAGTAAAAGGTAAATCCTTGATGCGCGGCTCCGTTCCGTCAGCGGTTAAGGCCGGGATTGGTCTATGCCCTGAGGAACGGAAAAGCCAGGGGCTCATTCTCGACGAACCTATCTATCGCAATATCACCATGGCAACGTTTGCCGGGTACGCCAAGGCCGGATTCCTCGACGAACCGGCTGAGAAGAAAGCCTCTCGGGAACAGGCCGACAATCTGGAACTTCGCCCCGTAAATGTGGACCGGGCAGCTCGGACACTCTCGGGTGGTAACCAACAAAAACTCATCTTGGCTCGTTGGCTTCTGCGTGACTGTGAGGTCTTACTCCTTGATGAACCCACCCGCGGGGTAGATGTTGGGGCGAGGGCCGAGATATACCAATTGATTCACCGATTGGCGGAACAAGGTGCCGCCATTGTGGTGGTCTCCAGTGAAATCCCCGAGGTCCTAGGCCTTGCAGACCGAGTGCTGGTGATCAGCGAAGGCAGTGTCGTGGCTGAGCGACCGTCCGACCAACTGACAGAAGAAGACGTATTGAACCTCGTAATGGAAGGAAGTGCGGCGTGAGCGACGTAAGCACTGCACCAAATAACAGCGCCACCCCGGCACCTCCGGCAAACAGCGATACCAAGAGCGGAGCTAACAGCGCACTTTTACGCAATGTCGGCCTTGTCGTTGCCCTCGTCGTCCTCATCATCACAGGTGTCCTAACCTCGGGCGAACGGTTTGCCAGCGTTCCAAACGCAATGACCATCTTGGGGCTAGCAGCAGGAATCGGTGTCGTCTCAATCGGCATGACCTTCGTCATCACCACCGGTGGTATTGATCTCTCGGTTGGAGCAGTCGTTGCGTTAGCATCAGTTTGGGCCACCACACTGTCCACACAAGCCATGGCGGAGCAGTCGCACTGGCTCATAATCGCGGTGACCGCGGTAGTGGTTGGAGCCGTGGCGGGATTGGTCAACGGCATAATTATTGCGTACGGCAATGTGGTTGCGTTTATCGCAACACTCGCCATGATGGTCGCTGCTCGTGGTTTAGCCGAGATTATTTCAGACCGCAACACCCAGGTAGTCAAGGTCGACGCATTCAAGAAGGCCCTCCGCGGAGATCTCCTTGGCGTACCAGTCCAAATTTGGATTTTCGTGGTGGTTTCCATCATCGCTTGGGTAGTTTTGACCCGTACTACCTTCGGTCGCCGCACTGTGGCTGTCGGTGGTAACCCTGAGGCTGCGCGTTTGGCCGGTATCAACATCAAGCGCCACCTCGTGTACGTGTACACCCTGTGTGGAGCTACTGCAGGAATCGCCGCCGTCATGATGTTGGGCCGCACCAATACCGGCACGTCAACCCACGGCACCCTTTGGGAACTTGATGCCATTGCCGCAGTTGTAGTTGGTGGCACCTTGCTCATTGGAGGCCGCGGAACCATCATGGGCACCGTTCTTGGTGTCTTGCTCTTCACCACTTTGAGCAATGTGTTTGTTCAGAACAATATGTCTACATCCGCCCAGGCGGTTGTAAAGGGCCTCATCATTGTCGCTGCAGTTCTCTTGCAACAACGGTTTGCTCGTCGTTCAAAATCCAGTTCCTAGTTTGTTGGAACTTGAAAGTTTCACCCCCGCAATTTCATAAGTTTTACCAAGATCCTAATTTAGGACACTTCAAAGGAGAAAATATGTCCCGCAAGATTACCCGCGGAAAGCGCGCTGCGGTAGCCCTGTTCAGTGCAACTGTTCTTGGCTTTTCCCTAGCTGCGTGCACCTCAAACGAGGCACCTAAGCCAGACCCAACCAGCGAAGGTGGCTCCAACTCAGAGGAGCCAACGGCTCCACCAGCAGCTGGCAGCGACAATGACGCCCCCGGCGACAAGGTTGTTATTGGTTTCTCCGCCCCAGCCGCTGACCATGGTTGGATGGGTGCAATCACCAAGGCTGCAATTGCTGAGGCTGAGAAGCACGAGGACGTTGAGTTGCGTTTGGCTGAGGGTACCAACGACGTCAGCCACCAGATCTCGCTGATGGAAGGTTTCATCAACGACAAGGTAGACGTCATTGTGATGCTGCCGTTCGATGGTGATGCTATGACTGAGATTGCGCTTGAGGCCATGGAAGCCGGCATTCCAGTTGTTAACGTGGACCGCGAATTCAACAGCCCATTTGCTGCCCGCACCACGGTGCTCGGTGACAACTACGGAATGGGTGTTTCGGCTGGATCCTATATCTGTGATGAGGTAGGCGACAACAAGGACGCTGTGATTGCAGAGATCACCGGAATTGCAAACCTCCCGCTGTCCCAAGACCGCTCTAAGGGCTTTGCGGACGCACTGTCCGACTGTGGCCTGAAGGTTTCCAACAGCGTAGACGGTAACTTCACCGTTGCCGGCGGTGAAGAGGCAGCTGCTAACCTGCTCCAGGCCGCACCAAAAATTGACGCTATCTGGAACCACGATGATGACCAGGGCCTTGGTGTTCTGGCAGCAATCGAGACTGCTGGCCGTGACGAGTTCATCATGGTTGGTGGCGCTGGATCCCGTGACGCAATGAAACTCATTGAGTCCGGTGACAGCGTCATGAAGGCAACGGTAGTTTACCCTTCCACGCAGGCAGCTGACGGTATCCGTCTAGCCCGTCTTCTTGGCCAGGGCAAGTCGGTTGGTGACCTAGTCTCACACACCGTGCCACGCACCGTGCAGCTCTTCGCACCGGTTGTGACCAAGGACAACGTAGCGGACTACATTGACTCCGCATTCGATTCCTAAGCACTAGGTTCATAACTCTGGGCTGGTTTGGGTAAGACCTGGACCGGCCCAGAGTTTTTTCTAAGGATGATGGTATGACTGATTCAAAGCGTGATCTTGGCGTAGCTATGGTTGGTTACGCCTTCATGGGTGCAGCGCACTCTCAGGGGTGGAGATCCGCACCGAGGTTTTTTGATCTGCCAGCAAATCCGGTCATGCGGGTTGTTGCCGGTCGTAGTGAGCAGGGCGTAACCGCAGCTGCCGAGAAGCTCGGTTGGCAAGAAGCATCGACCGATTGGCGGTCGCTGCTTGAGCGTGACGACATTAATCTGATTGATATCTGTACTCCGGGTGATTCCCACAAGGAGATCGCACTTGCGGCCCTTGCTGCGGGTAAGCATGTTTTGTGTGAGAAGCCGCTGGCTAACTCTGTTGAGGAAGCTCAAGAGATGGCCGATGCCGCAGCACAAGCCGCTAAGCGCGGCGTTGTTGCGATGGTTGGGTTCACCTACCGCCGCGTCCCGGCGATTCAGCTCGCACGCAAGTTGGTTGCGGACGGCAAACTCGGTGACATCCGCCAGATCCGTGCCCAGTACTTGCAAGATTGGCTCTTTGATCCGCAGGCTCCGCTGTCTTGGCGCCTTGACAAGGAGAAAGCCGGTTCGGGTGCGTTGGGTGATATCGGTGCCCACATTATTGACATGACCCAGTTCATTACCGGTCAGGAGATCACCGAGGTTTCCGGTTCCCTACGCACTTTTGTCTCCGAACGTCCAGTAGCCGAGAACTTTGCGGGGTTGAGTGGCAAGGCAGGCACCGAGACGGGTCCGGTCACGGTTGACGATGCCGCAGTCTTCTTAGCTAACCTGTCCGGTGGCGCTTTGGGCGTGTATGAGGCCACCCGGTTTGCAACCGGACGCAAGAACGCGATTCGCATAGAAATTAACGGTTCCAAGGGTGCGATTGCGTTTGATTTCGAAGATATGAACGTTTTGCACTATTACGACGCCAATGATCCAGCGGAAATTGCCGGTTACCGGCGTATCGTGGTGACAGAGGCTGAGCACGCTTACATTGCGAACTGGTGGCCGCCAGGTCACGGTCTTGGATACGAACACGGGTTCACCCACCAGGCCGTTGATTTGGTGACAGCAATCGCAAATGGCGAGCAGCTAAGCCCAAGTTTCGCGGATGGTTTGCAGGTCCAAAAGGTGTTGGCTGCCGTAGAAGATAGCTCTAACAACCGGGCCGGTTGGACAACCGTCTAACAATTTTCGTTTAGGACAAGTTTAGGAGTCGACGATGTCTCGTCCAGTTACGTTATTTACCGGTCAGTGGGCTGACCTGCCGTTTGAAGAGGTTGCAAAGCTGGCCTCCGAGTGGGGCTACGACGGTCTTGAGATTGCCTGCTGGGGCGATCACTTGGACCCGTGGCGTTGGGATGACGAGGAGTACATTGCCGGAAAGAAGGCAGTTCTAGCTAAGTACAACCTCAACGTTTATGCCATTGCCAACCACCTCAAGGGTCAAGCCGTTTGCGATGACCCAATCGATGCCCGCCACCAGGACATTTTGCCCGACGTAGTGTGGGGCGATGGGGACCCGGAAGGTGTCCGCCAGCGTGCAGCAGAGGAAATGAAGAACACCGCTCGCCTCGCCGCCAAGCTTGGCGTCAAGATTGTGACTGGCTTTACCGGGTCCGCAATCTGGAAGTATGTAGCGATGTTCCCACCGGTATCCCAAGAGCTTATCGATGCCGGTTACCAAGACTTTGCGGACCGTTGGAACCCAATTCTGGACGTCTTTGACGAGGTCGGCGTACGCTTTGCACACGAGGTACACCCGAGCGAAATTGCTTACGACTACTGGACCACGCACCGTGCGCTGGAAGCTATTGGGCATCGTGAAGCGTTTGGCCTGAACTGGGACCCTTCCCACTTCATCTGGCAGGATCTTGACCCGGTCTCCTTCATTTGGGACTTCCAGGACCGGATCATCCACGTGCACTGCAAGGATTCCAAAAAGCAGGTTGGCAACGGCCGCAACGGAATCCTTGGCTCGCACTTGGCTTGGGCTGACCCGCGCCGCGGCTGGGACTTTGTCTCCGTTGGACACGGAGACGTGCCGTGGGAGGCAGCGTTCCGCTCCCTCAACGCGATTGGCTATGACGGACCGCTGTCAGTTGAGTGGGAAGACGCGGGAATGGACCGCTTGGTTGGCGCCCCGGATGCCCTCGCGTTTGTTCGCAAGAACTCCTTTGCACCACCGGCCGCTGCGTTCGATGCGGCATTCTCCACCAAGGAGTAACCGCTTCAACCCTGTGCGGTAACTAAGGAAAGGGGAGTGTTTCAGTTGCGCGGCTGAAACACTCCCCTTTCTCTTGCCATGTTGCAGACTGCGGTCCTACCACCCCGTACGGAGGCATCTCGAACTCACACTCTGCGGTCAACTGCATTCCCACCTACTGTTGAAGAGGTACACATCAATTTTAGGCAGAACGATCTTGTGGGTGAAGATATGGCTTCAGAAGTTGACGTTATTGTTATTGGCCTGGGCCCAGGCGGAGAAGCGGCAGCAGGCAAACTCGCACGGTCTGGCCTCTCCGTCATTGGAGTAGAAGCTCGGCTAGTTGGCGGGGAGTGTCCCTACTACGGCTGTATACCCAGCAAGATGATGATCCGCGCTGGCAATGCCCTCATGGAAGGCCGCCGTATTCAGGAACTCGCGGGACAGGCAGCCATCACCCCCGATTGGTCCATGGTCGCTCATCGAATCCGCAATGAAGCAACCGATAACTGGGATGACACCGTAGCGATGAACAGGTTGGTTGATTCAGGTGTCGAGTTGATTCGCGGAAGAGCCCAGCTCACGGGAGCCACCACCGTCAATGTAGCGGGGCAAGAGTATGCGGCACGCAAGGCGATCATCATTAACGCCGGCACCGAGCCGGCGGTCCCACCAATCCCTGGTCTAAGTTCCGTACCGTATTGGACTAACCGGGAAGCGATCGCAACCACCCGGGTACCCGAATCCCTTATTGTCATTGGTGGCGGCGCAATCGGGGTGGAACTAGCTCAAGCATTTGCCCGCTTTGACTCACGGGTGAGCGTGATTGAGGCATCGGACCGTTTGGTGCCGTTGGAAGAGCCCGAGTCCGGTGCAGAACTTCTCAAGGCCCTAGAGGCTGACGGGGTGAATGTCACCGTCAAAGCCCAGGTCAAGAGCATAGAGCACTCAGCCGGAACCTTCACCGTGCACCTCGAAGACAAGTCCCTTCCGGCCAGTCAGCTCCTCATAGCAACGGGCCGCAACACTAACCTCGGTTCACTTGGGGTGGCCGCCCTAGGGATTGATGAGGACGTCAAGTTCTTAGAAACCGACGAGTACATGCAAGTGGCCCCCGGCGTCTATGCGATCGGTGATATTACCGGCAAAGGCGCCTTCACCCACATGTCCATGTACCAATCGGCGATCGCCGTGGCACACATTTTGGAAGCCGAGCCACGCACGGCCGAGTATCACGCGGTCCCCCGAGTGACATTCACGGACCCGGAGATCGGTTCTGTTGGTTTGACCGAAGCCCAAGCCCGTAGCACTGGACTATCCGTTCGCGTGGGCCGGGCGGACCTGACGGAGTCCTCGCGTGGTTGGCTGCACAAGGCGGGGAACAGCGGGTTCATCAAGGTCGTCGAGGATGCCGCTACGGGAACGCTCGTTGGAGCAACTTCGGTTGGGCCTAGCGGAGGTGAGGTCTTAGGCCTCCTGGCCCTAGCGGTTCATGCCCGAATCCCGGTCAGCACGTTGCGCTCAATGATCTATGCCTACCCAACCTTCCACCGCGCAATCGAGAGCGCACTGAATGACCTCCAGTAAGTCAAGACAACGCTGCCCTTGGGAACCTAGTTTCAGGCTCTCAAGGGCAGCGTCGTCTGTTCTGCTCGAATACTCGAGTGTCAGTTCAGCGGGTTACTAGAACCGTGCTCGACTACGACGAACCAGGAACATTGCCGCAGCGCCCGCAAGCAGGAGCATCACAGCAAGGATTCCTACTGCGGTTCCGGCAAATCCGGTTGAAGCTAGGTCATCTTCGGAGTCTGTACCCGTTGTGGTGTCTGACGGGTTCTTGTCACCCGGCTTGTTAGTGGAACCGTTACCGGTTCCATTTCCAGATCCGTCACCAGAACCGTCACCAGGACCGTCGCCGTCACCTGGAGCTGCCGGATCAACGATTGGCCCAAGCTCAGTGGTTTGGCCTGTCTTGGCATCCCACAGTGGCTTCTCGCCTGTAACCCGAGCGGAGATCTTCGCTCCGGCATCGGCTGAAGTAGTCACATAGGTAAGCGCAGTCTGGCCGTCAATGACTTGGCCGTCCCGCAACCACTCAATACCCGTGGCCTGCCACGGCTCGTTGACCGCAACGGTGAGAGTCGCCCCTACCGTTGCCTCACCGGCAATGGTTGGTGCCAACGGGTCTTGGTCAACAATGGTTTGACCGGTAATTCCGGTGTGGGTTGGGATGACCTTGTTCATCAGACCGGTTTGTGGATCGAACGTGATCTTGTCAATCGCAGTTTCACGGTCGCTTCCTCCACCACCTGGCATGGCAAAGCGGTGATAGACCATGTACCAGTCATCGGTTCCTGGAACGTTTAGAACCGAGTTGTGACCGGTGCCCAGGATTCCTTGAGACTCATCCTTCTCAAGAACAACACCTTGGTACGTCCACGGACCATCGATGCTGGTCGCAGTTGCGTAACCAACTCGGTAGTTTGGTGAACCGGTGTCATCAATTGAGTAGGTCAGGTGGTAGACGCCATCACGGAAGTTCAAGAAGGAACCCTCACGGTAGTCCTTGAGGCCCTCCATCTTCTTGATGGTCTCCTGTTTGATCGACACCATGTCGTCGTTGAGTTCCGCAATCAGCGGTGCACCGTTACCCCACAGGAGGTAATCCTTGCCGGAGGCAGGATCCTTGAACCAGGCCGGGTCAATGGCTTGACCGGAGGTGACTTGCTCATTGTTGAGGATCATCGGTTCTTGTTCAGCAACAAACGGTCCTTCCGGGTGGTCGGCCACTGCCACACCAAGAGTCTTGCGGTTGTAGGTTGGGTTGTGACCGGAGAAGTAGAAGTAGTACTTTCCGTCCTTCTCCGCAATGGTTGGAGCCCATGCGTTACCAACCGCCCATGGCACGTTTCCGTTTTCACCGTCGAGTGTCAGGAATGGCTTGTCTGCGCGTTCCCAGTTGACCAGGTCCTTGGACTTCCAGGTATAGAACTCCTTGCCGCCCCAGCCAGGGTAACCGTCTGACGTGGCGTAGATGTAGAAGGTGTCCCCAAACGCAATGATGTTTGGATCCGCGTACTTACCCGGCAGCGCAGGGTTGTTTACTACCTGAGCGCTAAACGTCCAGGTGGTCTGTGCGCCTTCACTTCCGTTGAGTGTGTACGTCACCGGGTTGGTGAAGTCCTGCACGCTGCCACTGGCAGGCGTAGCGGTCACGCTCTTTGCGGTCAGGAAGGTTGGTGCTAGCTTGGTCAGGTCGGTTCCGGGCTTGACCGGGAACATGACGGTGCGGTTCTTAGGATCTACAACCGGATCCAATTTGAGTACGTCGGGGTCGGTCAACGTGACCTCGGCAAGAGCACCTTGATCCCCGGCTTGATCCAGTACTTCCTGGGTTGTCAACGCTCGGTTGAGAATAGCGAATTCACGGTACTCTCCCTTAAAGAGTTTGTCCGCGGTGTATAGGGACCGACCAAGGTAGTTAGCCGTGGTCACTCCGTTGCCAATCTCCCCGGGGGTAACATCCCCACCGGCTTTGGAAGCTACCAGTTGGCCGTTGAGGTAGATCTTAGCTACCCCGTCCGCCAGCGTATAGGTCAGCTTGTGCCACTGATCGGTGTCCAGCTTATTACCGGAAGAAGCGGTGTGCTCCCCTGACCAGTTCGTGGTGGTGATCGAAGAACGGTAGTTGTTGCGGTTACCGGAGGTAAAGAGGTAACCGTCGCCAATGCCATCCGTCGTGTTTCCAAGGCCGTACAGCCAGTAGTCCCCGGAAAGGGTTGGATCGATCTTGATATCAGCTTCGATCGTGATCTCGTCCAGGCCCGCCATGATGTTGTTGGGCAGCTTGACGTAGTCGTTTGCACCATCGAACTTCAGGCTGTCGGTGCCCCACTGTGCGTCTCCAACAATGCTTCCGTCCATGCCGTTACCAGAAACATCAGAAACCTTGTTTCCTGCGTTGTCCTTGAACGTGTAGTGCAGGATCTCGCCACGCTCATTGGCGGGTGGGTCAACCGGTGGTGCAATCTCTTCGGTCAGGGACTCGGTGAGGAACTGCAGCTCGGCCTTGGTTACCGGAATAACGGTTCCGTGGCGTGGCTTCTTTGGTAGTGAGTATGATCCTGGAACCTGCCAGTTTGGCGCCTCCAATGTCTTCGATGCCAGTGGGATGTAGCCACGGCCGCCGTACTCATCTACAAAAAGGTAGAAGTTTTGGCCGTTGACGTCCTGTGGGTTTGCCTTAAAAATGGTTGGACCCTCAACGGCAGAAGTACCCGCCTTCTTACCAATGCAACTGTCGACCAGTTCCCAGTCATCCAGCTGCGCACGCAGGCTGGTGGACTTCTCCTGAATGATGTCGGAGCACCCGGTGCCTCCGGCACCCTCATCCTTGGTGAAGCGGTGGAAGGTATTGCCCTCCTTGATCACGGTCGAGTCAATGCGAGACATACCCTGGTCTTGCCAAACCTCAGGCGTGCTGAAGTTTACAAAGTCACGGGTCGTGGCAAACATCATCCGGTTGTAAGTATTACCGGTGTGGTTGACGTCTTCCTTGTCATACAGTTTTGAAGCCCAAAACAGAACGTAGGCACCGATTTCCTCGTCGTAGTAAGCCTCCGGCGCCCACGTGTTTCCAGCTTCCGGAGGGGAAACCTTAACGTGGCGTTGCTCGGACCAGTTCACTAGGTCTGAGGATTCCCAGATTTCAACGTACTGGCTGCCTTGGCGCTGTGAAGCGTCCCATGAGGTGCCGCCACCGATCGAAAGGTCGGTTGCAATCAGGTAGAACGTGTCACCCTCAGGGGAACGAATCAGGAACGGGTCGCGCAGTCCCTCTTCACCCTTATTGGACTTCAGAACGGCCTCGCCGTTGTTGAGCTCACGCCACTGCAGTGCGTTATTGCCCTCACTCGCGGCAAAGAAGATGTTCTCCCCAGCCTTGGTGTCACCGGTGAAGTACGCAAACGCGTAACCCTCAAGTTCTGCAACGGTGTGCTTGGCACGGACCTTCGCACTAAAGGTCTTGGTCGCTGATTCAGATCCCTTGGTGATGGTTGCGGTCAGCTGCACAGTGGTGGCGGCGCTTGGGCGGTTCACTACACCGGCAGCGGAAATAACCGTAGCATTAGCGGTTGCCCAGGTCACGGTAGTTGTGCCCTGAGTATCCACCAAGTCTAGGTTGCCGTGGACATCATCAATGTTGATCACTTCAAGCGCGGCAAGTGCAGACGCAACAGCTTGAGCGTCAGTCTCTTGGGGCAAAACGGTAGCCGTAAACTTGCGCGTAGCTGAGGCATCGGCAATTTTAACCGTTGCGGTCAACTCGACCACAGCGTTACCGGCGCCGGCCGCCGGCCGGGTTACCGCACCGTTGGCAGCAATGACCGCGCCATTGGAAGTAGCCCAAGTAATTGTGGTGCCCGAAGGACCCGTGACAGGCAGTTTGAGGTCTGCGGTGACGGCGTTGAGGTCACCTAGGTTCAATGCGGCGGCATCAGATTCCACAAAGTACTGCGCGTCTGGCGCGAGGTCGGCAACGTCGCTCGCTGAGAGCGCGTTGTCGTAAATGCGGAAGTTTCGAACATTGCCTTGGAGCAGCTTGTCCGCATCATAGTTGGACTTACCAATGCGGTTGGCCGTGGTCTTTCCGCCACCAAGTGATCCCGGCGTCACGGTGATGTCCGTACTACGCTTAACTTCCTGACCGTTCAGGTACACAATTCCGGTCTTGGAATCATGATCGAGCGTGTAGGTGATTGTCTGCCACGCCCCACGGTTCAGGTTCACGCCCGTATCAACGTTTTGCTCACCCTGCCAGTTGGTGGGGCTGATCGTGGTCCGGTAGGCATTACCCGTGGCAAAAAGGTAACCGGTGCCAGAGTTGCTGGTAGCCGGGTTTCCCAGGCCGTAAATAAAGTATGGACCTTGCTGGGCCGGGTCAATCTTGACGTCCATGGAGACGGTGATCGAGTCGAGGCCCGCAATGATGTTGTCTGGCAGTTTGACGTAGTCATCCTTGCCATCAAGTGCAACGCCTTGAATACCTTCAAGTGCTGGGGCCCCAACGATGCTCGCATCCTTGTTATTACCGGAGGCGTCTTTGGCGATTGCGCCGCTCGTTTCATCCAGCGGGTAGTGCACCACCAGTCCCGCTTCAGGCAATTCTTCTGCTGCCGATGCCGGTGCAACAGCCCCGGCAAGGGCAACACTCACGGCAGCTAGAGCTCCCGTAAATATGTTTATTCTTCGCTTCATTGCGTATCTCTCTGCAGTAATTTTTTGACTGCCAGGTGCCTGCCAACCTACTTCGGGTGGGTGCGGCTCCTTAGGGACCAAGCCCACAGCCATTCTTGTTCGCGCAAACATTCTACATGTTACCGGGAACAAATTATAGTAGTTAGACTTTCTGAGGCTCATGTTCCCGCCGGAAAGCGATTTCCGGCGGGAACAGCAGACGTTACGGTGTAAGTAACCACTCCCTAGAGGGCCAGTATGTGCCCCATGCGCCGCCTCTTGGCTTCGAGGTATCCCCTATTCTCCGGCGCCACCCCAACAACCAGCGGTTCTCGGCCTATAACCTTGATCCCACAGCGTTGCAACTGGTTGATCTTGTCCGGATTATTCGTCAGCAACGTGATACTTGCCAGGCCTAGGTCAGCCAAAATCGCACCCGCGGCCGTATAGTCGCGGGCATCGTCAGGAAGCCCAAGGTCCAGGTTTGCGTCTAAAGTGTCTCGCCCAGCCTCTTGAAGCCGGTAGGCACGCAACTTGTTATTCAGCCCGATTCCACGCCCCTCGTGGCCACGCATATAAATAACCACGCCGTCATGCTGCGCAATGCGCTCAAGCGCCGCATCCAATTGCGGCCCGCACTCACACTTCAATGAGCCAAAGGCCTCTCCAGTCAAACATTCCGAGTGCACCCGCACCAATGCTCCCGTAACCGGAGTGCCAGAAATAATCGCCAAATGCTCCTGCCCCGAGGACACATCCCGGTACCCGCGAAATCTAAACACCCCCGCCCTAGTCGGAACGGTCGCTTCTGCTTCACATACAACCTGCCCCGGATCTGCTGAACCAGTCGGTTCCTGCAATTCCGTTTCACGGGCGGCATCGATCAAGGTCATAGCGACTCCAATGGGATAAGCGGATCGGACAGTGCACCCAAGTCAACGTCGCGCCCACTAGCTACCAGGTTACGAATCTCTTTGTTTACGTCCCAGACATTGACATTCATGCCTGCCAAGACCTTGTTGCCGCACACCCAAAAGGCAACGAATTCCAACGCATCCAAATCGCCACGCACAACCACACGATCATAGGAGTCGCGGGGGACGTATCCGCCATATTCCATACTCAATTCAAATTGGTCACTGTAGAAATACGGAATCTTGTCGTAGCTAGCGGCCGCACCCGTGATTGCATCCGCGACCGTCTGCGGCTGACTCAATGCAGTCGCCCAGTGCTCAACCCTCACTCGCCGTTTCAAGACGGGATGTTCATGATTTGCGATGTCTCCGACAGCAAAGATGTTTGAGTCGCTTGTTTGCAATGAGGCATTCACGACAACGCCGTTGTCTACGGTTAGCCCCGCTAGTTGCGCAAGATGCACCTGAGGTGCAGCCCCAATGCCAACCACGACGGCATCGGCACCAATGACCTCACCCGTGGCCAGCCGGACCCCGGTAACGTGTCCTTCACGTTCCTCAACCCGGTCCACTCGCACGTTACTGCGCAGACGGACCCCGTGGTTAGTATGCAAGTCAGCAAACACTTGGGCTATTTCACGCCCTAAAACACCCATGAGCGGCAGGTCACCGCGTTCCAGAACCGTTACTGCGGCGCCCAACTCCCTGGCCGCAGATGCAACTTCAAGCCCAATCCAGCCGCCGCCAACAACGACCAGTCGTTTATCAGAACCAAAAGCGCTCCTGATCTGATCGGCGTCTTCCTTGGTGCGCAGGGTAAACACCCCTTGAGCTTTGGCACCCGCAACGGTCAGGACGCGCGCCTTGGCTCCCATTGCTAATACCAACTTGGTGTAGGGCAGCGACCGCCCATCCGCCAGCAGCACCCGCGAGCCAATCCGGTCCACCGCAGTGGCCTCCACCCCGCGCACCAAGGACACAGCATGCTCGTCATACCAGGCCTCAGGTAGCACCAGCGCCTTTTCAAAGGGCTTGCGTCCAGTCAAATATTCTTTGGAGAGCAACGGGCGCTCATAGGGCAGGTGCTGCTCCGCCACAACGATGGTGATGCCACCCGCAAACCCTTTGTCACGCAGTGCCTGTGCGGTTTTTGCTCCCGCAAGACCACCGCCGATAATGACCACGCGTTCTGGTGTGTCTACTACAGGCTTGTTATCAAAACTCTCATGCGTTTCCATGTCTGATCCCCTCAACATGAGTCTGCGGTTAGCGGTTTTGGCGCACTGGGGCGTCATACGCTCGGGCCAGCTGCGCAAGCGCCAACGCGGCAACCAACAACCCGGAGTCTCGTAGGGCAACGTCATACCAGCCGGACCAAAGCAGCAGGTTCACAATGATGCCTGCAAGCCACAGAGCCACCACGTAGGCCGCATACCGAGGCTTTAATGCGACCGCAATTCCGGCGACAACCTCAACCACACCAACGACATACATGATGCTTTGCGCCGACATTGGCAGCAGGTCGGTTGCGATGGGGGCTAGATAGTGCGGCCAAATAGTCAAGCCATCAAAGAACTTGTCCAATCCCATCCAAATTGGCAGTGCCACAAATCCGACTCTCAGGATCCAAAACGCCGCAAATGCCGGATCCTTGCGCACCCGCCCCATAAACCCGAGCCCTCTTTGGCCCTTGGCAGTTTCCTGCGTTGCGTTCTCAGTCATTGTTTCTTCCCCTTCTAAAAACAATCTCCATGCACTTTAGAGTTTGATCCACCTTTTTCTATTTGTCAATAATCATTGGTGTTAGACTTTAGGCATGAAGCAGACCCCCAATCACGACGCTCTCACCGGTCTGGAAGTTCTTGCAGACCCGGTTCGCAGGGAACTTTATGAGCACATTTCAAGCCTGCACCGCCCGATTACTAGGGCCGAGGCCGCAAAGATCATGGGCATCAGCCGCACCCTCGCGGCCTACCACTTAGATAAGCTCGCAGAGGCAAACCTTTTGACGTTCGCCTATGCACGCCCCGAAGGAGTGGGGGGTCCTGGCGCCGGACGGCCAGCGAAACAGTACTCGCGAGCATCCGAGGACTTCTCCGTGAGCCTGCCACCTCGCAGCTACGATTTCTTGGCCACGCTCCTAGCAAATGCCGCCAGCACGGATACCTCAGGGGTGGTGCGCGAGGCACTTATGCAGACCGCACGGGCAGAAGGCCGTCAAGCAGTGACCCCAAACGGGGAAATTATTGAAGATCTTGCGGCTCGCGGCTATGAACCAGAACTCACCGAGTCAGGAACAATCATCACGCGGAACTGCCCATTTCATAGGGCAGCCAAGGAACAGCCGGAGCTTGTCTGCGGCCTGAACCATGCCCTATTGCAGGGGTACCTCGAGGAACGAGGCAACAACCCCGATCAGGCAGAATTAGCGCCCTGCCCGGGACAGTGCTGCGTAGTCATCCACGGTCCCCTGGACTAAGATGCTGGACTCAGAGTTGCACCTAGGGCACCCAAACCAGCTCTTCAATGGCTAATTCCGCAGCTATGGCGTCCTTGTTTTTGATAGCGGTGACTAGTGCAAGCAACCGCTGCTCAGAGCGCTCATCGGCACGCAACGAAAAGAAGAATTCCGCTGGAATCCGGTAGAACAGACCATATGCCGAGCTCTTGTACATCCTCTGCAGTTGCCTATTTCCTGTCAGCTCCGCCAACCAATCCCAAAGCTGCAACATGCGCTTGCGGGCATTGGCAAAATTTTCATCCCGCAGGTCATCACCAATCTGCTCCAGCTGCGTAATTGCCTGCTGCGTGGCGTCAGGGTTCATTTGCCTAACCGAAAGACGCAGCACTCCGCCAAGCAAGACGCCAAGTGCGTGGGTGGATTCCAGTGCGTCCTCCGCGCGCGGCGTAGCGACCTTGGTGTAGCGATTTGGAACCATTTCAATGAGGCCGGCTCGCGCCAGTTCATTGAGCGCATCACGGATAGGGGTGCGAGAAACCCCAAGCCACTCCTGCATTTCTTTGTCACCGAGAGCTTCTCCCGGTTGCAAGATGCCATCGAGAATTGCCGTGCGAATCCGTTCTTCCACCACATCACGCAGTAATGGGCGGTGCGGAACCGCTTCCAGCTTTGGACGAGGGATCGGCATTAGTCAACCTTCTATGTTCAATTTGCGAACGTGGGATCTACGTAGGAGGCCAAAGTTTGCGCCCAAGATTGTCCCATTGATTTCAATCCCACATCAGTGCAGCCTTGATCGACTACATCTTATCCTCGGTGAAATACTTTCATCTAGTATTTTGGCTCTTGAAACCCGGTGTCGCCGCAGGTAGTGAAACAAAAAAATGTCCTGGTTAATCATAAGATGACTAACCAGGACATTCTTAACGCGGAGATGAAGGGATTCGAACCCTTGAAGGGGTTGCCCCCTTAACACCTTAGCAGGGTGCCCGATTCGGCCACTCTCGCACATCTCCTACACCCCACTGTTTGTAAGGGCTTCCCTAGGTTACCTGTTCCCCACCCGGTTAAGCAAAACCAGAACTTTGCTCTTGATCACAATGTGGATATCCAGCCCCAACCGACCCCGCGCTGCCGGCCCATTAATCCTGCTCTTTGGCCAGCCGTACCCAGTTCAGGTCCGTCACGGACCGGGCAATGGTAAGCCCAATGGCAATCGCTATCACCACAAACACTGCTTCGACTCCATAGGCAAGCGCTTCTAACGTATTCCCCGAGTTCAGGTAAAACACAGCCCGGTACCCAGCTGCCCCGGGCACCATGATCACCACGGCCGGAACCGAAAGCGTTAGCCGCGGCACCGAAACCCGAGGCGCAATCAGGTTGGCTAGGACGCCCACAATGAGTCCGGCGGTGAATGCGGCCGCCTGGGTCAGCACTCCGGCATCGACAAGCCCCAACCGCACTGCATTTGCCACCATGCCAATCAGCGCCGCCCACAGCGCAATGCGCATGGGGGAATTAAAGATCATGGCAAACCCCCACACCCCTAACGCCGAGGCCAGCAGGCGGAATAAGAAGACCAAACCGGCCGAGAGCTCGGGAGGGGCGGCAGGCACTGGATCGAGCCCTAGCAGCGCGGAGACCGCCCACACGCTTAACGCTGCCGAGGTCATGATCATTAAGGCGTATGCCAGACGCGAGGTCCCCGCGGAGAAGTCTAGGCGGGAGAGGTCAAGCGCGGATGAGATAAGCGGGAATCCTGGCACCAGAAATAGCACCGCGGAGATGTAGCCGCTTTCATGTAAGGAATCCACCGCACCAAAGGCAAAGAGCGCATGGGCAACCCCAAGGTAAACCACCGAAGCCACGGCCGCAGCTAACATGGTCACGGCCAACTGGTTGAGCCCCTTGTGCAACATGAGTCGCCGGGTGAGTTGTCCCAGTCCCGCCCCCAAAAACACGATTCCCATCTCAATGGGGCCACCATTGTTCAGGAACGCAAACGCGGCACACGCAATCGCCGCGAACAACGCGTTGGGAATGTCCCCGTAGAGCAGTGGACTGCGCTCAACTCGGTCAAGCTCCGCTTCTATTTCATCCAGTTTGCGGCCCAATTCAGCTGGGGTAACGTCAGGGGTGCTCGCGGCTAAGCTCGCACAAAAGTTTTGCAACCGTTTGATGCGATCGGAGTTCACCCCGATCGTTGGGGTTTGGGAAATCTCGGTGCGGTAGATCTCCCCGCGGTGGCAGGTAGCCGTGATTTCATTGACCGTCACCAGCGCCTGCACCTGGGACATTGCTAGCGCCTGTCCAACTTGGCCCATCGCAATCTTGACCCGGTAACTTCCCGTGCCCGCGGCCAGCAAAAGCGTACCGGTGCGCACCACCACCCGCGATGCCCGGATAAAGTCAACGGGTTCATACCGAGATTCCTGCGCAAGTACGTGTTCCACGGTTCCATCATCCCGGAAGGATCAACAAAATTGCGGGACATCAGTCCCCAATCTTGGCTGCTTACCCGTTTCTTTACGGCCCCGCACTGGGTCTGACTCAGCACAGTCAGACCCTGCAGGACCGAGCACAAAGTGGTGTGGGCAGGAACCTTGTAGAGTTCCTGCCCACACCGTTTCTTAGACACCACCGGCCCATGTCGACCTGTGGTGGTCTAAATACCGCAGCGTTGCGGCAATGCTGTTGTCAGTTTCCCCAGATCCCAGAAGTACAAAGGAAACTGACAAGTTATTTAAGAAGACCATTAGCTGGCCTCTTAATTCCTCCCCCGCAGGAGGTCTGTTTACACACTATCTAGGAAATTTTCCGGGGACATGAGACTTTGTACCCGAGTTTTTTGCCAAGTCATGCTAATCGGTGGGATCAGGGGGCGTGATTCGCCACCCCAAGAGCAACCGATGCCACTTTGGGAGCGCGGAGACCACCAAGTCGTATGAATCTTCAATGAGATCATGGACCATTGCGTCGTCTAGCCCGGCCGTAGGGGTAACCAGCACGGTATTCCAATGCCGTTTGTTCATGTGATAGCCGGGGGTGATCTGCGGGTGGACCGCCCGCAACTGCTCAGCCAGTATGGGATCGCATTTGAGGTTAACCCGGGCACCTTGTTCTTGCGGCCACATGAGCGCAAAGACCTTGCCGCTGACTGAGTCTTGCGCACGAACCTTGAACACAGCTATTTCCGGACCAAATGGAAAGCCCTCGTAGGCGCCCGGGAAACTCAGGCAGGTGTGGCGGGTTTGCTCGTAATCCATATGCTCACTCTAATGTTGTGCGACCTTAGACCACGCCCTTGGTCAACAAGAAGCAGGAGAACGGCCGGTCGTCGCCCGTCATGATGACGGCAAATGCGGACTTGGCCTCTTCATAAAATTTGGTTCTGGGCACCGGGTCCGGTGCGCGTTTGCGCCCGGCTAGGTCAAGCAGCGGCGCTGCGAGTGCCGAGTGGCTCTTGATTGTGGCGTTGAGATCGTCATCCGGAACCATGGCCTTGACGGGATTATGGACATATTCGTCAAGCGGGAACAGCGCAAGAAGTTCCGTAATCATGGTTGTCGTGTCCACACCGGGCGAATTGTGCACCCGGGCATGCAACCCGTACGACGGATAGTTACGGTCAACAACGGCGAGCACATCACCGTGCCCCATGGCCGCAATCGTCCACAGCATATCCGGGGTGATCAGGGGTGATATTCCGATGAGCATGAGGCCCTCCTTGGCTTACAACTGCGGTCAACTTCCGGCAATATCATTATTCTTGCATGCCCAAAGCCGGTCCTAGGGCCACAAACTCCGGTTGCGGCATTCCCCAGCACTGGCAGAGTAGGAACTGAAGTCTTGTTCCGGCGCCAGTACGTTTGTAACTCAGGGAGTGCGCATGCCTCAGTCCACTTTGTTGGAGAGCCCCACTCCTGCGACTACGCGAGTATTGCGCAAAGACTTGCAAGCGCTGCGAGCGCTAGCCGTGATAGCAGTCGTGATTTATCACGTGTGGCCGGGGATATTGCCCGGCGGGTTTGTTGGTGTGGATATCTTCTTTGTCATCTCCGGGTTTCTCATCACGGATCATATTTTCAAGGAAATCCAAACGAGCAAAAAGTTTAGCTTCCGCAATTTTTATGCGCGCAGAGCCAAGCGTATTTTGCCGCCCGCTTACGTGACCATTGTGTTTTCGATTCTTGGGGCCCTCGTATTTTTGCCCCAGAATCTTTGGGCGGAGACTACCCGTCAGGGCGTTGGCTCCATTATCTACTTGCAGAACGTTGCGCTTGCTACAAACTCGGTGGATTACTTGGCGCAGGACAGTGCGGCTACGGTCTTTCAGCACTTTTGGTCGCTGTCCGTTGAGGAACAGTTTTACATTATTTTGCCGTTGGTTCTGGTTGGGACGGCGCTGCTGGCGCGCAAGTTTGGCCGCTCGGCACGGGTCTTGTCCTTGGTCGCGTTAGGCGCGGGATTGGGTGCGTCCTTTTGGCACGCCGAGCTTTTGTTGGCGTCCGCCGATCCGTCCGCGTATTTCTTGTTATTCACCAGGTTCTGGGAATTGGGGGCAGGTAGTTTTCTGGCGATTGCGCTAGGCGCGACTTCGCGTCGACTGCTTTCCGATGCCTCCCGTCTGTTCCTGCGCAAGGTTCTTCTTATTGCGGGCTGGGCCGGGTTAGTCACCTCGATCCTGGTGACCTCAACCTCGCACTTTCCCGGTTCCGGGGCCCTGTTACCGGTGTTGGCCACCGTTGCGGTTATTTGGGCCCGAGAGCCCTTTGTCAGCGGCCCTCTAGCAGGCATTCCGTCAAGCCCGCCCGTACAATATGTTGGGAACATTTCTTACTCGCTGTACCTAACGCACTGGCCCCTCGTTATCTTGGTGCCGTACGCCTTGCCATCGTGGCCGGGCTGGGCGCGAGCGCTGCTTGTTTTGGTGCTTGCCGTTGGATCGGCTGCGGCCCTGCATCGGTATGTTGAACAGCCGCTTCAACGGGTTCGAGTAAGTCGGTCCAATGCACTCCGGATCCTGAGCATCGCCCTTGCAGCCTCGGTCCTTGCTGTCGCCGTCGCGGCTATCCCTAGGGGGTGGATGGAACGTTCGGAGCAGAAGCTCGCCGTTGCCGAGCAAGAACTTATCTCAGATAAATTTGACGTCCTTGGCGCTCAGGCAATTTTTGGCTCAGAGTATGTGGACTTTTCCGCCTCTCCCAAGGTGGTCATCCCGGCCGTAAGCAAAGTGCGCAGCATCCTTCCCAGTGGAGCTGATGGCAGGTGTAAGTCCCCTATTAGCGCGGACTACACTCCAACTTGCAAGTTTGGGCCTACCGGTACGCCTGTAGACGGTAGTCCTGGACGGGTCATCGCGCTCGTTGGGGACTCCCACATGGAGCAGTACTTACCGGCCTTTGAGGATCTTGCTTCTTTGTACAACCTTGAGATCCGCACCTACTTCCATTCCAGTTGCCCCTTTAGCACTGGCCAGCGCGTTAGCGATGTGAAACGTGGTGGGGCCTGCGCTGCGGCAAACAAACAAACCTTGCAGGCACTCAGCGACCAGACCGACCTAGACATGATCATCACCTCTAACCGTACGGACATGGCTTGGTCCAAGGATGCTCCCGATCCGGCAACCGGATTCGCCCAAAAGTGGGCGTCTCTCAAGGCAACCCACCCTGATGTTCCACTCGTTGTCATTGAGGACAATCCAATGATGTTGCCTGATGACGGCACTACCACCTGTGTAGCGGAGAACCCTACGAACCCAGACGTCTGCTCTTTGCCCTATGACCAAGTGAAGCCCAATGATTATCAGCTTTCAGCGGCCAAAGGTAACTCTGACGTTCATCTGGTGCGCACCAAGGAGTGGTTCTGCCCGGATAATACGTGCCCGGCGGTCATTGGCAACGTCCTGGTCTACCGGGATCAGCAACACCTATCCACGCTGTACGCACAAAGTTTGGCACCCCGGATTTGGGACGAGATCTCACCCCTGTTGCGTTCCGACTGACCAACGTATGGTGAAGGGTATGTCTGATTATCTAGAGCCTTCTTACACCCGCGATATGCGCTACATCGCAACCCGCATTACCGCTGATGGCCGCGATGGGTACCCTGTTGAGGCAGGTCGGTACCGGTTGGTCATTGCGCGTGCTTGTCCTTGGGCTAACCGCATGGCTATTGTCCGGCGTCTGTTGGGGCTTGAAGAGGTTATCTCTTTGGGTCTTTGCGGGCCCACTCATGATCAACGCAGCTGGACCTTTGATCTAGATCCGGGAGGGGTAGACCCCGTTCTTGGCATTGAGCGTTTGCAACAGGCCTACTTTGCCCGGATCCCCGAGTATCCGCTGGGCATTACCGTTCCAGCCATGGTCGATGTTCCCACCGGCCAAGTGGTCACCAACGACTTTGCCCAGATGACCCTGGATCTTTCAACCGAGTGGACCGCGTTTCACCGCCAAGGCGCCCCTGACCTCTACCCGGAGCACCTGCGCGAGGAAATTGACGAGGTCAACGAGTTGATCTTCAGAGACGTCAACAATGGTGTCTACCGCTGTGGTTTCTCCGCAGACCAGGCCGCCTATGAAAAGGCATACGACCAGCTCTTTGGCCGCCTTGACTGGTTGACCGAGAGGTTATCCACACAGCGGTACTTGGTTGGGGATACCATCACCGAGGCTGACGTGAGACTGTTTCCTACCCTTGCCAGGTTTGACGCCGTCTACCACGGACACTTCAAAGCTAATCGGTCCAAACTCACCGAGATGCCGGTCCTTTGGGCATACGCACGGGACCTGTTCCAGACCCCAGGTTTTGGTGACACCATCGACTTTGACCAGATTAAAGAGCACTACTACGTGGTCCATAAGGACGTTAACCCGACCCAGATTGTGCCCAAGGGACCAGACATTTCTGGTTGGCATACTGCGCATGGGCGGGAAGCACTTGGGGGCCGACCGTTCGGAAACGGTACAGCCCCCAAGCCTGCCTGACACATCATCGTAAAGGTTTGTGCGCGCTTAGCCTTTAAGTTTCCAGGTGTGCAGGTGATCCCAAGTCAGATCCTCCCACCAGTGGCCCGCCCAGTTGTCTGAATAGAATTCAAACAGTGAGATATGACGTGCTGTAAAACTGGTGGGAGGCTCGAATGGAAGTTCTTCTACATACTCTTTGACCTCGTCTGAAACCCAGGTCTTGGTCTGCAACTCATGGGAAGCCAGAGACAGATGGGCCCGGAACTTATCCGGATCGAACGGCTTCACCAGGTACCCCTCGGTAGTCTCCGCTAGCGGTACGAGAAGTTCATTAATCCGCAGGGCCAGTTCTGTCATCGGCACATTCTTAGAGTTATCGGCGTTGTCATTGACGTCAAAGACTATCGCTACGTTGTGCCGTTTGATGCCGGCGTTGTGCACTTCAAATGCCGGAAACTCGGTGATGAACTTATCGAGCGCAGCGATGACCGTCTGCGCATTGTCATTGCTAGGAATTGATCCAGCCAGAGTCACGTGGGGCGGAAACGCACCCGCCGAGACTAACCCAAATTGGGCTTTGATCTGCCCGGTAATCTGGGTAACCGCAACCGCCGTCAGCGGATCTGGGCGCAAAAATACGCCGTATAGGTGTTGTGCCACTGAAATACTTCCTTTGACTTACAAACTGAATATTGGGCCGCGGGCACTTCTCGGTGCGTTCACGGCCAATTGTTGCTAGCTGTGCCAAACGGCTGCCCTAGCTGGTTGGTCCCGTGGAACTGCGTGGGATTACGGTTCCAGGTAAGGCCATGTGATTTGTTTGCGGCTCGAGCCCCTCGATCATGGCCAACAACATGTCGACCGCGTGATCACCGATCGCGCTGATGGGCTGTTTCCAAGTGGTGAGGCCGAATAGTTTGGCGTCATATGGTGAAATGCCGTCAAACCCGGTCACCGAGATATCTCCGGGGACTTCGAGCCCCTCGGCCTTGAGGTCGGCCAGGATCTCAACCGCATACCGGTCGTTAGGAGCCGCAATCGCAGTGCAACCTTGGGCTTTGGCATGAACAACGATTGCTTGTGAGTCCTGGGGACTCTGAACCGGTAGCTGCGTCACGTTGGCCCCCAACTCTGTAAGCACGTGAATCAACCTTTTGGCGCGTTGGGACAAGATCTTCGCGGTTTGTTTGTCAGGCACCGGAACAGCGACACGTTCATGCCCAAGAGCAACCAAGTGCTCCGCTAGGTCTCTTACTCCCGAGTCTTCATCGCCAAAGACCGACCTAATCCGAGCATCGTGTTCGACTCGTCCAGCAACCACAACCGGGGTAGCCCCGACCGTCTCAATGATTGAATCGACGGGCAACGGTCCCGAACACACGACTAGGCCCTCGACTCGTAACCGAATCAAGTCCTGCAGAGCTGACTTCTCATCTTCCATATCAGCACTGCCCACTCCGGTCGTCGTAATAACCCGGTAGCCTTTCTCGGATGCCCGCTTTTGTAAAGCGCTCTGAATGTGACCGTATATCGGAGCTGAGGCATCGCGAACCAGAACCCCAATGGTGTAGGTGCGCGAGGAACTTAGGCCTTGGGCCATGGCATTATGCACATAGCCGAGCGCTTTGGCGGACTCACTCACACGCTTACGTGCGGCCTCACTTACCCCATAGCTGTTTGCTAGGGCACGTGAAACCACAGATTTGGACAAGCCCGCGTGCTCAGCAACATCGAATATTGTTGGCTGCGATTTTCGGGCTTGCTCGGCGTGGGCCAGCTGAGCCGCGGCTTCAGCCAAGTCTTCAAGATGGGAAAATTCTTCAACCCAGCGATTTAGTGCGGCCCGGGAGACTCCGAGGTCGCGCGCAATCGCGGTCAGTGATTTTCCACCTACCCGCGTACTCGCAACCGCTTCCAATTTGAAAGCTTGGCTATAGCTGCGCCGCATGTTCATTTGGGATCCGCCATCCTTTACCCGTTACCACTTGCCAAGCGTGCCGTGCTGCTTGCGCAGCCACGGCACGCTCCATAGTTTCACAACCGTGAGTTGTACTTCTCTAATGCCGCGTTTGCCTGCTCTTGCGCGTTTTGCAGAGCATCTGCTGGAACAGTGCCTCCGGATATGCTCTCAAGCGCGGAACGCACACCCGGGCGCATCTCACCCATCGCACCACTGTGGCAACCGAGCGCCGCTGTTGTGGACTGACTTGCGTTGAGTTGGTCTAGGACAACCTTCTCAGTGCCTTCTGCTTCCACCAGTAGCGCAGTCAGCGCTTCGGAGTTACTCGGCAGGAAGCCAGTCTCAGAAAATACTTTGGTTTGGGACTCTTGTGATGCAAGGAAGTGGACAAAGTCAGCAGCTGCCTGCTGCTGTGTCTCATCGATTCCATCTTGGAGCAACCAAACGGAGCTTCCACCTGGAACCGCACCACCGGAGTTTGAAGTCGGCAGCGGCCAGATTCCAAAGTCAAAGGTGGCTGCTTCGGTTAGGTTACCAATCACTCCCGTTGAAGCGATCACCATGCCAGCATTTCCATTTGCAAAAGCCGTTTGCGCAGCTGCACCATCAGTGCCCACATTGAACATGGCACCCGAATCAAGCAAACCTTGAACCTCTGTCCAAAGGGCTACTTGGGGAGCCGATGCGATGTTAAAGCTAGAGGCTGGTTCTGCTCCGAGTCCGTTGTCTACTAAGCAATAGTCCACACCGATTCCAGCACTGAAGACCTCTGAGAACCACTCGTTCAGCTGGAAAGTGACGCCGGGGGTCGAGGTGCTCTCATGAATAGCCGCCGCATTGGCAAAGAGGTCTGGCAGTGAAGCTGGGGAATCTGTGCTGACGCCAGCCCTGGCCAATATTTCAGGGTTGTAAAACACCACCGGCTGGCTGGCCATGATTGGCACGGAACGGAGCTGGTCATCAATGGTGTAGTAATCCCTCAGGTAAGGGACCAGTGTTTCCGGATCAAAAGTCTCCCCCTTTGAGTTCTTCACCTCGGTTGGGGAGACAGACAGGCCCGTGTCCTTGAGGTAGGAGGTGAAGGTGTCCCCACCTTGCAGGAGTGGCGGCAGTCCGCCTGATTGCACTGCGTTAGTCAGCTTAGCCATGGTGTCTGCATAGTTGCCCTGAAAAATGGCGTTGACCTTCGTGGCATCTTGGGAAGCATTAAACTCATCTACGAGTGCCACCAAAGTGTCTGCCGGCTGGCCCGATACTGAGTACCAAAAATCAACGGTAACTGGACCTTCACTCTTAGGCTGGTTCGTAGGCTTTTCGCTTCCACAGGCAGTTAGCCCTACCAGCGCGAGGGTCATAGCAACCGCTCCCAGTGAAGTGGTGAACTTCTTTTTCATTTTCCAGCTCCTTGAGTTAGTCCTCGCACGAGGAATTTCTGGCCAATAATGACCAGGATGATCATGGGAATTGTTGCGAAGGTAATACCCGCTAGAGAAGCACCGATGTCGGTCGCTGCCTCATCTGAAAGAGCTTTGATACCCACCTGAACCGTGCGGGTTGAGGCAGACTCGGACACGATGAGCGGCCATAAATAGCCGTTCCAAGCGGCAATCGCTGACATTAAAGAGACAGTGACTACGGTGGGCGCGGTTAGGGGCAAGAGGAACTTACCCAAGAATCGCACCGGCCCACATCCGTCTATCGATGCTGCCTCGTGGATTTCCTTGGGGAAACTCATGAACGCTTGGCGCATGAGAAATACGTTGTAAGCAGCGAACATGAAAGGTAGGAACACCGCGGCGAGGGTGTCAAACAAGCCCCAAGACCGGATTGTTAAATAGTTCGCAACCAAGATGGTCTCACCCGGGATCATCATGGTGACCATGAATACCCAGAAGATGAGGTTGGGACGCTTGAGCCTTCCAAAAACTAGCGCGTAGGCTGCTAACACCCCCGTGACCACTTGAGCCAGAGTCTGAGCAATTGTAACGATGGTTGAGTTGGCCATTTGTTGGACCAATGGGGCCCGCCGCAGCGCATCTTCAAAGTGCTCGAGTGAAAAACCCGATGGTAGTAGATCCCAGAGCGATCCGGTGACGGCCGGCCCCGGTCTAATCGCCCCAAAAATTGCGTAAAAGATGGGAACTCCAACCAGGAGTGATGCCAACACCAAATAGATGATGAGCGCTTTTTCTTTAGCTTTAGACATCAGTAGTTCACCTTCTTTTCCAGCACACCGAATTGCACAGCAGAGAGCAAACCGATAATGAGCAGCAGAATAATTCCCCGGGCCGAGGCACCGCCGTAGTCTGCTGATCCACCAAACGCCTTGGTATAGATATCAAACACGAGAGTGTGAGTACCACGGGCAGGCCCGCCACCGGTTACGACGTTGATAACCGCGAATTCTCGCATTGCCTGAATCGATTGGGTAACCACAACAAAGAACAGGGTTGGGGTGATCAGCGGAATCGTAATGTTCCTCAGCTTCCTCAAGGCCGTAGCCCCATCGAGCGAAGCTGCTTCATTGACCGACTCATCAATCGAGTCGAGCGCAGTGATCAACAGAAGCGTGACAAACCCAATTGCGGTCCACACATCCACCAAGATCACCGAGACCATGGCCATCTTGGAGTCGGTCAGCCAACCTGCCGGGCCGGCACCAAAAACGGCAAGGACTTGGTCCAGCAAACCGTACTGAGGAGTCATGAGCGCCCGGAATGCCAACCCTGCAACAGCAACCGAAACCGCCATTGGGATCAATACTATTGAGCGGGCAAAAACAGTTCCACGCACCCGTTGGGCTAACGGAATAGCGAGGGCTAGGCCTACTGCGATCTTGCCCACGACTGACCCTAAAGTGAATATCAGGGTCCGCAACAACGTGGCCCAGAAATCTGAATCAGCAAACATCTCTCGGTAGTTTTCCAACCCGATGAGTCCGGTTGGACGCCCAAAAAGGTCGCTTCCCTGCACAGAGAGCAGAACCGTGCGGGCAAGTGGGTAGTAGCAAAACACTATTACAACGGCCAGTCCTGGGATCAGTGCAAGCACTGTCCACAGCGGTGGCTTGGACTTAAATAGGCGTCCAGGCTTACGGCGTTCTGTGACGCTCACCTGCATCCTCCTTGACAGCTATCGGGGCAACATTGCTAGTGTAGGGAACGTTCCCTACATTTGTCTAGTGGGGTGATCCCACAACTTTGTTAAGGAGACTGATGGAGCTAGCAATTGGATTTCTCGCGGTTGCACTCATAATTTTGACCGGCAGGAATGACGGCTCCACCCTTGCCGCAACAGCCCTCAAGGGCGATAAGAAGAGCGATCTGTTCGTGCTCATCACAATCACCGTGTGTGTTCCAATTGCCCCGCTCCTAGGGCTGCACGGGGTTGCTTCATCGTTGTCCCACATGCTTGGCCCACTGTTTGGCGAGTACACCAGCACCCTCGGATTCTTGGGGTCTGTGCTGATCACCCTCGGTATCTCGGTAGCTCTCTCGGTACCAACTTCGATCACTCTTGCCCTAGTCGGTGCCCTCACCGGAACACTATTGGGAACGCAAGGGTCGGCCAATCTAGGACTTGTAGGCCGAGTTTTGACCATTGCCGCAATCGCACCTCTCGTTGCGGCGTTGGTCTCCTATCTCATTTCCAAAGCCCCGCTAAAGTTCCCCAACGATCCACAAGCTAGAGGGAATCTGCTTAACCGCATCCGCGGCGTATCAATTACCGCCTTGGCAATTGCGTACAGCATCAATGACGGCCAAAAAATTACCTTCATCGCGGCCGCAACATTGCAACTCTCCATCACCCAGGCATCGACCTCTATTTGGGTCCAAATCAGCGCAACCCTGCTGTTTGCCGCGGGGATGCTCTGGGGACTTCGTAAGGCTGAACGCACCTTACGAAACGGCATTTTCAGTCCCACCCCGTTACCAGCGCTATGGTCCCAAATTGGAACAATCGTCGCGCTCTCAGGGGGTGCGGCCTTGGGCACCCCTCTCAGCATGACTCAGTCTCTGCAAGGCGCTGTTCTAGGCACCGGATTGGTCCGCGGAACCCGGGTCATCCGGTGGCCCGCAGTAGGAAAGATCGCAATTGCATGGCTCTGGACACTTCCTCTAGCAACCGCACTCGCCTACGGATTTTCATTCATTCTCAATTGAAAGTAGTTCAACTTGCTAAGTACACTAACTCGCTTGAAGCATCGAAGAAAACGCAAGAACGTCCCCGAATTACTCAGTTCCCAGATCACCTACGTCCTCAAAGGGCTCGATGTTTTTGCCCAGGTATGCCGGGTAGATGCACCAACTTCCGAGCTTCGCAAAAGCATGTCCAAGATTGAACATGCTGGAGACAAAGCCAGGGAAGCTTTTGTGCAACGAATGGCCCAAACCTTGAGCACTCATCTTGAGCGTGAAGACCTCTTTCGCGCTTCCCGTTCTATCGATGACGTTCTAGACAACTTGAGAGACTTTGTCAGGGAATCGGTCCTGTGGGAAACCAAACCCACCACACATATGCGGATGGCAGAGGCACCAATTAGAACCAGCCTCGAACTCCTCAAGTTCGGCGTCACCACCATGGATCCGGCAGAAGCACAGGTGCACTGTCTGGAGGCACGCAAGGCGGCAAGCTCCCTGCGTCGCGTTTACCAAGAGGCACTGGTGGAAATCTTTGAAGCCGACCTATCCATGGACACGCTCAAGTCCCGTGAGCTGATGCGACGGATTGACATCATTGGTCTGCGCTTGTCTGAAGCTTCCGACGCCCTGCTGGACGGCCTAGTTAAACGGTCCAATTAGTTGGCGCAAAACTTGCCATTCGATTGGGCGCATTCCGGACCACTGACGGATCACAACTTCGACAAATCCGGACCGCAAATTCAGCATATTCCACCGGAAGTCCAACAATTTAAAGCCCGTTTGAGTCGATGTCAGAGGGTCATGGCACAGTGTATGTATGGCTTCCAACCGTGATCAAGAATCAATTTCTGGGGTAGCAACCCCAGAAATCTTGGTTGCACAGATTCAGGGCTGGATGGAAGAACAGTCTCGGTTGGCTGCAAAGATCCAAAGCAACTTTGCTGCGTTAGCCGACCACGCTGACGCTCTTGCCAAGCTCGATAACTACCCCAAAGCTTGGGATTTGGAATACAAGACACTCGGTAACGAGGTCGGCGGACGGGTGCGTCTTACCGGGACAGCCATGACAACCATGATGGTCAATGCTCAAGCCGTCGTCAGGGATCTGCCCAATACCCACGCGGCCCTGGGTAAGGGCGCCATTCGGTTTGAACACGTCAAAGCAATTGAGCAAGAATCCCGGATCCTGCACAATCTCCAACACCGACAACCCAACCCACCACCTTTTGCAGACCAGGCTGAGGCAGCCGAACAAGCCCGCCTGGCTGCGCAGGTGACCGCACTTCTGGCGGACACCACTTCCTCGGAGACGGCAGCTCCCGTTATTTCTCAGGAACAAATGGGAGACGAGGCCCTCCAAGCCGCTCAGGCCCAAATCGTGGCTGACTTGTTTGCACGTTACGAGGCAGCGGTCTTGCCCCACGCATATTCCAAAACCCCAAATCAAGTTAGAGCCATAGCCAAGAGAATCGCGAATCAGCTGACCGGAGCCACCCTCGATCAGCGCCATCAGCACGCGGTTGACCAACGATGCGTATTTGTTGAGCCACTTGATGACGGCATGGCCAAAATCAGCGCGGTCGTAGAAGCCTCCCTCGCCTACGGGGTCCTCGACCGAATCACCCGGCAGGCAAAAACTATCCTGACGGCCAACAGGGCAGCGAGCCGCAAACGGTTAGAGAATCAAGAGTTTGACTCTACCGCTGCTACAGATCCCCGAACCATCGATCAACTACGCGCAGATCTACTGACTGACCTCTTGCTGACCGGTGTGCCTCATGGCCACCTCACCAACGGTGGCGAGTCCATCCAAGCTAGGGTTCAGATCACCATCCCCATGCTCGGGTTGTTGACCCCGGAGCAGTTAGCCAAGGTCCGGGCACAGAATCCCGCATTGCAACATGTGGCAGGGATAGACGGCAACCCTATTTTGGCAGGATACGGTCCAATAGACCACCAAACAGCACGCAACCTCACCGGTCAAGCCCCGGGTGTCAATCGAATTCTCCTCGAGCCTATTGTTGGCAGTGTCTTAGAAACCGATCGCTACACCCCAAACACCGACCTCAAGCGTTTCTTAACCGCCCGCGACGGCCAATGCAGATTTATTGGCTGCGGAATCAAAGCAGCCCGCTCAGAGATCGACCACACCATCCCGTACTCGCAAGGCGGCAAAACCACCAACACCAATCTGCAATACCTTTGTAAGAGCCACCATGATCTCAAGCATCATTCCTGGACTGCACAATTGGAACCGGACGGCATCTTCAAACTCACCAGTCCGCAAGGACAGCAGTATGTTCAAGAGCCCCTCAGCCAAACCATGTACCAACCGCCTCCGGCCCATCCCTATGAAAACCCGTACTTTGGTCCACCTGCGCCGGAACTTGAACCACAGACAGTTCCCCCAGTCGGGCCAGCCCCGCCATTTTAGATCAAGTACTTGTCTGAGCCAGATCGGGTATTTGTCTGAGTCCGAATACCTTCGCCCGTGGTCGCGCGGTCATGTCTACATAGCCATGATTTCCTGGAGCTTAATAACGGGAGCTTCACTCCAAGCGCTCCGTGCAGGTACTCCGTGCCTAGCGGCTTGAAAGCACTGCAGAATACGGATCTTGCTGCCGGGCAGATTGGAACATATTGAGGATCTGCACCTCAGTGTGACCGGACCGGTCTGGCGTGGAGTGCAGGTGGGAGCCCTCAGTGATCAGGTGTTTTCCCTCTGTCCACGCCAGAAACTCAGCGGCCGTAAAGATCGGTTTGCCAAACCGGGTAGCGCTCTTGGCCTTGTTCGATTGGGTGCCGGACTCAGCCACAATCAAGGCGGTTAACCGGGATTTGGTCACGGTTGGCTCTGCTTTGAGGCCGCGCTCAGCTGCGAGATCTTCGAGTACCTCGCGGTCGATTTCCCAGCCTCTGGCATCAAAAACGGTTCCGGTGAAACACACGACGGCACCTGGAATTAGGACCTGCCCAATATCTTGGGTGGGCTGCTCAGGTTCAGTATGCTCGGGCCAAATTGGGAGGATTTCCTGGCCGGTGACAGCTTCCACACCGCGCATGACGGCCTGCGCCTGTGCGGACAACCCATTATTCTGCGCCAACGCGCGCAGGGCGTGGACCAGCTCCTGTTCGAGGGATGATCCGGCCTCGGCTACGCCACCAACCACAAAGGAAACCGGCTCCAGCTCGCGCGGGAGCAAATAGCCCGGCGCTGGCTCAGCATCGTAAAAAACGTCCCCGGATTCCTCGCGCACGCCACCACGCCAAAACAAGTCTCTTGCGGCGCGGGCACGGTCCAAAGCAGTCCGATTACCACCTACATACCCACTGGTGCCGGGCGCTTTGCTAGCGACAAGGCCTTGCCGCCAAGGGTCTAAGTCGGTCCCAACGGGCATGGAAACTACATAACCGTGGCGTTTGAGTTCGTAATCAATGTGGCTGAGTAGGCGATCAATCTCAACACCAACCGGGGTTCGGCCCACCAGATAGGGCGATAGTACGGCCCAAGCCTGCACCAAGGTGGGCGCAAACTGGATGTGAGCTGCGGAAATATCGTAATCAACACGAGCATTGCCGAGGTCCTGGTCCGGATTGATGAACGTGGATAGTTCCACCCCATCATCGGTCACCAACGCAATCTCAACCGGACGCGGACGCCACATTCGTCCCTCTCGTCCCACCGCACAGACCCCCAAGTACACATTGGAGCGAGCCGCCCCCGGATTAGCTCCGGCGCTCAAGAACCGCCTGATTCTCTGGTCCACCTGCAGGTCGCGGGCACGCACCGCCTTGGTCAGGACCAACCCGGAAAGAGCGGTGCAACGGCTCAAAGCAACATACAACTGGCCGTAAGCAAAGGCGCCACCGGTCAGGTCCACAACCACCCTGTCCAAGGTTTGGCCCTGACTCTTGTGGATGGTAATCGCCCACGCCAACCGAAATGGCAACTGCGTGTACGTCCCAATAACCTCATGTATCAGGCGCCCACCGGAGCTCACAGGCCGGGTGACATCCCAGGTATGTGGGCCCACCTCAACAATTTTTCCGTCGGTCAACTGAACCGAGACCAACGGGGAACCATCTTGGTACTTGTGCGCAACCACGCGGCCAATGGTGCCATTAACCCAGCGGTTAGCCGGATCGTTGATGACCATCATGACCTGGGCGCCGGTCTTATAATTGACCTGTTCCTCAACGGGTTTTTCAAAGCCGTCAAAGTCACCGCGCATGATGCTGTAGAAAGACTCTTCCGGCCCCGTCAGCGTTGCCAACGTCTCCCGGTTCCGTTTATCCGCAGACTTATTCGTTGTTGTCAGCGTCAACCAGAACTCATCGAGCGGCGGCTGGAAGCCCGCATCAACACGGTCGTTCAGCTCCGCACGAGCCCCGTCAAGCATGACCCCCTCACGGACCTGATTCAGCAGATCCAGAAACTGGCTGTCACCTACCTGCCTAAACACGGTGGTCAGTTGGACGGCTGGGAAGTCCTGTGGTTCGTAGTGGGTAGCCGAAAAGAAGTACTGGGACTCATAGGTGGTGGCAAAGAATTCTTGTTCCGACTCAAGCACTACCGGAGGAAGTTGAAATAGGTCGCCGACCAGAACCACCTGCACGCCGCCAAACGGCAGGTTGGGGTGGGGACCAAACCGTTGCAGGGCAATAGCAATGCAATCAAACATGTCTGCTCGCACCATGGATACCTCATCGATGATGAGCGTGTCTATTTCCTTCAAGGCCTGGGCAAACCGGCGCGGAAAATAGTCGCTTGATTGCACGAACTCAACGGTGGTGTCTTTGTGGAACGAGAACAACCGGTGGATGGTGTACCCGTCAACGTTGAGGGCAGCAATTCCGGTTGGTGCAACCACAATCGCATTGCGGCTGCTCTGCGCTAAGAACGTCCGGATCAGCGTGGACTTTCCGGTTCCCGCCTTACCGGTAAGGAATAGGTTTTCCCCGCGGTTCAGGTGGTCAAGGGCGTCCACAAACTCCGGGGTGTAAACAAGTTGTTCCGTCGCAGCGCGCATGAATCCAGCCTTTGGCAAACCTGATCAGTGGTACCCCGCTACTGTATCCCCAGTTTGTCTACCGCCGTTCCAGATTGGCTAGTTCAGCACCGCTTCACACACTCCCCCAGCACCTTGGCGGTTTCCAAAATGTCCAGGTGGGTTTGGTCAATGAGTTCTTGGGTGGACCCAAATTTGACCATGCCCCTAATCTGGCTGATCAGGTGCACTTTCATGAGCTTGCCGTACAGGTTTGCGGACAGGTCATGCACGTAGGCTTCAACGCGCTGATCAGTCACGTCGTCAAAGGTAGGGTTCTTGCCAATGCTTACCGATGCCGCATATTTTTTGGTTTCCGGCGGAAATTCCACACAGGCCGCATATACCCCGTCCGCTAGGCCATCGTGGGGAACCGCAATATTTGCGGTTGGAAACCCCAACGAACGACCCCGGCTATCGCCGGGAATGACCACCCCGGTAAAGCACATACCCGGGTCTACCTCGGGAAGGTACAGGCAGCATGACTCGGGGGTCATCAAGTCGACCGCCTCGAGGGTCTTAGTCATCGGAAATCAGCTCTCTGAACTGGCTCTGGTGAAAGACCAGCGGTTTGACCTCGGGGAATGCTTGAGCGTCGTGGACCTCGAACAGCACCACTTCGTGGTCACCGCCCTCAAAGACCGCCCGGACCGTGCATTCCAACCAGAGTGCGGCATCGTCAATAAATACCGCCTGCTGCGGGGTAACGGACCAATCGATCCCAGCAAACCGATCGCCCTGGCGCTGCGCCAACTGGCGACACTCAGCCTTGTGCTGTGTGCCTAGGACGCTGATCCCCACGCGTTCACTCTGCGCCAACCGCGGCCAGGTGCGGGAACCCTTATCCACGCATACCGCAACCAACGGTGGATCGAGGGAGACGGAAGTAAACGAGTTGGCTGCCATGCCAACCGGTTCCCCATCCACCTGAGCACACAGTGCCACCACCCCCGTTGGGAACATGGACAGCGCCCGCCGCAGCACCATCTGAGCGTCTTGGGCTACCTCAACCTGACTCATTTTGAAGACCCCTCTCCTTTGATTTCTCATGCCATTGTCATGATCTAGCCGACAAACCTAAGCCTAATTACTCAAACTTGATTAATAACATTTCACTATTGCAACGAAGTGCCATAAAGTCACTCCTTTGGCCCCAAACCCGACCGGTTCTGCCCTAAACTACAGAGCATGTTCTCAACTACTCGGCTTGTTGTCCTTGGTGCCATCTACCAATTCCAACCAGTTCACGGCTACTTTCTGCGCCGCGAACTGCTGACATGGAACGTAGACGAATGGGCCAACATTCAACCCGGTTCGATCTATAACGCTCTTCGTTCCCTCAAGAAGGACGGGTACGTCGTTGAGACCGGAACCGAAGTCGAGGGCAATCGCCCCGAGCGCACCGTCTTTGAGATGACACCCGAGGGCGAAGCCGAGTTTTTCAAGCTCCTGCGCGAGGCCCTGTGGACCGTCCGCACCTTTGACCCCAAACCCGTCATGGCCCTGACCTCTTTCATGTTTGCCCTCAGCCGCCAAGAAGTACTCCAAGCCTTGGCCAACCGAGTCACCGTTATTGACGCCCAAATTCAGAGCAACGAGTTCTTCATTGTGGATGTCAACCGGTCCCAATCCACCCCCAAGTACGTGCGGGAGATCTACGAACTAACCTCCGCCCGGCTCCGCGGGGAACAACAGTGGGCGGTGGACCTACAAGAACGCCTGCGCCAAGGCGAGTACGTCTTTGCTGGTGAGGCAGATTCCAGTCGAGCTACACCACCACCTGCGGCTGGTTAACCTCCGCCCGACTAGCCTTCAATTCACCAATAGTTTCCAAACTCAGTGCCGAGCTTTGGGCCCCCTGGGACATAGTCGTGATTGCCCCCGCCGCACTGGCTACCTCAAGAGCCTCGGGCATTGTTGCCCCGCGGCTCAGCTCGGCTGCGAGCGCCCCACAAAATGCATCTCCCGCCCCGGTAGTGTCAACCGCATTGACCTTGAAGGCCGGGCAAAATACTTCTTCGCCGGAGTCAGCATCTAAGCCCTTGACCGGGTACCAGGTGGCACCGGCGCTGCCGAGCGTGAGGATCACGCCCCGGCGCACCTTGGCCAGAATCCGGTCTACGCCGCCAAAGAACGCCGCCTCAGTCTCGTTAACAATGACGATGTCGCATTGGTCAAACAGTTCTTGGGCGCCCGTGACCGCTGGGGCTGCATTCAGCAGACTCAGCGTCTTGGCCGGATCCGTCGCCGCAAGCGCTGCTCGGACCGTTGGCAGCGGAATCTCTAGTTGCATGAGCAGCACATTTGCACCCGTCGCCGCGGCAATTGCCCCTGCTTGGCTGAGGTTGGCATTTGCACCCTGATTGACCACGATTGCGTTGTCCGAGTCCGCAGTAACAAAGATATGCGCGGTTCCGGTTGCAGCCTGTTGGTCTTCCTCTAGGAACCGGGCGTCCAGCGCTGCTCGGTCCATAGCCAAGCGCAGGGTGTGGGCCGCAGCATCACGGCCCACCCGCGCATGGAATTGAGTGTCCGCCCCACACCGGTGAGCAGCCATTGCCTGATTGAATCCTTTTCCACCAGGTCCCTGGAATCCGCCCGTAGCTAGGATGGTTTCCCCAAGCTGGGGAATCCTATCTACGGTCAGGGCAAGGTCGAGGTTGATCGAACCCAATACGTTGACGTGTGCCATGTGCTTCTCAGTTTCTGGTCGGACTAGTTGTTAAACGCGAGCCATGTTGCGGAAGCGTGCACCGGTGTGGTTATCCGGCAGCACAGGAGAATCCGTTCCCATGAGGCGCTCGCGCAGGGTCTCTGCCTCGTACTCGCTGGCAGCTACACCGCGCTTGCGCAGGATAGGCATGACCTGCTCAACAAAGTCGATCGTGGTGGCTGGCTGGACCACCGGTGACAGTAGGAATCCGTCTAGGTCTGCCCCCTCTGCAAGGCGGCAGATCTCATCTGCGATATCCTCAGCGGTGCCAACAACCGGCAGATTGCGGACCCCGTGGGCGTGCCAGTCGCTGAGCACGTCCCCAACGGTCTTGCCGGCAAACCGGGCAATCTGGGTCTGGGACATCTCCGTCTTCAACTCGGTCATGGGGGTGTTGCGGTCATACGAGGACAGATCCAGCCCCGTGAACTGCGCGTAGGACGCAACAGCAACCTCGGGAGTTTGAGCGTCAAGAACCATTTGGTGCTTGGCCTGAGCCTCATCCCTGGTGGACCCGATGACGCAAGAGAACGCGGCCATCAGCTTGATTGATTCCGCTTCACGCCCCGCCGCGACAGCCGCCCGGCGCGCACCCTGCACGTGCTTAGACAGACCATCAACGGTGTTGCCACCGAGGAAGATACACTCGGCGTGCTTGCCACCAAACTCAAGACCACGCGGCGAGGATCCGGCCTGGAACAGCACCGGGGTGCCCTGCGGTGTGTACGAGGTGTTGCCATATCCACTGGACTTAAAGTACGGGCCCTCATGGAAGATCCGGTGCACCTTGGCGGGGTCAGCAAACCGGCCCTGCTTGTCCTTCTCCAAAGCGTCCCGCTCCCAGGCCTGCTCCCAGAGCTTGTACACAACTTCCATGAAGTCATCAGCCATGTCGTAGCGAGCATCGTGCGCAACCATGGGAACACCAAACGCTTGAACAGCGGTCTCAGCGGTTCCCGTGGTGACCACGTTCCAACCCATCCGGCCCTGGGAAAGCAGGTCCATCGTGGCCATCCGGCGAGCAAAGTTGTAAGGCTGTTCCAACAAGGTAGATCCGGTCATGACCAAACCAAGGTTCTTGGTTTCTGGAATAAGCGTGGACGCAACGATCGCCGGGTCCACCCGTGGCAGGTCCAAGCTCTCAATCGTGGCGATGTCGGGACGCTGTCCGTTGACGTCAGCCCAACCCCAGGCATCGGCCAGAAAAACGAAGTCCAATGCAGCGTCCTCGCTGATCTGGGCAATGTTCTTCCAGTAATCCACGGTGTCGTAGTTGTGGCGCTGGCTGTCCGGGTGACGCCACGTTGCGGTTCCGGAGTCGTTTGCCTGAGCGTTTTCGAACAGGCCAAAGCGAAGCTGCTTCATTTTTTGATCCAATTCTGTGTGAAGTTCCCTCCCACACGGGGAAGGCGTAAGGATAAGTTCGGTAGTGATGAGGGGTGGGCGCGGGCGTTACCGTCCGACGACAACCTCGTCGTCCCACCACAAGACCTTCTTGCGAACAACGGCGAGCAGGGCAATGAGCACTACACCCGTCAGGCACAGGAGCAGAATTGCTGCCCACGTCACCGGCAGGTTTGCTTGCGCGGCGGAGATAGCCAGGAGCGAACCCACACCCGCCTGCTGACCGGCCGCAACAAACTCGGCAACTGAGGCACCCACGACTGAGAGTGGCAGGGCCACGCGCAACCCGGCAAACACAAACGGCATACTTCCTGGCAACCGCAGGTACCTGAAGATTTCCCACCGGCTGGCGTGCAGCGTGTGCATGACGTCAAGCGCCTTGCCATCAATACCCAGCAATCCAGCTAGCGAGTTCATCAGCATGGGGAAGAAGACCACCAAACCGGTGACGATGTACTTGGGCATCATGCCAAACCCAAAAGCTACAACAAGTGCTGGTGCAATCGCGACGACCGGGGTCACCATGATGACCACCATGAGTGGCATGAGCGCACGTTCAATAATGCGGAACTCCGCCATGAACACGGCTAGGAGGAATCCTCCCAAGATCCCGGCACCCGCTCCGATCACAATCTCTTTGGCGGTGACCAGCAAGTTACTCCAGTACATGCCCGGGGACTTAAAGAGGCTGGCAACAATGGCCTCGGCTCGCGGTAGCACATACGGGTTGCTGATAGCCACCAGTTGCCAGATGGTTCCTAAGATCAGGAACGCGATCAGGGGCGGCGCCCACAGGTGGAACCGAAGTGTCTTCAGGAGCGCTTTTCGTTGGGATACTTCAACTGATGCGGTTCCAGCGGTCACGGTGCCTCCCGCTCCCTTCTGCTGTTGTGGCGCTACGGGTTGGGTAACTGCCGCCGATGCTTGACCAGGGGCAACGTTTGAATCTTGCAGTTTAAGCATGGTCGACCGCCATAACCTTGTGTAGGGAATCCCGAACCCGGGCTTCTAGGTCTCGGTATTCATCGGTTGCGTAGAGCGACTCGTCGCGCGGACGCGGCAGGTTAACCGGAATAATTTCCGAGATCCGGCCCGGGTGCGCGGCCATCACGACGATCCGGTCGGAGAGAATAATCGCTTCCGGCACCGAGTGCGTAACAAAAAGGACGGCCTTACGGTTGGACTGCCAGAACTCAAGCAAACCCATCCGCTGCTTGTCTCGGTTCATCTCATCTAGCGCGGAGAATGGCTCATCCATGAGCAACACGGATGGATCGAATGCAAATGCGCGGGCAATCGCAACACGCTGCTGCATACCACCGGAAAGCTGGGCCGGGTAGCGATTGAGCGCATCTCCCAAACCAAACTTGTTCAAGATCTCCTTGGGATCACGCAACGACCGGCCGGCATTGGCCTTCTTGTTGATCTCAAGTGGCAAGGTGACGTTGTCCAACACGGTGCGCCAGGGCAACAGGGCCGGAGATTGCGGGACCAGACCAATCATCTTCTTCTTGGCCGCGGAGCGCACGGTCTCACCGTCGACGGTGACCACGCCACCATCGGTTCCAATCAGACCCGCAACGGCTTTCAGTAGCGTGGACTTGCCACACCCACTGGGGCCAATCACGGAAACAAATTCACCCATTTGGATGTCTAAGTCAACCTGATCCAGAATCAAGTTGCGAGACTCTCCCGTGCCATACGACTTGGAAAGTTGGGAAACGCAAACTCCCCCACTCAGCATTGTTGCAGTCATTACTTGTCTCCCGGCCAGATAAGGGTGTCACCGTCATACAGGTCCGCAACGAGGTCAACGTCCATGATTTCGGTCAATGGTGGAATCTCATCGATGCCACCAAACTGCTTCACAATCTCGAACTCCGGCTCCCAAGCTGCCTGGGTTTGTACTCCGGGTGCACCCATCGAGCTAGCCCGAACCCAATCGGATTCAACCGCCCACGTGCGTTCAAGCTGCTCGATCGGGAAGGCATCGCCCTGGTTGTTTTCCTTGGCCAAATCGGACAGCATGCCCAGGCACTCATCATCGTTTTCGAGGCAGTAGTTCAGCGCCTTGAGGCTGGCCCTCATAAAGTCACCGGCGACTTCCCGGTTTTCTTTCAAAAACTGCGAGTTAACTTCCATGACGTTGTACGTACCGTCAACGTCTAAGTCACTTGGCAGGAACTCGTTGAACGGCTCTCCCATTGCCTTGAGCGTTTGCGGCTGGTTGGATGCATAACCAACGATCGCGTCAACCTGACCACGTGGCACCACGGTTGGGTCGTAGTTAGTCATTTTGACGAGTTCAACTTTGTCCACGTCAACATCGGCTGCGTCCAAGGTGGCTAGGGCGATCGGCGTGATGTTGATGAAGTACCCAAGGGTTCCACCCTCTAGGTCCTTGAGAGACTCGATCTTCTCATTAGCGAATAAGGAGAACGGCGAGGTGTCACCGTAAGTAGCAATTGCCGTTAGATTACGGCTGTTGGCAGCTGAGAGCATCACATCAGAGGCAGAACCTAACGCCGTAAACTGTGCCTGCCCGGCCGCAACCAGCTGCTGGCCGTTGGCTCCCGAGGCATTAATCTCCACATCGAGGCAAAGTTCATCAAAGTAGCCAAGTTCCTTGGCGAGGAATACGTCCAATTGACCAGCGCTCGCGGAATAGCCGTAACCGGAGATGTAGGTAATTTTCCCAGCTGCTTCATTTCGTTCACATGCGGTTTGTTCAGCGCCATCGCCGCCCGTACCCGCTCCTGCTGCCGGTTCACCAGCGCCACATGCGCTGAGTGCGAAGGAAGATGCAACGAGAACAGTAAGCATTCCAGAACGCTTTGTTCCCCAAAAAGAAGTCTTCGACATAGTTTGACCCTTCACTTGTCTTCACCCACCATTGGGCGATGCAGCAAGTAAACATGATCAAATTTGATTATGCAAGGCTATAGCTTTTAGTTCGACAGCGTGTCAGCAAAGGCGATTACCTTGGATCAATCCAAAAACCCGGCAAACCAAATGCCTCAACAAAGAGCATCGCCACTGGTCAAAGCATTTTTTTGAGCCAAGCCAGAGTTTCATGACACCGTTTCCGCTTTGAAATGGCAGGCCATTTAGATTCAAAAACTCACACAAATGGTTTAGTCAAACTTGACTAAACTTCCGAATGGTGGGCGGTTTTCTCGCCCACCACCCGGTAACCCTCAGAGCACACCAGGCACTGCTTGGAAAAGTCTAGTCCATCTTGGCAATGACCTTGACCTGAGTCTCCTTGTTATTTTGCAGGAACTCGTAGCCTTCGGTTGCAATATTGTCCGCACTCACCCGCGCAGTAATGTACGGTGCCAAGTCAATTTTCCCGGACGCCACCAACTCGATGGCCTCCGGATAGGAGTGAGCATACCCCTGGGAAGCGGTGATCATCGCTTCTTTATAGAGCATGACTGGGTAATTTAGCTTTGGCGATTCCGTGTACAACGCCACTACCTGCAGGTGACCGCGGGCTCGCAGGGAGCCAAGCAAGGCATCGAAAACCGGTTGTACTCCAGCGCAGTCAAATGCCGCAGCCGCCCCGGCCCCCTCAGTAAGGCCGTATACGGTCTCAATAACGTCCTGCTCCATGGGGTTAATCAAGTGGTCAGCCACCCCTAACTGCTTGGCAATGTCGCGGCGTGCCTGAGAAACCTCAGACACAATGGTGATGATCCCTCGAGTCTTGAGGACCGCAGCCGTCAGCAACCCAATCGGACCAGCACCTCCGATCAAGGCAACCTCGCCAGCCTTGACATCTACCCGGCGAGCCGCGTGAACCGCAACCGCGAGCGGCTCAATGAGCGCTGCCTCGTCCAGCGGCATGTCACCGACCTTGTGCGCCCATCGCTCCCCAACGATAACCGCCTCGGACATACCACCGCCGCCGCCAGAGATCCCAATGAACCCCATCTTGGCGCAGATATTGTAATTACCAGATTTACAAGCGGGGCACTCATCACACACCAGAAGCGGCTCAACGGCAACGTTATCCCCAACGGCAAGCCTAGTCACTCCCTCGCCTACCTCAATGACCGTTCCGGAGAACTCGTGACCAAATCCAACCGGCAATGTCTCATGTGTGGCCGGGTGCGGCTCAGTTGCACTTGGAGCCGGAGGCATCACGCCATCGAAATACAGGTGCAGGTCAGACCCGCACACTCCGGTCCATGCCGGCTTGATTTTGACCGTGCCCGGACGAACCTGAGGCTCATCAATCTCATCAAGCCGAACATCTTCTTTACCGTAGTAACGGATGGCCTTCATTGGACTCCCTTTCAATCTGTGGTTCTGGCAGCCGCACGGGAACAACCTCGGCGCCACTGTCCGCTCAGCAACTTTACTGAGTTGGAGCGCCAGCTTTCCCGCCGCCCCTACTTCTAGTGTCTCTGAAAAGCGCACCCAAAGCCAACATAACACTGTTAAATCTCACGTAATTACGCTACTTAATCTCACAGAGATCACAGATTTGCCTTCTGCGTCAAGAACTATGCCCAGGTTTGTTGGAATTCCGCGTCTCTCAATTCAAGTAGTAGCTCCTTGCGCCGTGATGCAACCAAAGGCCAGTAGATTTGTGGAGAAGGATCAACGAGAGAAGGAAATGCGTGCCCGATCAATTCGAGTGGATCTCAGATACTTCCATCGGTGAGTGGCGGCACTCGATGGACAACGCACCGCCCACGACTATCTTTGGCCTGATCCCACCCGGTTTTCCGCCTATGCCCGCATCTATCACCCGATCGAGAGGGACCGTCCCGCAACGGAAAGGTCATGGATAGGCCTCGACATGTACGAGTACATCCGCAACAGCCCCGTCACCGGCAATAAAATTGAGCGTGAACTATGCTCATGGGCCACAGCCGCGCAGGCTTTTGGTACCCACATGCACCCGCAGGCCCAGTATCCCCTCTTAACCAAGCAGGACCCCCACAATACGGAACCAAAAGTGGCGCCAGATGGTTGGAGTTACTCCACTCCCAAGACCGGCAACCTGATTCCCCCGACGCTCAGCATCCTCGCTTCGGTGCTTGCTCTGCACACCACCACTCCTCACTCTGGCGTTGCCGCCGTTTGGGAGGGGTACGGCAGGTTGATCGATTCCGGAAGAGGGGCCAAGGAGCCGGGCACGGGAGTGCTGCCAAGAGAGATCGCCTTGGGACCACGATTAAGCCTAGACGGCGGGACTTGGAATTACTTCTTGTTTGGGGCGGGAGCTTCCGCCTTTGTTGAGGACTCTTGGGTAAGCCGGTCACCCTGGATTGATACTCACTTTGAACAGTCCCCCACCTACCTGTGGCCGGATGACCAAGCCTGGGCACTGCACACCAACGTGGACTTGGACTCCAGCATCATTGGCGGTTCAGAAGAGTTGATTAATCAACTGCTCCAGACCCCGGGCATCGAGGCGCTGCCGTTACCTACAGACCTGCTCCTGCTTCCGCTCTGATTGAGACTGCCGGATCACCCCCGAGACCTTTGAATACTTCGGCTGTTTCGGGGGTGATCCACCAATCTCGGCGGGTACTGCTTGGGTACTGCTTGGGTACGGCCTAGGAACTGCTCGGGATTATTACGGGGCAACCACCATGGTGGAACGCGGCGCAATGACCACGTGTCCGGTGCACTGCTGACCAGAGATCAACTCCGTGCCGACAATCCCATTGAGCTCGACAGATTTGTCCGAGTGGTTTAGCAGGAACAAGATTTCACCGCGACGCTGCGCCTCAACACCGTCCGGTAGACCCGCAACAACCGGGAACACCCGGGCATGGGCCGTAACCAATCGCAGGAACGCAGCCCGTGATACGCAATCCAAGTCGGTTGCCACGTACCAGGCACTTCCCGGCTTGGCTGAGGCATCGGCAGCAGCCACCTTGCGCCGGGTAATAGCCGGCATGCCTTCGAGGTCTACTCCACCACCACGGCCGTCAAAGGTCGCAATGATCTCTGCGTCCCCAACCAGACCCGGCACCGCAAAACCCTGCGCCACAATGTCCGCCGGCAGGTCACGGTCAGCGCGCTCCGTGGGTCCAGCTTGGATTGTCGCAACCACGTGCTCAGCCCACTGTCCGCCGCGCAAGTCAGTGCCCTGCTCACCAATCGAACCGAGGATCACGTTCAAACCCTCGTGCTCGGTGGCAAGTCCCAGCCACGTTTCCGCCGCCGGGGTGCCAACAGCGCGAGTAAGACGATTTACCTGGTTGGCGCGCTCCGTATCAGCTTCCGAGGCCAAATAGTCCGGCCCCGTCAACAGCGCGTGCTCAACGACCTGAACACCAAGAAGATCCTTAAAGGAGCCCAGGTAACCGCCCAAGATCGCGCCCAGATTGTCGTCCACCACAGCGGATCCTGCGGTAACAACCACTTGACCGCCATTTGCAGCAACCCGCTCCGCCGCCGCCGCAAGCTCTGGGCGGTCAATGAAGACTTGGGGAATGATCACAAGTTTGTATGAATCTAATGGATCGTTGGGACCAACCACGTCCGTGGCAATGCCCAGTTCCCACGCGGTGCGGTGCCAGGCACGCGCTCCTTCAAACGGAGAGTCGTGCTCGGCCGGCCCGGTGGCCACTTCAAGTGCCCACTCGGATTCCCAGTCAATAACGATCGCGATATCTGAACTATTCAACTCTCCAACGACCGGCGCAAGATTCTTTAACGTTTGCCCAAGATCGACAACGTCGCGCCACACCGGAGAGGCCTTACCCGCATGCGGAACCATGCCGCCGTGGAAGGTCTCCGAGCCGCGGAACGACTGCCGCCACTGAAACTGCAAGATGCCATCAGAACCGTGGGCCATGCGCTGCAAGGACCACATGGAATACTGTCCCGGGCGCTTAGGTGAGTTGCGCCTGCGCCACTGAACGGCACTCGTGGTTTGTTCCATGAGTAACCATGGCGCACCATTGGCAAGGCCGCGCATGACATCGGACTGCCAAGCAATTTCCCAGGCGCCGGCAGGATCTGCTGGGTCCGGGTAGTGGTCATCGGTAATGATGTCTAGGTGCTGAGCCCACTCACGATAGTCTAACTTGGGAAATCCACCCATGAAGTTGGTAGTGATTGGGATAGCTGAGTGCTTGCGAATCGCTTCCAGTTCCCCGGTCATACAACCCAGAATCTGGTGGTTGCTGAACCGGCGCCAGTCAAGACGCTGAGATGGGTTGGGGAACGTTGGCATGGCCTTTGGCACGTCGATCTGCTCGAGTGAGGCATAGCGCTGGGACCAGAAGTCTGTACCCCAAGCAACGTTTACCTGTTCGACCGAACCGTAACGCTTGCCCAACCAGTTTTGGAACTCGGTCCGGCAGGTACTACAGAAACACTCAGAAATATGGCACGCATACTCGTTGTTGATGTGCCACAGAACAACACCCGGGTGGTCACCAAACCGTTTGGCGAGCGCCCCGGCTAGAGCCCGGGACCGCTCCCGGTAGACCACCGATGAGGGGCAGTACTGCTGGCGCGACCCAAAACCTAGCCGCACACCGTCTGCATTAACCGGCAGCGACTCCGGGTAGTCATTTGCCATCCACGCAGGTGGGGACGCCGTTCCCGTTGCGAGATCGACGTCAATCCCTACCTGGTGGAGCCGGTCAATGATCTGCCCAATCCAGTCAAAGTCGTACGTGCCTTCAACAGGCTCCAACCTTGCCCAAGAGAAAATACCGATTGACACCATGTTCACGCCGGACTCAAGCATGAGTTCCAGATCGCGTTCAAAGGTCTGGGCATCCCACTGCTCCGGGTTGTAGTCACCACCGTACGCGGGGGCATTTAAACGCAGTGGATTCTTAGACAAAGCTACAGTTTGTTTTGACAAGACACTCCTTTAAAGACGTGAAAGTAGATCAGCTCTTGACCGCGCCAGCGGCAAGGCCCGACTGCCAGTACCGCTGCAGCCCCAAGAACAGAATGATCAGTGGCAAGACACTCAGCAGTGCCCCCAACATGACTGCGCCCTTTTGCGGGTTGAAGTAGCTCATCATGCCGTACAGCCCAAGCGTTACCGGCTTAAGCGATGAATCGTTGAGCATCATCAATGGTAGGAGGAAGTTATTCCAAGTACCGACAAAAATGAACAGGAAGATCGTCACCATTGCCGGTGCCAGGAGGCGTAGGACAACGGTGAAGAAAATTCTCGCTTCACTCGCACCATCAAGGCGAGCGGCTTCAAGAAGCTCAGTTGGCACCGAGGATTCCGCGTATACCCGCCCTAGGAAGACCCCAAATGGTGAAACACAGGACGGAATCAAAACTGCCCAAATAGTGTTGGTCAACCCAACGGAGTTGAACACGATGTACAGCGGGATCGTCAACAAAGCGACGGGCATGAGCATTCCGGCCATGATGAATCCGAGGGTTGCGCCCCGTTCCCGGAACCGGAACTTAGCCAACGAGTACCCCGCTGCGACCGAGATCAGTGTGCCAACCACGCCAGCGGTGGTCGAGTAGAAGACTGAGTTGATCACCCAACGCCAGAAATCGCCTTGTGTCCACTCCAGGAGCTTGGCATAGTTTTGCGCGTACTGAATATCTGCAAACCAGAACCCACTACTTGAAATCAATTCCGAGTTGGATTTGGAGGCCGAGACCAGCACCCAAAAGATCGGAGCTAGAAAGTAGATCAGCACTCCAACCAAGACCACGAGGGTCAGCGTGCGAGCTGTCGTAGACGGCATCATGGATTTGGTAGGAATACCGTCAACCGATGGTCGGTACGGCTTGCCATTCAGCAGCCGATTCTTCTTTGAAACCCTTGTAACCTGGCCGCTTGTAGATGCAGCCTCATCAACGAGTGCAGAAGTCATTAGTCTTTTTTCCTTTGCAGGAGTGCGTACACAACAGCGAGTCCACCGGCGATCAAAGCCATCACAATTGAAATTGCGGAAGCCGGCCCATCTCCGCCCGGGGAAATCTGTCCCAGCATGGTGTTGTAAGCCATCATCATTGGTGTGTAGTCATTACCCATCCAAGGGTTCACCGTTGCCATTACTGTGGGCTCATTAAAGAGTTGGATGGTTCCAATAATCGACAGCAGCACGGTCAAAAGAGCTGCTCCACGTACCATCGGGACCTTGATCTTCGTGGTGACTTGGAAACCCGTTGCTCCATCGAGTCGGGCGGCCTCGTATAGATCATGCGGAATAGCCTGCAATGCGGCCAAGAAAATTAACATATTGTAGCCGGTGAAGGTCCACGTAGTCATGTTGGCCATGGATAACAGGATCATGTTCTCACCCATGAAGTTGACGTCGAGCCCCAACGCGGACAGTCCCTTCACAATGGGCGAGATTTCAGGGGTGTACATGTACATCCAGACCATCGCTGCCACAATTCCTGGCACGGCATACGGCAGGAAGAACCCGAGGCGGTAGATCGTGACATGGCGGGTCAAAAAGGAATCTAGGACCAAGGCAAGCGCGAGGGCCATCAAGATCATGACCGGGATCTGGAAGGCAGCGTAGCCAACAACGCGGCCAATGCCTGCCCAGAACCGGGTGTCCGTGACAACGGCAGCGTAGTTCTCAAGGCCAACAAAGACATCGACCGCTTCACCACCACCGAACAAACCGCCGCCGGCGGCCTTCTTGGTGAAGAACGACTGACGAATCGCAACGATCATGGGGATGAGGAAGACCACGGTAAACATGATCAGGAAGGGGGCTACAAAGAGCCTGCCGCTTCGAGCTTCTTTTGCTTCCGCGCGCCCGCGCGTGGCTACCAATTTGGCGGGCGTCTTCGCTCCACTGGGAGGTAATTGTTGAGTTGCCACCGGTTCCTACCTTGGCGTCAAGTTCGGTCAGCATGGGTCGACTGACCAAGTGTCTGGTGTGGATCGCGGTGAGAGCGAGGCGTCTATGCTACTCGCTCCCACCGGGTAAAACGTTCAAACAAGTTGCCTGGCAGGCATATGACCTGCCAGGCAGTTTAATTACTCAGCTACTGGAAGACCAGCGTCCTTGAGGGACTTGATCGACTGTTCCTGAGCTGCTGTGAAAATTTCTGCAACCTTACCGGTTCCGTCAGCTGCGGCAGAGGCAGCCTTCTTCATTGGGTCGTGGATGGTGGAGAAGTAAGGCATGTAGCTGAAGTTAGGCGAGAGACGCTTGTTTGCTTCACCAAGCTCCGCAAGAACATCCTGACCACCGTAGAAGGCAGAAATTGCCTCGGGGGTCGATGGGACGCCAACGCTCGTAGCTACTACGAGACCCTGTGTTGCAAGCGCATCAACCTGGGTGTTCAGCCAGTTGTTGAACTCCATTGCCTGTTCTGGGAATTCACAACCCTTCAGTACAGCAACTCCGGAGCCACCGTCAGGACCGGTCAGCGCACCGGCACCAAAGTCTGGCAGCTGAGCTACAGCCCACTGACCTTCGTTTGCGGTTCCCGCCATGTTGTCAGCTAGGAGTGGAGCTTCCCAAGCGGCACCGATCGTTCCGATGACCTCACCGTCGTTGAGGGCCTTACCAAAGGACTCGCCCCAGCGCTCGTGTACGGCGGTCGCCTTGGAGTCAAGAAGCTCCTGCCAGAATGCGGCGGCACGTTCGGAGCCTTCGTCCGTGACGGTCACTACCCACTCGTCATTGACCGGGTTGTACCAAGAGGATCCAGCAGCTGCGGCCTGTCCGGAGAGCCAGTTTGGTACTTCATCCGGCTGGAAAGCAACGATGTACTTGCCTGCTTCAGCGGACTTCTTTGCCTGTTCGATAAACTCGTCCGTGGTGGTCGGGACCGTCAAGCCCAGAGCCTCGAACTCGGCCTTGTTGTAGTAGTAAACGAGTGGCCCGGTGTCCTGTGGCAGCCCAACAACCGCGTCACCCACCCGCATCAACTCAGAGGTGCCTTCAAAGTTTGACTTGTACTGGTCAGCGAACTCGGAGACATCAACCGCGAGGCCCTTTGCGAACATCTCAGGAACCTCAGCGTAACCAAGCTGTGCGAGGCAGGTACCAACGTTTGCGTTGATATCCGTCTCAAGCTTCTTCAGCATTTCAGCGGAAGCCCCATCGAACTTCGTGGCGGTGACCTGGATGTTTGGGTTTTCCTTGTTCCATTGGTCGGCTAGCTCGGAGATCTTGGTCATGCCATCACCGTCGGGCAGACGGTGCATGTAGCTGATGTTGACCGGTTCTTGTGGGGCGGCCGACTCAGTTGGGGTTCCAGTCTCCTTCTCTGGAGCCTTTTCCGGAGTTCCTCCGCCGGAGCATGCACTCAGTGCCAGGACACCCACAGCGGCAAGGCCGATTGATCGAGTCAACAGACCAGCTTTGTTGTGACGCATTTTCTATCCTCTTCGTTGAGATTGCCAGTCCAACTCGGACCAAGCAAGAAACAGTATCTGTGCGCAGGCTGCCAAGAAAATAAACCTGTGCGCGCGCACACATTACGATAACTGTATCAGGTAAAGCATGAGCGTCAAGTAGTCATAGGTCCCAAAAGAGAAACATCTACGCTTATGCAGATTCGCGCTGCACTAACTTAATGGGAACCAGCACCACGGCACCCCGCATATCCTCGCCGCGCAATTGGCGCAGCACCATCTCTGCCATTTCCTCACCCAATACCTCAGCAGGCTGAGAAATCGTAGTCAACGCAGGCCTGTGCGAGGTCGCCCACGGGGAGTCATCAAAACCAATGACCCTCACATCCTGAGGGACCTTACGTCCTGCACGGCGTAGCTCATTTATTGCGCCAATAGCAATCGAGTCACACCCTGCAAAAAGACCGTCGATCTCGGGGTCTTTCTCCAACAATGTCCGCATCGCTTCCGCACCCGCAGCCACACTCCAGTCACGACTATAGACCACCAAGCTTTCACGATAAGACGCACCAAGGGCATCGTGAAATCCCTCAGCGCGCTGCAGGGCAGCGTACGTCTCAATCGGCCCAGCGATATGTGCAGCGCGCTTTACCTGCGCGTCAACAAGGAACTTGGTAGCGCGCCGCGCGCCGTCACGGTTATCAACATCGACAACCGGCAAGTCTCCAAAACTCTCGTCTTGCCCTACATATACGGCTGGCAGCCCCGAGTCCCGCACTACCTCAGCCAGCGGATCCTCTGTTTTAGGGGCCGCAACCATGACCCCGTCTACCAAACCGCTCGTAAGCGTCCGCTGCAGACGTTCAGTACTCTCTGTCTCATTCTCTATGATGATCAGAAGTTGGTAGTCGTTCTCTTGCAGCCTGCGCCGTGCACCGATCATCATCCCCATCAAGTTAGGGTCCTGGGCAAATAGCGATGCGTCCTCATGGACCACCAGTGCGACGTTACGAGAGGGGAACCCAGCCAGGGTTCGAGCCACCGCATTGGGCACAAATTTGGTTGCTACGATTGCGGATTCAATCGCCTCAGCAGCATCTTGCGAGACATACCCGTTCTTGCGGACATACCTTGAGACCGTACCTCTGGAAACCCCTGCAACCTTGGCCACATCCTGCATGGTCGCTGGCTTCGACGTCTCGTTATTCTTGGACAACTGTCCTACCTTTGATCAACACTCACGGCTCCAGTGCCACACCTCTTGATGCACACATTTTGCACTCATTACAGGACTATAGCCGAGTTGGTCCCAGCTTTTACAGGCATCTATGCCTTTGGGGCGCCCCTGCAAAAGCGCCGAGGGTGCGATCTTGACCCTGAGTCAAGATCGCACCCCCGGTTAGCGCCACGCCTAGCGCTAGTAATGCTTACTTGCTATGCGGTCTTTCTACGGAATGCAAGGAACACTCCACCAGCAGCAAGTGCCGCTAATGCGACCAATCCAACCGTCACTGCTGTTGAACCGGTCTTTGGCAGTTCGCCATCCTCACTACCGGTTGTGGCTTCGTCATCCGAGTCACTGTCAGCATCTGGCGTTACCGGCTTAGCAGGTGTAATCGGAGTCAACGGAATCTCCGACTCTTCAGGTGTTACCGGCTTAGCAGGCGTAATCGGAGTCAGCGGAATCTCCGGCTCTTCAGGTGTTACCGGCTCAGCAGGATTAATTGGAACCCCTGGGATAACTGTTGTACCGATTCGGGCAACTGTGCCATCCCACTTATCTACCAGAGTGAAGTCGTCACACAGGACTTGGCCCTCGGTTGGGTTGTAGCAGAAGGTGGAAAAGCGGTTTTCCGTTGGAGTGTAGTCCATAGAGACCTGCGCAAACTTGTCGCTGGATGCCGTAACGGACTGCGATTTCTTGTCTCCTGCTGGCTCCTTGTAGGTATACCCTTGCTTGGCACCAACATGGACGTCAGTTCCCTTAATCCACGCGGACAAGGTATATTCCCTGCCCAACTCAGGTACAACGGTTTCCACGTTTTCAGCGGTCCCACCACCGCCAACCGCAAGTGCGAGTCCACCGGAGACGCCCTCTTCGGCGCGGCCGTTGTTCGACCACGGACTGTTACTGCGTGACTGGAATGAGCCATCAACCATGTAATCGGCGACAAGCTCCACGGTTACGTCATCCACTAGACCAGGACCAGCAATGTCAACGCTGAGCGTTGTGCCATCCCAACCGGTGCGCATAACCGCAGATACATTGACCCATTCCCCGGCTGCATAACCCGTAGTTTTTGCCTCAAGTGCCTGGGCAGTTACCGTGTGCCCCTCTGGGTTACTCAACGAAAAGGTTGGCAGGTCGCCTTCAGCGCTTGCCTGAACGGCTGCGACCACCCGGAAGGTGCGGTTCGCTCCGGCGTTGAACGTTTGGGATGCCGCTGCATCTTTCGAGTCAAGGGCAAGTGCGTGGTTTCCGCCACGGTAGGACTTATCGGTAACGGAAGCTCCGTTAGTTAGTTCCCAACCCTCTGTGTCAACCTCAAACCCACCATTTTGGATTGCAAGTCCATCCAGCGCCTCACTAACTTGGAAGGCGCCTAGGTCCGGGCGCTGGAATGCCGGGATTTCATTGTTTGCGATATCAGCAATGCTGCCCTTGGCAATCGATACACCCTTACCTGCGATGAACTTCTTCCCCACTTGGATTGGGGCTAAGCCCTTGCCATCAGCAGGCTGTAGGTCCACTTCAACCGTGTTGTCATTGATACCGGGTTGCGGCCACGCACCTGAAGAACCTGCGTACAGGTTGCTGCGGAAGGGGGACGTCTTAGCCAGACCATCATTCATTCCGGTTCGCACAGCCCCCTGTGCCAAGAACACGTTGTTCTGGTAAGTGACTGCAGAACTGCCCCCTGACCCCTTGTCAATATTGGCGCCTGGGTAGAGCAGGAATGAGTTGTTGTATACCTCAGCATCGGTCTGACCGGCTACGAAGAATACGCGCGGCCCTTCTGCGTGGTTTTCACCGCCGCGACCATCATTAATAGACAGGTTGTAACGCAGCACGGTCTGGGTTGATAGTCCACCACAACCGCAGAACAGCATGAAGCCACCTTGGTTGTCATGAGTAATGTTGTACTCGAACGTGGTCCCGGTGGTTCCGTAGTCGGAGTCAAACGCGGTTCCATCCCATGTACCGTCAGGCATGACGGTGTCAAAGACATGGTTGTTGAAGTACTTGACGTTATCCGCGTCCCAAGCCCAAACGGCAGCGTTGTTTCCAGATTTAGAAACTCCACCGTGGTGATTTGAAGAGTCCCATACTGAGTTGTTGTATACCTCGGTGTCGGAAGCAAATTGGGTCACAATCGCGTCACCACCAATGTCCGAAACAATGTTGTCATGGACATCCATACCCGCCCAGACCTCAAACGCGTTGTCTTGGATCGAGCCACCAACGGAGTGCCGGGACCGGAAGTCGGACCCTTCATTGATACCGGAGCGGTTCACGTGCCGGATGGTGTTGTGGTGAACTTCAATGCCACCAAAACTTGTTGGGATCTTTTTGGCACCTGCATAGGCTTCAAACTGGATTCCACCGGACCCGCCAAGATCTTTCTCACCGCGGCCTAGAACATCGTGAATGTACAGGTCTGAGATATCGAATCCGTTACCACGACCGAAGTCTTCAAGTGCGACTACTACACCACGACGGCGCTTGTTGTAGTCGTTCTCATCACCTGAGTAGTTGGTAATTTCCAGGTTGCGAATGGTCCAGTATTCCTGATTGAACAGACGGACAACCGCAGACTCAATGCCGTGGCCGGTCTGGCTCTGCAGCGTCAACGGAATGTCGTTGTCCGGCGACTCGGTGATACCGCGCCCCTCAAGCAACGGCAGGTCAGCGCTCGGCTCACCGTAAGCGTCGATGGTGATGTGGTTACCTTCAACGCCTGAACCTGTTGGGTGCAACAGACCGGCACACGTGGTTCCGCGCTTAAACAGAATCTGGTCACCTGCTTCAAAATCACCGTGCGTGTTGACTGCCTTGATCGAGGTCCATGGGTTTGCCTGCGTTCCCTCAGACTTTGACTCTGCAGCTTCACAATCAACAAAGTAGTTGATTCCACTGGTCTCAAGATCTGCAACCTTTGGCGTGGTTGATTTACGAGCACCAACAATGCGGTCCTCGCCATTCCAACCTGGAACCTTGAGTGCGATTGGAGTCTTATCGTCGTTGTCAGCAATACGGGCATCGAGAGCTAGCGGGTCCAAGACTTCGGAGCTCGACTTCACGCCAGTTGGCAGGGGACGTGGCTTCTGTGGGGTGCGTGGCGGTAGTGGCTGAGCTTCTGGCAGTGGGCGGTCCCCCTCAAAGAACTGGTGGAGGTTGAATTCTGCGAGCGAGGCGAAAGCTTGCTCCTTTTCCGCACCATCCCACGAGCTTTTTGCAACTACCTTGACACAGGAAATGTCCTGGGCTTCAAAGTCAATATTGACGTCACCTTTATCAAGTGGGTCCATTGAGCCCTCTTTAAGGAGTGTCCAACCGTCCGCGGCTTCACATGCAGCATCCGAGCGAACCAAAACCTCATAGTCTTTGAATCGGCCAGAGTGTGGCTTGCCACGCGGCGACAGTGAAATTCGGGCAACATTGGGAATTGGGTTGCCATCAGCAGTACCGTAGATCAAAGTGTGGGGTGCGGGGTCCTCGACACCCGACCATCTTGAGTGCCAGAAGGTATCAACTTTGCCATCAAGAGTTGCGGCGATGCGACCGTTGACCAAGCCCTCACCGGTCAATTCTTCAGAACTAGCTGAGATTGCCTTGATCAGTTTCTGATCCACGTTGTCGTAGTAGCCATTAACTGCGCCCGCCGCAGTTGCTACGGGTTGAGCCACTTCGTCTTCAGCAACGGGCGCAACCTGTTCAACCGTTTCAACTTCGGCTTGGGTTTCAACGGCGGCCTCTGCAGCAGCCGTCTCGACGGGTACCTCAGTTGCTGTTGCTACCGGGACCAGTGAAGCCGACAGCAGCAATGCCATCGCACCGGCGACACCGGACGTTCTCCATTTTATTCGCACAGAGCTTACCTCTCCTATGAGATATCGGGATGTGTGCGCGCTCTCAGAAATCGCACAGTCTTTATTGAAACACGAAATCCAAAGATTTTCTTACCCGATTCGATCGTCCGCGCACCGACCCCTCACCAGCACAAACGTTGCACCTAGGACCCGAGCTCGGTCGCCACTATAGACAACGCGCACGCGTACCACAAAGACCAGAAAAGCGCATGGGTCCCCAAGTGGGACTCGAACCCCCGAGCCCCCGTCACCGGAGTGGCGCATCTCACACGAACGGATGCGCGCATGCCGGCTATCGCCCCGAAAGCAACTCCTGAGCAAGCCTTAAGACCCCTCGATCAATTGGCTGATCAGGAATATTCATGAGCGCATGGGAGTACAAGCCATCACCCAAAAGCTGAATCAAGCGCGCCATGACCGGGTCGTCCATGCGCTCCGTCAACGCGTCCTGCCAGCCCTGGAGCACCTCCGCCAGGGTCTGATCCACCCGCCCATCCGAGGAACCCGCCAGTTTCATGACGGCTAGATAGGTTTCACTGTAAGAGTCGTCTGCCTGCATACAAGACGTCAGGTAGGCCTCAACCGGATCGTGATCGCTTGCCATCGTCCGGTCAATGTCAGCTTGGTTTTCTAGCGTCAGCCGCTCGAGCAAGCCGCCGATCAGTGCGTCTTTGGAACCAAAGTGGTGCAGTAAACCACCCTTGGAGATCTCCGCACGGAGGGCAACCTCATCCAGAGTTGCGGCACTTTCTCCCTCTTGACGCAGGATTGAAGCGTAAGCATCGAGCACCCGTTCGCGCCCGCTTCCGCGCTTATATTTGCGCGGCGAACCGGTGTTTTTCCCCACTTTTTCGCTCTGTTCCATGGCGCCATACTAACACTCAATGATACCGTCTAGACGGTACAGTAACTCTGGAAGGAAACACATGAGCAAGACCGCGACCCGTGACGCGGTAACGCCGCAGTCACCAAACTCTGGCGCCCCAACAATCCCCGAGCAGCCCCTAGCAACACTCAAGGACTGGCTGGGCCTCGTTGTCCTGATGCTTGTCGTCCTCGTGGTGTCGATCGACAACACCGTACTGTCTTTTGCGCTGCCCGAACTTTCTCAGGACCTGCGCCCGTCCGGGACCGCCCTGCTGTGGATCGTTGATATTTACTCGCTAGTGCTGGCCGGCCTGCTCGTGACCATGGGAACCCTGGGCGACCGCGTTGGCCGCCGCAAACTGCTGTTGATCGGCTCGATCGGATTTGGCCTGGTCTCCATTTACGCGGCATTCTCCACCACTTCCGGTGAACTCATTGCCGCCCGCGCTCTGCTTGGGCTATTTGGGGCCACCCTGATGCCATCGACCCTGGCGCTGCTGCGAAACCTGTTCTTGAACGACAAACAGCGCCGCCTTGCAATTGCCATTTGGGCCTCCGGATTCTCGGCGGGAGCGGCTCTTGGACCCATCGTTGGCGGCTGGTTACTCGAGCACTACTGGTGGGGCTCGGTCTTCCTGCTCGCTGTTCCGGTAATCGTGATCATGCTGATCGCAGGCCCGTTCCTACTGCCAGAGTCCAAGGACCCCAACCCCGGTAAGTTTGACGTTGCGAGCGTGGCAACCTCGATCGCCGCCATGTTCACCCTCGTCTTTGGTATCAAGACTTTGGCCGGCGGCCAGATCCCGGTGGGACTGGCCTTCATGGTGGCCGGGCTGCTGATCGGCACTTGGTTTGTCCGCAGGCAGCTGCGCATTTCCAACCCGATGCTGGACATGCGTCTGTTCAACAACCCGGTATTCTCCGCTTCGATCGCGGCGAACCTCATGTCCGTTCTGGCCATGTCCGGTATGGTTTACTACATTGCCCAGTACCTGCAGATGGTCCTTGGGTTTAGCCCACTAACCGCCGGTTTCTACCTGCTGCCGGGGCTTGCGGCAACAATTATCTCGGGCCTGTTCGCCGTGAAGCTTGCCGAACGTTTTGCCCTTGGTAAATTGATTCCGATCGGTTTGGCGCTGTCCGCATCCGGGTTTTTGGTAGCCACACAATTGGGAGCCTCCTCGTCTGTCTGGCTCTTGGTCTCCGCGTTCTTCCTCGTTGGAATGGGTGTTGGCCTTGCCGAGACCCTAACCAACGACGCGATCTTGGCGTCGGTGCCACCAAACAAGGCCGGGGCGGCATCGGGAATTTCTGAGACTGCATATGAGCTGGGGGCTCTGCTGGGAACCGCGATTCTCGGTTCCATCCTGACCGCGACCTACCGCAACGCAATCGAAATCCCCAAGGGCGTTTCCGCCGCTGACGGGGCAGCCGCCAAAGAGACTTTGGGTGGTGCTGTCGACGTGGCGCAGGGACTTCCAGCGGAGTTGGGCAGCCAGCTTCTCGATGCCGCAAAGGCCGCGTTCTCCCACGGCGCGGACCGGACGTCCCTCATTGGGGCCGTCATTGTCACCGCCGCCGTGGTCATGACCGCGATTGTTTTGCGCAAGAGAGCCTAAGCTACTGGTCCGTCCGTCGATCCGCACGTTTTCTTGGTGCCGATCGACGGACGGTTGGTCCACTAGTCGAAGAGCACCACGACCTTGTCCGCCGAGTTGATAACGGCATCGGCACCAATTCCTAAGGCTTTGTCCAATCGTGTCTGGAGTACGTCAACAACGACAATGCTGGAGCCCCCCTTGCTCCGGTAACCTAAAACTGCCCCGAGTCCAATGGGACCATCCGTAAACGCCATGGTGTCGATAACAACACGGTCGCCCACAGCGATTTCGCTGATGTTAGCACCAACCTCAACTACCACCGCAGCCGGTTCATGTCTGACTCCCTCGTTGGACTAAATCATGTACTGACTGTGTTTTGTGCGCACCTGCATCCGCAGGGGTCAGTGTGAGGTCAGGCTATCGGACAAAATAGTGGTTCAGCATAGGACCTTTGATGCCGTTTGCAGGCGAACGCCGATTGGCCCCAAGAATCAGTGATTCTTGGGGCCAATCGGTTCCTTCTAGCGTCTAGGCGTCCCGGTTAGACCAGGACTTCTTGCCGAGGCTCGGCGTCTTCAAGTGCCTCCTGCAGCCCGGCACCCTCAACGTCCACGTTTGGCAGGATCTTATCCAGCCACTTGGGCAGGTACCACGCCTTATCTCCAAGCAGCCCCATGACCGCAGGTGTGAGGGTCATTCGGACAACAAAGGCATCGAAGAGTACGCCAATTGCCAGCGCAAACCCGATGGGCCTGATCATCGCCAGGTGCCCAAACACAAACCCGGAGAATACCGAGATCATGATGAGGGCAGCCGCAACGACAACGGGAGCGGTGTGGTCAAAGCCCTTGCGGATCGCCTCAACGGCTTCGGTTCCATGCGCATACGCCTCACGGATCGCGGTCACCAGGAACACCTGATAGTCCATTGCCAGACCAAACAAGATTCCGGTCAACAAGATCGGCAGGAAGCTCATGATCGGCGCCGGGTTATATACCCCAAACATCGGCCCCAGCCAGCCCCACTGGTAGATCGCAACCGTCGCCCCAAAGGACGCGGCCAGGGATAGCAGGAATCCCGCGGTCGCAAGCAGCGGCACCACAATCGACCGGAACACGAGCAGGAGCAGGACCAGAGAAAGCCCAACCACGATTGCTAGGTACGGAACCAGCGCCGCGGTGATCTGTTCGCTGACGTCGACTTGGGCGGCAACCTGCCCGGTTACGGAGGTGGTCACGCCCGTGTCAGCCAAGATCTCACCCTGCATGTCGCGCAGTGTGTGCACCACTGCCTCGGTTTCCGGTGAGGCCGGCCCCGTCTTAGCGAGCACCTGAATTGCACCGTAGGTCAGGCCATCATTGGTGCCAACCGGGAGTGCAGCATACACGCCGTCGGCCCCGGTCAACGTCTCTGCGACATCGAGAAGCGCATTATCCGCCGTCACCTGATCGGAAGTTCCGTCAGGCAACTGGGCCAGCACAATAAGTGGGCCGTTGAACCCCTGTCCAAAGTGTTCCGAGGTAATCTCGTAGGCACGCTGGGCATCGGACCCGTGCGGCTCTGAACCGCCGTCGGGTAGGGCCGTCTGCATGCTCATCGCCGGAATTGCGATCACCAGCAGGGCCACCAGACTCGCAATCGCGTACGTCCAGGGACGCTTGGTGAGTTGCTCGGCCCACCAGCGGCTCGCGGAACGTTTGGTGCCGTGTGCGGCGGGTATGCCGGCAGCGTTTTCGGAGCCTTCCGATGCCGCACTTGCGATAGCGCTTTCCCGCTTGGCCCGGCTCTTCTTAGTAAGGAGTTTCTCTCCCATGAATCCGAGCAGCGCCGGCGTAAGCGTGATCGAAATCAGAACCGCCACCAGGACGGTAAATGCCGCGGAGACACCGAGCACCGCCATGAATGGAATGCCCGGGACAATCAAGGCCGCGAGCGCGATGATGACCGTGAGCCCCGCAAAGACCACGGCGTTGCCGCTTGTCCCAATGGATCTGGCCACGGATTCTCGCACATCCATGCCGGCCAGCATTTGGGTGCGGTGGCGGTGCACGATGAAGAGCGAGTAGTCGATTCCCACGGCTAGCCCCAGCATGAGGGCAAGGGCAGGGGTGATGCTCTGCATTTCGATGAGCGAGGACAACGCGAGCGTGCCGCCCACACCGATTGCGACGCCTAACAGGGCCATGAGCAGTGGCAGGCCTGCGGCGATTACCGTACCGAGCATGACCATGAGGACCACCCCGGCAAAGACGAATCCAACCACTTCCGAGACTCCGAAGATGGAGCTCAGGTCCGCCATGATTTCCTTGGAGAACAAGGTTTGCACTCCGGCGGCCTCGGGACCATCCGCAATCGACGTGATGGCGTCCCGCTCTGCGGTGGTCAGGGATTCCGGTTGCCCGTAGAACTGCACCTGAGCAATTGCGGTTGCTCCATTCTCAGAAACAAACCGGATTGGAGCTGCCAGCGTGGACATCCGCTCGCCCTGCTCGAGTTGCTTTTTGGCGTCATCGAGCTGCTCTTGGCCCGTAGCAATTTCTGCTAGGCCATCTTCAAGTTTCTTGCGATTATCCGCGATTTCCTTTTCGCCATCAACGAGTTGTTGGCGCCCCTCGGCTAAGCCCTGTTCACCTTCCGCCAAGGTTTTTTCGTTCGCTGCTATCTCCGCCCGGCCGGCCTCATACTGAGCCAGACCTGCCTCATATTGGCGTTGGCCTGCGGCTAGCTCGGCCTCGCCCGTTGCGATCTTGGCTTTTGCATCTGCAAGTTGCTTGGCGGCCGCTTGGAGTTCTTGCTGCCCGGTTTTGAGGTCCCGTTCGTGTTGGGCGAGTTCCTGTTCCCCGGCAACCAGGAGCTGTTGCCCCTTGACCAACTGGCCGTGCGTGGCCAAGGCGGTCTCGAGATCCTTGAGTTTGGTTTGCAGCCCGGAAACGGTCTGTTCTAACTCGGCTACGGCTGCCTTAGCCCGGTCAAGGTCTGCCACCACCTGGAGGTACTCATCGGTGTCGGTTTCCCCAGCGCCCTCGAGTGCAATCCTTAGGGCACCGAGATCAGTTACGGCTTGCTTTGCTTGGTTCAGGCCTTCGTTGGCCTGCTTGATACCAGAGTTCACCTGGTCCTTTGCTGCGCTAATCGCTGCCGGGGCCTGGTCGAGGCTCGTGGCCCCGACCCCCGTTAGGAACTGGTTAATTCCCGTTTCCAACTGTGACCGTTGCTTCGCAAGTTCTTCGTTACCGGCAGCAAGTTGCTTCTGAGCGGAGGTGATCTCTTGTTGCCCGGCCTCGTACTGTTCTTGCCCCACCAACAGATCGGTACGGCCCTGGGTCAGTTCACGTTGCCCCTGATCCAGCTGCACCCTGGCACCGTCGAGTTCGCTGCGTGCGCCGTCCAGCTCGGTTTGGCCAGCGGCCAGGAGCTCTTGCCCCTCACGGAGTTTCTCAGCGTTTTCGTCAAGGGTTGCTCGGCCGTCGGCGAGGTCTTGCTCCGCTTGGTCCAGTTGGACCTGGCCATCCTTGATTTCCTGGCGGGCTTCATCGAGTTTGAGCGCATTGTCGCTGATCTCGGTCTTGCCACCGCGCACCTGAGCTTGGGCATCATCAAGAGTGGCTTGCGTTTCAAAGGGATTGGTTATCCCAGAAACCGGATCCTGCTTGCCAAGTTTATTGAGCGCCTGCGCAATTGCCTGTTCCTGCTCGGGAGTGAATGGTTGCCCTTCCTTGGTGGTAAACACGATCGATCCGGCACCACCCGAGAGCTCCGGCATTTCCTGCTTCATCAGGTTCAGAACCCGTTCGGTTTCCGTGCCCGGCAGCGTGAACGTGTTTGAGAGTTGCCCCATGAACAACCCGGCCAACGCACCGATTGCAATGAGGACCGCTAGCCACGCGGCAACGAACGCTTTGCGGTGGTCGTAAGCCGACCGCCCAATACGATACAAAAACTGAGCCATGGTAGTACTTAAGCCTTTCTTGCGGCTTCATGAAGGTGCGGGAATCCGTCTCGAACCAACTCCATTGCGGAGGTTAGACGCTTGCCAAGTTCGTCAATGTCTTGGGGATTGATGGGCAAGGTTGCCTGGACCGCCCAAGTCTGGAACGCGGCGCTCAAGGCGCCTAGGAGCGCCTGCGCAAAAACGGTGATGACAAACGGGTCTTTGTCGGGGTGAGTCTTAATAAGTTCGGGGGTGATGTGGCGCATGCTGCGCGCCCAAGTCGCCAACTCGGCCGCTTGTAAACTTGGGATCCGCTCCCCCTGAACCGCCAGGTAAGCGACCTTATCAAGAAGATCGACGCTCAGAATATCCTGCAAGGTAGCCATCGCAGCTTCCATGATGGGTAGCTGCTCGGCGCGCTCGGCAAGACGAACTTCCGTATGCTCAAAGATCCAAGCCACATGGTCATGCAGTGCATCATTGATAGATGGGAAGTAATTAAAGAATGTCCGTCTAGAAACTCCGGCCTGCTCCGCTACGAGGTCAACGGTTAACGCCTCATATCCCTGTTCTCGCATGAGATCGAGCGCGGCGGTCGAAATAGCGTGGCGCGTAGCCTGTTTATTGCGTTCCCGGCGCGAGGGCAGGGCGGGTGCCGGGTCGTGACCATAATCCATACTTTTACACTAGGTGCAACATTGCACACCGTGCAACTTGAGTTGCTATATGATCGGTCACAGCCAGCGCCAAGAGGGCGCCTGGCTCATGCTGGCCAAGAAGGGCACAACCGAACCAACCACGCTGACGTACGCCCAGGCCCTCGACGAAGCACTGTGCTCCGGCTGGATTGATGGGCAGAAAAGATCTTTCGATGCCGCAACATTTTTGCAGCGTTTTACCCCGCGCAGGCCGTGCTCCATTTGGTCGGCGCGCAATGTGGAGCATGTAGCCAGACTCCAAGCCGAGGGTCGCATGCGGGACCGCGGTTTGGCCGAAGTTGCGGCCGCACAAGTATTTGCCGTGCTCAGCGCAACGGCGCGGCATTCAATCTTGCGCCCGATCCTCTCGGCCCCCAACGAAGCCACCCGAACCCGGCGGTTAGCCAAGGCAGCGGCCACTGTAGTGGCCGTTTGCGCACAAGAAAAGGCCAACAAATGAGTAACCAAGAAGGCCACTCAGATGTGACCATCCTGGAATCTGGCCAACCGTGCACAGCTGTCGAGGTGCTTGAACCCCGGCTGGTGCCACTCGGCGGCCCACGTGCAATGACCGTGTGCCGCACATCGCCCCAGCGCGAGCGCTCACTCATTCGAGCATGGTGCTTCTTGGACCACTACGGGCCGGATAGTGTCGCTGAAACCGGCGACATGACCGTTCCGCGCCACCTACACACCGGGCTGGCCACTGTTTCCTGGTTGTTTGCCGGGGAGATTGCCCACCAAGAGATCAGCGCCCCGCAAACGGACGCCCTCCACGGAGTCCAGCTTTGGTATGCGCTGCCGCAGGCCACCCGGTTCAGCGCGAACCATTTTGTGCGCTACAAGCCGCAACCCATAACTATTGTTGGGCTAACCGCTCACGTGTTCATTGGGGATCTGCTCGGTTCCAAATCAGCGGTCGACCCCGCACCCCGGAGCTGCTTGGCGCGGAATTGCTTTTGGACCCAGACGCCACGGTTACCCTAACTGTCCGCACCGATTTTGAGTACGGAGTCTTGGCTGAGGAGCACACCATCGAGGTAAACGGGGCCCACACCGCACACCGCGAGCTCGCGTACGTGCCAACCGGGTCCAACACCCTGGTCCTCAAAGCCGGCCCCGGTCCTGCCCGTGGTGCGGCTCCAGCCTCGCCCGTAATGACAAAGACCCCGAAGCCCAATATGGACTTCGGGGTCTTACTGCGGAAGCGGCGAGATTTGAACTCGCGAGACGGGGTTGCCGTCTACCGGTTTTCAAGACCGGCGCATTCGGCCGCTCTGCCACACTTCCCTACAGATTCCTCTGCACACACCCGTAGGTGCGTAACTATTGTGCCACGAATCATGGGCCAACTGCTAACCATAAAACAGTGGCGTGCTACACGTTCTGCTCACATTCAGCTGAAACCTGACCTCCGTTCGCCGTAAACACCGGACCATTTGACCCAAGAAACACCCAGATGGGGTATTAGAGTTGCCGTATGAGAGCCATTGTCGTGTCCCAGTCCAACCCCTCTTCCGGTCCCCTCAGCGTTTCTAGGATCCCTTCCCCAAAACCCGGCCCCAATGAAGTTCTCATTACGGTTGCCGCTGCGGGCATCAACCGGGCGGATCTCTTACAGGCCAAGGGCCTGTATCCACCACCCCCCGGGGCAAGTGACGTCCTTGGGCTCGAGGTTTCCGGGACGGTAACCGGCAAGGGTGCGGGGGGCTCCAATTTTCACCTAGGCGATCAGGTTGTTGCCCTACTGGACTCTGGCGGGTACGCGGATAAGGTCGTGGCGCCAGCCGCCCAGGTCTTGCCGCTACCAAAAGGGGTCGACCTGATCGAGGCGGCGGGGATCATGGAGGCGGCTTGCACCGCGTGGTCAAACTTGCATGATGTAGCCAAGTTACGGCCGGGACAAACCGTGCTGATCCACGGCGGCTCGGGCGGGGTGGGTTCCTTTGCTATTCAATTGGCCAAAAATTACGGCGTCCAAGTCATTGCCACCGCGCGCACGGCCGAGCGCGCGGAGCGGTGCCGCGAGCTAGGTGCGGACTACGCCCTTGCCTACGGAGAGTACCAGTCCAGTGACGGCGACACGTTCGCCACTCGCTTACCCGAACTGGTTGGCGCGGTCACGCAGGACCGAGGCGCAGATGTCATTCTCGATGTCACAGGCGCTTCCCTACTCGAGGCCAACATCAACGCATTAGCGGTTGGGGGAAGGCTTGTGATCATTGGAATGCAACGCGGTGCCAAGGCAAACCTGAACTTGGGCACGCTTTTGATGAAACGCGCAAGCATCCACGGCACTACGCTGCGGTCCAGACCGTCCGATGAGAAGGCGCGCATTGTGGCCGCGGTTAGAGAGCTTATGTGGCCGGCTTTGACCGCTCAGGAGATTACCCCTGTCATTCATGCCCAATTCCCATTGGGGCAGGCCCAAGCCGCTCATGACCTGCTGAACTCCGGAGAGGTCTTTGGCAAGCTTCTACTCGTTCCCTAGATGTCTCGAGACGTTGGGCCACGGCCAATAGAACTCTACAGTTGACCGTGACCCAGTACCGTTCATGCGGGTATTGACTTAACCCTTAACGGAACCTGCTAGCAGGCCACGCACAAAGAATCGTTGCAACGCAAGGAAGACAACGACCGGAACAACCATCGACACGAACGCGCCAGCGCTTAGGAGATACCAAGCTTGGCCGCGTGTTCCCGAGAGCTCCGCCAACCGCACCGTCAGTGGCGCCACATTCTGTGCCCCTCCAGCAAAGGTCAGGGCGACCAAGAGGTCGTTCCAAACCCACAGGAACTGGAAGATCGCAAAGGACGCGATCGCCGGAACCAGCAGCGGCATGAGGACAACAAAGAAAATCTTGACGTGCCCAGCTCCATCCACGCGGGCGGCTTCAACAAGTTCCCGTGGAATTTCCTTCATGAAGTTGTGCAGCAGGAAGATGGCCAGCGGGAGCGCAAAGATGGTGTGGGAGAGCCACACCGTCCAAAACGACCCAGACAATCCCCAGGACACATACTGCTTATTTAACGGGATAAGCGCGACCTGAATGGGAACCACCTGAAGCGCGAACACCGCAACAAATAAGATACTGCGACCCTTGAAGTCAATCCACGCAAACGCATAGGAGGCAAGCAGCGCAAGCGTAATCGGGATCACCACTGCGGGCAGAGTAATCACAATCGAGTTCACAAAGAACCCGGACAGTTCAAACCGTCCACCGGTGAGGACCTCAACGTAGTTCTCGGTGGTGAAACTCGGATTGCTCAGCCACGTCCACCAGCCAGACTTCTTGATGTCTGCCTCCGGTCGGAACGACGTAATGAGCAAGCCAATGGTTGGAATGGTCCAGAAAATGGCAATGAGCAGGGCGATCCCGGACGCTAACCGTGAGGTTAGCGTTGTTTTAACTTTTCCGGCCCGGTTTTCAATGCGACCAGCCAAACCTGATTCGGACAAAACCGTGGCCTTCTGGGGAGTTGCGGCGGTCATCGTATCTCCTCCGACTTCCTCATTTGGAACACGTTATAAACAACCAGCGGAATGATAAAGACAAATAGCAGGACGGCCAGGGCCGCACCCAAACCAAAGTTAAATTGTCTAAATGACTGGGTATAGAACTCATTGGCAATAACTTGGGTGCCAAAGTTTCCACCCGTCATGGTCCGGACAATATCGAACACCTTCAAGGTGCCCATGGCGATCGTAGTGACCACGACAACAAGGGCAGGGCGAACCGAAGGGATGGTGATGTACCAGAACAGCTTGATACCACCGACCCCATCAAGGCGCGCAGCCTCATTGGTGTCTTCCGGAATAGCCTTGATTGCAGCGGATAAAATAGTCATGGCAAAACCGGATTGAATCCAGATCATCACGACCATCAAGAACATGTTGTTCCACGGACCATTGAGTAAGAACTGCTGCGGTTCTAACCCCATCCAAATGAGGACCTGATTCAGCAAACCAATTTGCGCAGGCTGCTTATCTGCCGGCACCCCTTCGATGATTGCCCGGTACTCATACATGAACTTCCAAATGATTCCCGCGCCCACCATGGAAATAGACATGGGCAGGAACATCAGGGTTTTAGCAAATTTCTCAATTCTGCTTTTATCAACCAAGACCGCATATGTCAGCCCAACACCGGTGGAAACAAGCGGGACAAACAGGGTCCATGCAATCGTATTGAATAACACTTGCTGAAATTCACCCTGTGTAAACGCGGTGGCGTAGTTCTCCATGCCAACAAACTTGGAGCCGTCCCCGTTATAGAACGAGGCCTTTACCGTACTCAGTGCAGGGTAAACAAGCCCAAAAGCTAGGCCTAGAAGGGCGGGACCTAGAAAGGCAGCCACTAGAACCCAGCGTGGTGCCCGCGGGAGTTTCTCAACAAATAACAGCACCGCCCCCATCACCAGAACAAACAAAGCGATAGCGGCGAACATGACCAGGAATTTTTCACTCGTGGTGTTGGCATTCAGGAGCCAATCCATGCTGACCTCCTTAGAACCGATTGCAAGCCGGAAGTACCTACACAACTGAGCGGATGGGAGCCCGTGGGCTCCCATCCGTTTGTTAGATCACCTCATCACTCAGAGGCAATCAATCATCAGTTGCTTGGCCACGCGGCTTGAATCGCATCAAGTACAGCTTGGTCAGGTTTGCCTTCCGCAATCCACGCGGTCATCTCGGACCAAAACGCTCCCGCTCCAACGGCCGCTGGCATGAGGTCGGAGCCATCGAACCGGAACTCTTGGGTGGTATCACCCAGCAACTCCGCTGACAGCTTGTCAATTGGAGAAACAAGGTTATTTACATCAAGTCCGGAGTTAGCCGAGACCCAGCCACCACTTGGTGTGGCCTTCGCCTTAGCGTTATTCCATTCAGGGCTGGCTAGGTAAGCCTGGAATGCCGCCACCTCTGGCCGGTCGCTGAATGCTGCGGAGAATTCTCCACCACCAAGTAGCGGGCGCTCATCTGCGTTCATGCTTGGAAAGTAGAATGCGAAGACGTCGCCGTCTTCAGAAACGTCGGTTCCCTCAGGCCAGTTAGCCGCGTAGAACGATGCCTGACGGTGCATGAAGCACAAACCTGAATCGAGGATTGGCAATCCACCATCTTGGAACTCGGTTGTTGCGATTGATGAGACATCACCGATGCCACCGTTGACGTAGTCCGGGTTGCGCAAGATGTCCCCAACCTTACCCAGGGCCTCAGCGATTTTGGGGTCGTTGAACTTGACCTCGTTGCTCACCCACTGGTCATAGACGTCGCCGCCTGCGGTACGCAGCACCATGTCTTCCAACCAGTCAGTTGCGGGCCAGCCGGTTGCATCACCGGATCCAATTCCAGCACACCATGGCTTGGCACCTTCGGCACCGTGGTCGGTCACGATCTTGTCTGACAGGGCGATGAGCTCATCCCAGGTGGTTGGGACCTCGTAGCCGTTATCCGCAAAGACCCCCGGGGAGTACCAAACAAAGGACTTCACGTTGGCGCCTAGAGGTGCCGCGTAGAATTTACCGTCTACGGTTCCATACCCCTTCCAGGATGGTGAGTAGTACTTATCTACGTTCTCCACGGTCCCTGCGGAAGCTTCAACAATACGGTCCGGGTACTTCTCCACAATGGTCTGCAACAGTCCCGGCTGTGGAATGTAAGCAATATCCGGGGCGTTGTTGGATTCCAACTTCACCAGCAACTGCGCTTCAAATTCCTTGGAGCCCTCATAGTTGATTTTTGCTCCGGTGCAATCCTCAAATGGCTTATATGAATCAATGTGTGGCTGATCCTCAGGGGTCACAATCGAGGTATAGACCGAGACTTCTTTACCGCTCAGATCTCCATAAACATCAAATGCCGCACAGTCGGTGTTCGCTTCGCCTGTTTCACCGGGTGTATCACTCGGCGAGGTTGTGTTCTCTCCTCCGCCTCCCCCGCCACAGGCGGCAAGGGTCATAGCAACCGCTATCCCGGCTGCGGCTAGCGCAAACGGACGGCGCACTGGTTTCATACTCATTTGGTGTCCTCACATATTCGACATTGAACATTAGACAGGGCACTAGAAAAAGTGCCTACCCTTTAAATGCAAGCGCTTACATTCACTTTCCGCAACCAGAGAGGCACGCTTTGAGCATAACGATTGAGCAACACTCCGCGCAGCAATTCTTTTGCATTGTGCGTTTCAGCACGTTAAACGCATAATTTCAGCGGCAGTATCAGGTAATCGCGAGAGTCTTCCGACAGTAACAATTTGATAACGTCGGACCTTAAGCTTACATATTTGCTACAAAACAGGTGGCCCCGTTGAGATCCGCGGAATGAGCGTCAGGTCCCCAAGGACCTCCCCAGCGGTTTCTTGTCCGGCCAAGTGGCTAAGCAGGCACCGGGCCGCCGCCTCGCCCTGGGCTACCGGGTCTTGCGCAATCGTGGTGACACCTAACAGCTCACCGGTCTCGGTTCCATCCACGCCCACAACCGATATATCTTGCCCCGGGATCAGACCGCGGTGCCGAATCTCCTCAAAGGCACCGATCGCCATGTCATCGGAGGAGCAAAAGATTGCGGTTAGTTCTGGGGCTCGATCTAGTAAATCCGCAGTTGCCTGGCGCCCCATCGCCCGCTTGAAATCTCCGTTGGCACACCAGGAATTCCGGGGCTCAAGCCCAATATCTTCGAGCGCCCGGCGCCACGCATCGCGCCGCACCCGCGGCGGCGACCAGGACAGGGCCTTCTCGATCCTCCCGCTCAGGTGACCTATGTTTCTGTGCCCAAGTCCAATCAGGTGGTCCATTGCCAGCCGCGCAACTAAGGCATCGTCAACTCGCACCGTCAGGTGCTTAGTATGACCCGTGCCCACAAACACCAATGGCACACCGAGGCTTTCCAAATCCTGAACTTCGCTTGCCCTGAGTGGGAGCCCCAGCACGAGGACAGCATCAACCCGGCGCCGCAGCACATTGAGGTCGAGGCGGGGGCGCTGCTGGGTATCCGTCTCCCAAAAGGTATATAGCAGCGCGTCCATACCGCTTGCCCGCAGCGTGCGTTCCGCACCCTCGATCACGTTACTAAAAAACCAGCGGTTGACCCACGGAGTCAAGATCCCAACGGTGCGGGTGAGCCCCGTGGCGAGCGTCGTAGCAAACGGCGAGGTGACATAGCCAAGCTCGGCGGCGATCTTGCGGATCCGCTGTTTGGTCTCGGGTTTGACGCTCTCGAGGTCCCTCAGGGCACGCGAAACCGTTGCCGTTGAGACCCCGGCCAGCTTTGCTACATCCTCGAGCGACTGCTTCATGAGGTCACATTCTGTACCACAAACCGACCCGCCACCAAATTTAGGCGCCCGGCCACGAATGGTTAGTTGCTACGCAGACTCGCCAAAATTGGCTCTAATCCATCGTCGCCAATGCCGTAAGTAACCTCATTTGCGGCGGCCACAACTGCGGCATCGGAGTTGCCCATGGCAACCCCGCGGTGCGCCCACGCGAGCATTTCAATGTCGTTCTCGGCGTCGCCCACGGCCACCGTTTCCTGCTTCAAAACGCCGAGCTTCTTGCGCAGGCGTTCGAGTGCATACGCCTTGGTCATACCCTCAGGGGCCAGGTCCATCCAGTGCACGTCAGCAACCGAATAGTAGGTGTCCCGCAGACCCAATTTTGCTACGGCCGCGCTAAACTCTTTGGCTGCGTGATCGGCTCGCGCCACCACGACCCGGGTCGTTTGCATTTGCTGCAGCTCCGCGAGCGAGTGGACCGTGTGCTCACCGGACAGTTTGGAGTTCCCAAAGTCCTCGTTGATGTAATAACCTCGGCCAATGTTTTCCAACCCAATTACCGCGTCGGGCATGTACTGGGCAAGCGCCGTGACCGCATCTCTCGCGGAAAAAAGGACCGAATGCTCAATCTGATACCCGCCGGGCAGCTGCTGATCAAGTTGGATGGTAACGGATCCGTTTGACCCAACCGCCCAGCCCTGACTGATTTTTAGTTCTTCTAGGACTGGCAGCAAGGCCACCAGTGGCCGCCCCGTGCTCAGCACAACGTGGTGGCCATCGCGGGAGAGCTGGGTGATGTGCTCCCGGACCGCTTCTGAAATGAATCCGTCCGCGGTCATGATGGTGCCGTCGATATCGAGGCCCACCAACTTGGTCGCGGTCCGCGCATTCGCAACGCTTAGCGCGGGCGCATCAAGCCTTGATTGGGAAAAGCCACTTGACGCCTGCAAATTCACGCGATTGGTTCCAATACCTCAAGTCCGCCAAGGTAAGGCTGCAGCCCCTTTGGTACCCGAACCGAGCCATCGGCCTGCTGGTGGTTTTCAAGGATGGCCACAATCCACCGGGTGGTTGCGAGGGTTCCGTTTAGGGTCGCAACCGTGCGGGTCTCGTTCTTGCCATCGACCTGCACCCGCTCGCGGACATTGAGGCGGCGCGCTTGGTAGGTGGTGCAGTTAGAAGTTGAGGTTAGCTCTAGGTAGCGCTCCTGCGTAGGCAGCCATGCTTCACAGTCGAACTTGCGCGCCGCGGAGCTACCGAGGTCACCCGCAGCGGTGTCGATAATACGGTACGGCAGCTCGCACAGCTGAAGCATTTTCTCTTCCAACCCAAGCAAGCGCTCGTGCTCGGCGGCGGCGTCTTCAATCTTGCAGTAGGAGAACATCTCGACCTTGTGGAACTGGTGCACCCGGATAATTCCGCGCACATCACGGCCGTGACTTCCGGCCTCACGGCGGTAGCAAGCGCTCCAACCTGCATAACGCTTGGGGCCGTTCTCCAGGTCGAGGATCTCATCGCTGTGGTAACCGGCTAAGGCAACCTCAGACGTGCCAACCAAGTACTGGTCATCGGCCTCGAGGTAGTAGATCTCGTCAGAGTGCTCACCCAAAAACCCGGTACCACGCATGATGTTTGGGTTCACTATAGTTGGGGTGATCATCGGTGTGAACCCCGCAACTAGCCCCTGATCCACGGCAGCATTGAGCAACGCCAGTTCAAGGCGCGCACCAATGCCGGTCAAGAAGTAGAAACGGGAACCGGAAACCTTGGCGCCACGCTCGGTGTCGATCGCACCCAACTTCTCACCAATTGCCAGGTGATCAAGGGGCTCAAAGCCCTCCGCGGCGAAGTCGCGTGCCTGACCCTCGTGGCGCAAAACAATGTAGTCTTCCTCGCCGCCGGATGGGGCATCGGAAATAATGTTTGCAATCTTGTACATCAGGGTTTCGAGCGTGGCGGCGGCTTCATCAGCGTCCGCCTGCAGACGCTTCACATCGGCGGCGAGCGTCTTGGTTTGCTCGAGGAGCGCGGTCCGCTCATCCCCCTTGGCCTTGGCAACATCCTTACCAATAGACTTTTGCCGGGCTCGCAGGTTCTCAAACTCGAGCAGCGAGGCACGCCGCGCACTATCGGCCGCAATAATAGCGTCCACAATTGCTGGGTCTTCCCCACGGGCAATCTGGCTTTGACGGACAATTTCCGGGTTCTCTCGCACCACGCGTAGATCAATCACACCCTAAGGTTACCGAGTCCAAGCCACTTTTGGGTAAATGCCGTTACCGTTAGCGTATGGGAATTGAGATTTGGGTCCTGATCGTATCGGTTGCTGTCCTGCTGTGCACGGTCGCGCTGGTGATACCGGTCGTGTGGGCGCTGCGCAATCTACAGCGTGAAACCGCGGCCCAAGAAGGCGCCACAGCAGGTGGGCCCGTTGAAGATACCGACGCCCCGGCGCCCCAGGTGCCGCTCATTGCGTTCATTGCCAATCCCAGCAAGCTCGGCGTGGCCACACTCAAACCTGCCCTGCTCACCCGCTGCCAAGCCGAGGGCCTAGCGGAACCGCTGTGGTTAGAAACCACCATCGAAGATCCCGGCACCGGCCAGGCCAAACAAGCCCTCGCATCGGGCGCGCAGTTAGTGGTTGCCCTCGGTGGGGACGGTACGGTCCGCGCGGTCGCCCGGGCCTTGGTTAACAGTGAGGTCCCAATGGGAATCTTGCCTATGGGAACCGGCAACCTGTTGGCGCGCAACCTAGACATTTCCATCAGCGACCGCGAAGAAGCATTCGAGGTTCTCCTGAACGGTGTAGACCGCCCAATCGATGTGGGCTGGCTCCAGGCCATTGAACCCGACGCGTCTGAGGTCGAGCGGTTGGAGAAGATTGTCCAAACCACCAAATACGCAAGTGTCCGCAACAAGGCCCTAGGCCGGTTAGAAATTTCCGAGCACGCCCCGGCTGACACCGAGCAGCACCTCTTCCTAGTCATCTCCGGGGTGGGGTTTGACGCCGCCATGATTGCGGAGGCGGATGCCGCGCTCAAGGCCAAGGTCGGTTGGATTGCGTACTTCTTAGCCGGTGCCCGCCACCTGCACGGACCGCGTATAGAAGCGCACATCACCCTTGATTCCTCCCGCCATTTCACCACCAAACTACGCACCCTTATGGTTGGCAACTGCGGCCGGCTTCCCGGGGGCATCACCCTGATTCCAGACGCGGTTATTGATGACGGCATTCATGACATTGCCGCGATTGACACCCGCGGTGGCATAGCCGGCTGGGTCCAGCTCTTTGGCGAGGTCATGATGCAGGGCTTTGGCATGCATAATGACCTCACGGCAAAGGTTGGCCGCATTGACCACACCCAAGCCAAGACCACCACAATCACCATTACCGGCGGGGCCCAAGCACAGGTGGACGGCGATGTTATTGGGCGGGCCAAGAAGATCCAAACTTGGGTTGAGCCACTTGCGCTGATTGTGCGGGCCCCCATTCCGCGGCTAGATCTGAAATAGGCACGGCTCTGAAATAGGCGCAAATCTAGCTCATCCGTGACCAAAGTTTGTCGCGCAGGGTAGTTCTTGCGGATTTCCTGTGCCGTGAGGCCCAAAAGCAGCAGGTCTCTCAAGACCATCTACTAGGCTGGGAACGTGCCAGCCCCAAACACCTCCACCGCCGTTTTCCCCGCAACCGCATCCATACGTAGGCCTTGGCGTAGCCTGCTCCGCCGTGCCGTGCTCATTCGGATGCTGGCGGTCTTGAGTGTCGTTGCCGTGGGCGGATTTTGGGCGGTTCCGGCATCCGCCTTGTCGCCGGCAACTATCGTTGCCACAGAGGGTGACACCACCCCCGATTTCGATCATCACGTGGTTGTCATTGGCACCGGCGGGCTGCGCTGGACCGACATGGATCAGGTTCCGGCCATAGCCAACTTCGCTTCCGTTTCCGCCGTGGGTTCGCTCGTGGTGCGCAATGTCCGCAGTTCCACCTGCCCCGCAGACGGCTGGCTCGCGTTTTCTGCTGGTCAACGTGCCGGCGATGCGCTTAACGGAGGCGGCGGGCCCTGCCGCTATCTGCAGGATCCAACCGTGTCTGACATTACGCTTGGGGCGGCTCAGGCAGACGCTCAGGTCCCCAATTGGTCCGACTATGAGGAGGCCGTGGCCTCCCAGAAGTACAACGCCACACTGGGTAATTTTGGCCAGGTGTTGGCTGATTCCGGGGTTTCTACCGCTGCGGTTGGTCCCGGGGCTGCTATTGCGCTTGCCGATGCCTCAGGTACGGTTCAGGGGAATTTCTACCCCCGTCCCGCTGCAGCTTTGGAATTCAATGCCCAAGTTCGTCAGGCCATCACCGGTCATACCGGGGACAAACGCCTGACGGTTATTGATCCGGGGTACTTGCGGATTGCGCCGTCTGCTGACCCAGCCGAACCGGCCATCGCCGCGCGCCTATCCGAGATCGATAGCCGCGTCGAGGGCGCACTGCGTGCCATTTATGCTCAGGACCCCGGACTCACCCACACCACCATTGTGCTGGCGTCCCTGTCCGATCCGGTCGGTTCCCCACGGCTGTCAATCTTGGCGATGGCCGGCGATCAGGTCAGCGGAAACTTCTTGACCTCACCGTCGACTAAACAGTCCGGGTTCAACCAGGCGACCGACCTACCCACCACCGTGTTTTCGCTCCTTGGCATTTCCGACTTGGCTAACCGTTCGATCTTTGTTGGGTCGGTTATTACCCCGCAGTACGTAGCCATGTCAGCCGCTGAGCGCATTGCTACCCTCGTCGATTTCGAGGACCACACGTTAGCAACACGGCCCCTAGTCGAACGATTTTTCCTGTTGTACTCTGCGGTCAATATCTTGTTGTTCTTGGCCGTTGCGTACATCTTCTCGGGTCGGTTCTTGCGCCGCATTACGCGGGCCGGTACCTGGATTGCCAAGAACTCTCGGGCACTCATCACGGCCTGCCAAATTGCCGGAATTGCAATCGCTTCTATGCCCGTTGCGTCTCTCTTGGCTAACACCGTGCCATGGTGGCGCGCTGGGGCCCCAACAATGACGCTCATTGGCCTTTCCGTAGCGATCATCGCGGCAATCACCACGCTCGCGCTGCTACCAGTGTGGCGCGGGTGGCGGTTTGGCCCCATCGCAGTAGTAGCCGGCATAACCGCGATTGTCTTGGCAATCGACATTGCAACCGGTGCCCGCATGCAACTGAGTGCCCTCATGGGTGTGCAGCCCATGGTCGGCGGCCGATTCTACGGGTTCAATAACCAAGCCTTCGCCCTATTCGCCACGGCCTCGGTTCTGCTCGCAGGGGCCGTAGCTAACGGCCTTGTCTCACGCGGAAAACGCAAGACCGCCGCCCTAGCCGTGGCAGTCATCGGAAGTCTTGCAACACTCTTAAATGGGTTGCCCACCATGGGGGCAGACTTCGGTGGACCACCCGCACTCGTCCCAGCGTTTGCGCTGCTCACCCTGTGGGCTGCGGGTATCAAACTCAACATCAAGAGGGTCTTGCTCGTGTTAGGATCGGGAGTGGTTGTAGTTTCCTCCTTTGCCGTAATCGATTGGCTGCGACCCGCGGACAAGCGAACCCACCTGGGTCGTTTTGTTGACACCGTCTTGGACGGTGGGCTCTTCGAAGTTGTGGGCCGTAAGATCGGCGCAAACCTCAGCACATTCACCAACCCCTTGACACTCGTAGCCATCACCGCGATCCTGCTCTTGGTGATCGTGATGGGCCGCCCAGTGCGCCTAGCGGCCAAGCAACCAAACACGCTTGCGCCCTACCACTGGCTCACCAACGGTGTTCCACTCAAACAGATTGCGACAGACACCCCCATGTTCCTGCCGACCACCTACGCCGTATACGTCGCGCTGCTCATTGGCACCTTGGTCAATGACTCGGGGGTAGTTATTGCCGCGGTGGGACTTGGACTCCTCGTGCCACTGCTGATCGCAACGTATGCTCGGTGGATCTTGGGTATTACCCGGCACATCCCTGATGCCTCTGAACCAACAACCACTTCAACTCCAGAACTCGCTTAGGTACCAACTATGGATTCTCCTTTTGACTCAGACGAACTGCGTGAACTCATGGCGCAGTACGGCGCCGTTCATAAACCCGGCATGACGGATAAGCTCCTCAAAGATATGGCTCCGCTATTTACGGCACAAGGCATAGATTTGGATAACCTGGGACCGGAGGTCGGGATTGAAGAACTTAATCAGGTACTTGCGCAGGCCACTGAACAGTACAACTTTAGTTTGTTCAACCCCGAAACCCAGCACAGAGAACTCGCCTTACGGGTACTACGTAGTTACAGCATTCTGTTGGCTAACTCCGATGCAGATCAGGCTCAGCAACTTTTTAGTTCCATTAGACCCGAGGAAACTGGGACCACTCCCGCGGCTTCACATGTCATAGGGGTTGCTTTGGGGTTGGTGGACAGCTGGTTCACCGATCCCACCCAGCAAAAACATTTGGCCCGAACCAAACTTTCCCGCACAGCGGGACGCCCCGCTCTTGCCACCGGGGGAGATATTCTTGCCCTTGCCCGCAAAGGTAGAGCCTACGATTCACTGCAAAGTCTAACTGTGAATCACGGTGGTTTACTGGTTTGTGCCGGTGCCATGCTCGTGGTGGCCGCCGCAGTGCAGATGACGGCCAAGCATGCCGGGATCACGGTTCAAGATGCTGCCACGCAGTTGCTGACTGCAACAGACATGCCGCTGTCACAAATGCAGCAGGCACAACAGGAACAACGCCACCATGATGATGGCTCTTCCTTCCGGAAAAGTTCTGGGGGGTCGCTGACTCACGAGGATCACCGGTGGACGGCCAAGTTTAAGGCCTGGTTAACGCGGCAACCAGAGATCTCGGCGCCGTCTGTAGCTGAGGAAGTTGCCATGTTTGAGTTTGGACTGGGGCTAGTCCGGGGCGCTAATCTGGACCCGCACAACATCCTACACATGCTCAAAGTGGTCGCTATTTATCACACCGTTGAACCAGAAGCATCCCGGGGCCCCTTGTTTGCTACGTTGCAGGACTATGCCGAGTTCCGCGCGGACACCGCCACCTCAAAAAAGGACACCAAGAACTGGTTAGTATTTTTTGAGGTGGTTGATGAAGAGCTTGGAGCGCTGGTAGAAGAGCTAGGGCTCCTTCCAGACCTAGACATTGGCCTTGACCTCTCGGGAGAGTTGCTAGAGATCTTACAAGCGGCAGCCGAAGTTCCCGACTCCCAGGTTGTCCCCGCACTGCGACAAACCCGTGCCATCTCAGCAATCAATGTGCTGCTGGATTGGATTGGCCCACACAAGCCGGTCACGCAAACCGGTGCGCTACGCCGCGCTGAGATTTCGACTATCGCCGCCATGCTTGGTATCTCAGCGGTCGGAGTAGCCAAAGCCCCCACCTTTGATCCGGAGCATTGGCGCGCGGAACAGCAAGGAACGCGCCCTCGCCACGTAACTTCCATGTGGGATTTAGGGGAAGTAGCGATCTGGTGGGAAGCCCTTTTGGTAAGTGAAATCATCGAAGTAACTACGACAAAGGTGACACCTGGACCTCAGGCCGATCAGTGGCGCACCAATCCGGAGCGCCCGTACCTTGAAGTCTTTTTGGCCATGATTCTGGCCCAAGAGCTGATAGAACTTGTAGATCCGGTTGATCTGGAAGAGGCATTTGAAACCGGGACGCTGCCCTTTGGCTTTGAAGCACTGACAGTGATTACTACACATCTGCAGCAGTGTTTACAAAGCGCCAAGGAAGTGACCGTGGAAGTGCCCACCACCGGTCGTTTTAATCCCGCAGCAACTATGGTTGCTGAGGTGCTCAGCCGGCTTCATCTTCTGGGCCTGGTCCAATTCGACTCACAAACCTTCATCCTCCAAGTCCCCCTTGAATTACGTGGAGCCGTGGGCGCCGGGCTCTTCATGTTTGGACAGTCTTGGGCAAAGCAAATAAATCTTGGCTAGTTGCAGGCAATCTATGAAGGCTACCACCGCAGTTCCTTGTTAGTCTGGGAAGCAGTGGCAGGTACCAGCTTGGCCTGCTGTTGTCCAAAGACTGTGGTTGTTCAAGGAGGAACTTTCATGAGCGTTATTAGCGTCGGAACCGAAAACTCCCAAGCCATCAAGCTGCATTACTTCGACATGGGTACCGGAGCGCCCGTTGTGCTGATTCACGGTTATCCGCTGGACGGCAGCAGTTGGGAGAAGCAGTCGGAGGAACTCATCAGCGCGGGGTACCGGGTGATCACCTATGACCGGCGCGGGTTTGGTAGGTCGTCAAAGACCACCGGCGGGTATGACTACAACACCTTCGCCCATGACCTCAAGGTGCTGCTGGACGCCCTTGACCTGCAAGCAGTCACGCTCGTGGGGTTCTCCATGGGCACCGGAGAGATCGCCCGGTATCTCAACCTCTATGGCAGCGAGCGCATTGCCAAGGCCGTCTTCTTGGGCAGCCTTGAACCGTTTCTGCTGAAAACGGATGAGAACCCGGGCGGTGCAGTTGATATGGACTTCATTGAAGGGTTCTCCGCATCCGTACGCAGCGACCGGTATGCCCACTTCACCGGGTTCTTTGATGCATTTTTCAACACCGATCAGTTCTTGGGCAACCGCCTGAGCCAAGAGGCCCTAGACCACCACAAGATCTTGGCCGGCCAATCCGGGGCACGAGCAAGCGCGCTGGCCCCATTTACGTGGGTTGAGGACTTCCGCCCAGACCTTGCAGCCATCACCGTGCCAGCCTTGATTGTGCACGGGACCGCTGACAACATTTTGCCCATCGAGGCTACCGGACGCCGCTTTGCTGCTGCCCTACCAGATGCCAAATACCTTGAGATTGAGGACGCACCCCACGGCATGCTGTGGACGCACGCGGACGAGATCAACACCGCGCTGCTGGACTTCTTAGGCTCCTAAGCCCTTACCGCCGGTACGAGCGGGTCACCGGGTGACCCGCTCGTAAACCGCAAGCAGTTCCGCACCGTGATCCCCGTGCGCTAGGGGCCGATCATCGGCGCATACGGCCGCACTCATTTCTGACACCTTGGAATCGCTGCCTGCCAGCCGGGCCAACACCGCCCCCAGATCCTGGGGACTTGGCGAGTCAGCAACCAAGAAGCCACCGGTTGGTAACCCCTCGGTCAGGTCCGGGTCGCTGACCACAATTGGCAGCCCCGTTGCCAGGGCCTCAAGGATCACCATCGGTTGGTTATCAAAGTCGTATGAAGAGGATACAAACACGTGGTGGTCAGCCATGGCGTCGAGTACCTCATGCTGGGGCACGCTCCCGCGCAGGTGCACGCGGTGTCCCACACCCAAGCGTGAGATTAGCGCGCGCACCTTACCCATGGCAAGGCCGTCTCCGTACATGCTTGCGTGGACCGATTCCCCGGCCGCGGCTACGGCCCGGACAAAGGCATCGGGACGCTTTTCCGGCGAGACCCGGCCGCACCACATCACCTGGAGCGGCTCCCCCGCCGTGTGCTTACGCACGTGGGGCTCGCCCACGTACTGCAAAACCGAGTCTTCCAGCCCATTGGACAAGACAGCAACCGGTGCGGTCACGCCCTGCCGCACCAGCTTTTGTGCAAAGTGAGCAGACGGCACAATGACCTCATCAGCAGCGTTGGCCTGGTTGATCATGAGCCGCCACATCCTCCGGGCCACGGCCGTATGCATGTAGGGCGCGGAAAGGTCTGTGGGAATAGCGACGTGGGGCAGGTGGCGCTTGTGGAGCCCCGCAAGCAAGATGGTGGTCAGTTGCGGCACCGGCAACACCTTGGCCGTGTACACGTCGACGCGTCCGTGCATGGTCTGGACCAGTGGGATGTCCAAAGCATGGGCAGCCTTGATCCCGGCCAGCGCCGCAAACATTTCCGAGTGCACGTGCACCACATCCACCCTGTCCTTGGCTAACCGCGTGGTCAGGGCATCAATCGCCGCTTGGGGTGACCAGGTGAATGGAAAACCATCGGGTTTAAACACGGAAGAAGTGGGGAGTCCTACCACGTCCGGATCCTGCAACGGTTCATGCAGGGGGCAATAAACTGTGGTTTGATGACCTAGTTGTTTGAGACGTTCCTTTGCGGCTTTGATTGCTGTTTGTACTCCACCGAGTGTAGGCAGGTAATAATCGGTGACCATCGCAATGTGCATGGGTTCACTATAGGAGTTAGCACAGGAGCATGATTGATTTATCCAGACCCAGCGGGGGTTACCGCTACCCATGAAGCTACGTAATACTCCCGGAATGCCCCTTGCCCCGCGGGTCCTGATCACCGGCGCCACCGGCTTTTTGGGTGGCTATGCGGTGCGTGAATTCTTGAACGCCGGGTTCCAGGTGCTTGCGCACGGTCGCAATCTCGATGCCTTAGAGCGGTTGGCCCTCTTGGGTGCGACTCCCGTTGCGGGCGATTTGGCGCAGCTGGCAACGACTCAGTTAGCACTGCCGGGCCGTCCCATTCACGCGGTCGTTCACGTGGCGGCGCTTTCCACCCCGTGGGGCCCGTGGCGGGACTTCGAAGCCGCGAACGTGACCGGAACCGAAAACGTTGTTCAGTTCATGGAGCGCAACGCCGTGCCGCGGCTGGTGTACGTGTCCTCCCCCAGTGTCTACGCCCGTAGAGGCGATCACCTGGGCATTACCGAAGCTGATTTTGATCCCGGTAACCGGCTGAATAACTACATTCGCTCCAAGATTGCCGCCGAGTCCTTCCTGACCCACGCGCACGCCCAGGGTCGGATTGCCGAGCTCATCATGCTCCGTCCGCGCGGGCTCATTGGCGCCGGCGACACATCGGTTGCGCCAAGGCTGCTTTCCGCGTACCAGAAGATTGGCGTGCCCCTGTTTGGTGGCGGCAAGAACCTGGTGGACCTGACCGCGGTTGAGAACGTGGCGTATGCGCTGCGCCTGAGCGTGCAGGCCGCGCACGCGGAAGGCCAGGTCTACAACATCTCCAACGGTGACCCGCGGCCCATCAAGGACCTCCTAGAAATCTTGTTCCAGCAGTTAGACCTGCCGCCCAAATACCGCGCCGCCAGCCCCACCGTGTTCTACGGTTTGGGTGCGGTCTTAGAGGGCATCTGCAAGCTCCTGCCAAAACAGCCCGAGCCTCCCCTGACCAGATACACGGTCACCACGATCGCCTACGCCCAAACCCTCGATATCACGGCCGCGCAAGCCGATCTTGGCTACCGCCCGTTGGTGACCGTCGAGGAAGCACTCGCGGCTTTTGCCGCGCAGTACCGAACGGCACAAAATACTGACGAGCCCGGAGGCATCCATGGCTAACGGCACCCTAACCTACTACGCATGTGGATACACCACGCACAAGCTTTCCCAGCTGTTCCGGGGGGCACCTTCCGAGCACCGGATCTTCCCGGCCGGGGTGTTCTTGTACACGCACGCAGACGGCACACGGGTCCTGTTTGATACCGGGTATGGTCCAGCAACTTGGCGTGCCGGAATCAAGGGATTCCTCTACAACTTGCTGCTTCCGGCCCACATTAAGCCTGACCAGAGCATTGCCGCGCAGTTGCGCACGGACAGCGTTGACCCGGACTCGATCACCTACGTGGTCCTTTCCCACCTGCACCCGGACCACATTGGTGGGGTTCGCTACTTCCCCGGCGCTACGTTTGTGTTGACTCAGCCAATGGTGGACACAATGACACGGGGCAAGGTCAAGGAGGGGTTCTTGCGGCGCCTGCTGCCGGATTGGTTTGCCGCCGCTAACCACAAGATTATTTCTCTCGAGCAGGACGACCCGGCCTATGATCTGCTGGGCGACGGCACCTACCAGTTGGTTCCCCTCCCCGGCCACGCGCGCGGGCATTTTGGGGTACTCGTTGAGGACCGCGTGCTCTTGGCTGCCGATGCCTCCTGGGGCTACGACCTTATGGCCCAGGCCGCTTTGGCTAAGCCCGTTCCCCGGGCCATTACCGCCGATTGGGTCCAGTACCAGCACACAATCAACGAGCTGTTGGAGTGGGAAGCACAGGGGGTGAGATTGTGTTTCAGTCACGACGTGTATTCGGACAAAGAATTGCTGAACTAGCCGCAACCGGCCGTATCCTCAAGACATTCGTAACCGTACGGTGGCTGCGAAAGTTCCGCACCCGGGCCAGACTTGAGCAATTTCAGCAACGCCACCTGGCTAAGCACTTGGTATTCCTGCGCGACCAGTCCCCGTATTTTGCCCGCCTGTTGCCGCCGGCCCCGCAGTCCCTGGGCTCCGTTAGCCTGCAAGACCTGCCGCTCATGGATAAGCAAGTCATGATGGCCAACTTTGATGACCTTATTCCCGGGGAATTGCGCGCCGCCGGGCTAACCCGGGATGGCGCACTGGAACATGCCATTGCCCAAGAAAAGGATCGCGATTTCGCGGGCGAGCTGGCCGGGTACTCGATCGGGTTGTCCTCGGGTACTTCAGGCCACCGCGGCCTGTTTGTCACCAGCAAGGCCGAGCAGGAGCGTTGGGCCGGAACCGTGCTTGCCCGCGCGCTGCCACAGGGCAAACTCTGGGGACACCGGATTGCGCTCTTCTTGCGCGCGGACAATAACCTTTACGAGCGTGCCGGGTCCAAGGCCGTGAGTTTCAAGTTCTTTGATATCTACGCCGATATGGCCAACAATCTCGATGCCTTGGCCGCCTACCAACCCACCATCTTGGTCGCCCCACCCTCGGTCTTGCATGTCATTGCCGAGCACTTGACCCAGACACCGGCAGCATCCATGTTCCCCATGCCGGCCAAAGTGTTCTCCGTGGCGGAAGTGTTGGAACGCAAGGATGCCCAGTACTTTGCCAAGGTGTTTGGCCAAGATGTCATCCACCAGATCTACCAGTGCACCGAGGGCTTCCTGGCTATCTCGTGTGCCCACGGCCGCATCCACCTCAACGAGGATGTGGCTATCTTTGAGCGCGAATACCTGACAAAGGATCGCTTCATCCCAATCGTTACGGACTTTGTCCGCACCTCCCAACCGGTCGTGCGCTACCGCCTCAACGATGTGCTGATTGAAGACAAGACGCCATGCCCGTGCGGCAGCGCACTGACCGTGATTTCCCGGATCGAGGGGCGCGAGGATGATGTCCTGCTCCTACCTGCCGCAGGCGCTACAGCAGAACCTACTCAGGCATCGGAAAATAAGCCCGTGCGTATTTACGGCGACATGGTCAGCCGCGCCATGATTTACGCCCACGGGTTCACGCACTACCGCGTGGTCCAAAGCGACCATGCCGTGCTCGAGATCTTCTTGGACACCCCAACCGAGGCCGCCGCCGCATCCGTGCGCGCGGAGCTGGACCAACTGTTGGATGCCCAGGGGTGCGGTCCGCGCACCTACAATTTTCATCTTTACCACCATCAGGTTGGCGCAAAACTGCGCCGAATTGAAAGGGCGCTCCCACATGCCTAACGTTCGCAATCTCAAAATTTCAGGTTACGGTTCCTACTTGCCGGACAACACCGTCACGTTTGGTGACCACACCCGCTACCGGATCACCGACGACCTCACGCAGCTGGACATGCTCTGTGCCGCGGCGAACCAAGCCCTAGCTAAGGCGGGAATTACGGGCGCGGACCTGGACGCGGTGATCGGCGCAAGCGCGGCGGGTATTCAACCAATTCCATGCACGGCGGCGCTCGTTGCCGAGCAGATTGCCCCCGAGGGCACGGCCGCAGCCTTTGACGTGAACTCGACTTGCACCTCGATGATTACCGCCTTTGATATTGCTTCACGGTATCTAGCCGACGGAACATACAAAACCATTCTGGTGACCGCGGGGGACGTGGGAACATGGTTCCTAAACCCCGGGCAGAAGGAGAGCTTTGGGCTATTTTCCGACTGTGCGGTTGCATTTGTGCTGACCACTTCCGATGACCCCGCCCAGGGAATCATTGCCAGCCGCCAGCGCACCTGGCCCAAACACGCACACGAGACTGAGATTCGCGGCGGGCTGAGCCGTCTGCCCGCCCAGGTGTATGCGGACAGCGATCCAGCCGACTACCTCTTTGATATGAACGGCCGCTCGGCACTGCGGTCCATGATCAAGGTTTTGCCGGAGTTCTTTGGTGATTTCTTTGAGCAGACCGAGCTGACCGTGTCCGACTTTGACCTGGTCATTCCGCACCAGGCCAGCCCCGCCCTCAAACTCGCGATGTCCCGGATTGGCATCCCCGAGGACAAGTACATTGACTGGTTCCAGGACATCGGCAACATGGTCTCCTCCTCCGTTGGGTATGTGCTGGTCAAATGCTTAGAACAAGGCCGGGTCAAGCGGGGTGACACCGTGGTGCTGTGCGGGACCGCCGCTGGTCTAACCGCCAATGCCCTGGCCCTGCGGCTCTAGGCGAGGCCCCCGCGCTGGGATATGCTGAGCAAATTCTGGACTTGAATTCATTCAGTTCACCTACAACAACCTGGGAACGTTGATCCCGATGCCCGCACGGCTTGGTACCGCAAGCACCTTGGTATAGGTGCCGGTCATGATGGCATGTGGAACCAGGAAGCGGGATTGACGGTCTTTGCTCCGTTCCCCGCCGACAGCGACTACTTTGCAGCTGACAAGCAGTTCATGCTCAACCTGCGGGTGACAGAGATCGAAGTGCTGATCGAGTCCCTTAAGGCCGCGGGCATTGCTGTTGAGCGCCGCGATGAGTGGACGGGAACCGAGTACGGCACCTTCGCCCGGATCCATGACCCAGAGGGCCTGCCCATCGAGTTGTGGGAGCCACCCCAGACCGAGTCCTAATCTGGGGACACTCTGCGTCTGACGGCCACAGTAGGCTGTGTCCATGACGTTGAACGAGCACCTTGAACTTGTTGTGGGTCCACCTTCCGTTGCCGAGTACATGCACCTGCGCAAGGAATGTGGGTTGTCCCAAAAGACTGCCGAGCAAAGCGAGATCGCCATAGCTGGCACCTGGTTCTCTTGCCATGTTCGGGACGCCAAAACCGATCAGGCAATCGCGATGGGCCGGGTCATCGGTGATGGCGGCTGGTGCTTCTTGATCGCCGACATGGCTACCTTGCCGCAGTACCAAGGCAATGGCCTAGGGCGCCGGGTGATCGATACGTTGGTCGCCCATATCCGAGCCAATGCTCCCCAGAACCCATTCATTACCCTTGTCGCTGACCCTGCCGGCCGGCGTCTCTATGAGCAGGTTGGCTTCAGCGAAATTAACCCATCACGTGCCATGGAGCTCCCCTGGTCCCGGTGATACTGTTTTGCAGATGGATAATCCCCCGTTTTTGATCCGGAGAACTCGCGAGTCAGACTGGCGCGAGGTTCGGGACCTGCGCCTCGAGATGCTACGGGACACTCCCTTGGCATTTAGCAAGACCTATGAAACCGCGCTCGAGGTCACCGAGGGTGACTGGCGGCTCCGGGCAGCGCGCGGAACGGCACAGCAGGGCACCGCTGTCGCCGCAATTACCGGGGCCGGTACGTGGGTTGGCACCATGGCCGGCACACTCGAGCCGGGTGTTGGGCCGCTGTTGATTAGCGTCTATGTGTCGCCAGCCTGGCGCGGCTACCAGATTGGGCTCACCACCGCGCTCCTGACCGAGATTGAGGACTGGGCTCGCAGCGAAGGTGGCCAGCTAACGCTCCACGTACACCAGGACAACGGCCGCGCAATTGCCTTCTACGAGCGTCAGGGCTTCAAACCCACGGGACGCAAGTTTCCCAACGACCTTTACCCGGGAACACACGAGCTAGAAATGGTTAAGAGCCTCACCCCCTAAGGAGATGAGGCCCATGCCCAGTGCCATTGTTTGGGCACTGGGCATGGGCATGGGCACCAAAAGACTAGCGGCTACTTGGCAAGTTGCACGTTGCCCGAGCCATCGATCTCAACGTCCGCGTCCATGGCAGCCATGAGGTTCAGGCGCTGCCAGCCGCCGCCTTCACCCTGCTTGTCGAGCGGGTACCCGGAATCAATTGCGGTGAGTTCCAGAACCTGCAGGCGCTGCTCATCGGTCAGGTCCGGGTGGGATGTCAGTAGCAGGGAACCTGCCTTTTCTGGCACGACTAGGGGCTGTCCTGCCTCCCCAATCTGCTTGAATCCGTAGGTCATGCGGTCCAGATAGACCTTGTTGGCCTCGTCATCGGTCATGAACGGGGTGTCCGCTTCGATGCAGGCCTCAAGGGTGTCGCCACACTCGGATTCGAGGTAGCCAACCAGTTCCTCGCGGGCACCATCGAATAGTACGTGGAATTCCTCATCCGCCCAACGGTTAGCCGCGAGTGAGGTTCCGGACATGCGGCCACCAATCACGTCGGTTGGGTAGTGCGCTCCCATAACAATGCGGTTGTTGCCGGCCTCGGAGACACGGGCCAAAATGCCGTTGGAGAGTTCCGGCAAGAGGGTCGCCATGATGACGCCCTGCCAGTACGCCTCTGAGGTGTGGCCGGATGGGTACGCGCCACCGCGTGAATCGTGGGCGTCCCCGCCCTCGCGGTCAAAGTAATCAATCGCATCCGGGTGAGCCACGTACGGGCGTGGAGCCTGCTCTTTCCAGTGCTCCTTGGCCGGGTTGGATGAGGCGCCCTCGCCCGCTGCACGAGCGTCCCCCTTGGTCAGGAGCGCGTCAATCTTGGGCAGGTCCCCGTTCTTGCGACCATCCATGTAGATCTTGCCCAGGTTCTGGCCCATGCCTTCACCCATGGTCATGGACATATCTTCGTACTGGTCATCGAGCGCGCGTTCGCGCTGCTCCGGGTTCTTTGCAGACCCACCATTGATTTCGACTACGATTTCCATGTCCCGGTCCAAGATATCTTGGTGGTTCTTGAGCAGCTCATCATAGCCATCCAGAATTGGGATCCAGGACTTGTGGTGACCGTCGGATGGGTACGCCGCCTCAAGCAGCGCGGGATCATACGGCTGGCTAACGTAGGCTGATTTTTCTGCAGCCGGAGCGTCTGTCTTCTGTACGTCCGATGCCGGGGCATCTGGCTTAGGCTCTGTGTTGTCCGCCGATGCCGGGCTGCAGCCCGCCACCAAGAGTGCGGTAAATCCTACTGCCGCCAGCGCATGCATACGGCGGTTTGGGGCCGTGCGGGGCTGAGTTTGGTTGGTGGACGTACCAAAAGCTGAAGATTGCGAGGTCACGCGGAAATCCTTTGTTTTACTGAGGTGTTTTACCTGTTCAAATTAGGTTTCCGGAACGACCGAGAAGTTAACCAGCGGGCGGATTCAGGTGAACGGGACCAGAACATTGGACCAGCGAGTAGATTGAAAAGTATGGATTTCCAACTGTTCATCATCGACGACTGCCCCAACTCGCAACCAGCAGCATCGTTGTTGGCTCGTGCGCTTGAGGCAGAGGGCATGAGCCCAAATGCATTCACCACGACGGTAGTCGCAACGGACGCACAAGCTCAGGAGTTGGGCTTCCACGGGTCACCAACCTTTGCCCACAACAGGACCGACCTGTTCCCAAGCGCAACCGCTCCGGCGGTATCTTGCCGGCTCTATCAAACCACGAACGGTATTGCAGGGCTTCCAACGTTAGAGGCTTTGCGCGCCGCAATCCGACCACACTTGGTCTAAATTCCCACGGACTCCCTAGGCGTACCAGATCATTGGCAAGCTTTGCCAAAGAGCTTAGACTTATCACATGGCCACCATGAATATTTCCCTGCCAGACGGTCTACGCAACTTTGTGGACCAAAGGGTAGCGGAGTCACACTACAGTTCCTCCAGTGAGTACGTCCGTGAACTAATCAGGCAAGACCAAGACAGATCCGACCTTCGCACTGTACTTCTAGCCGGGCGGGACTCACCTCTGGGCTCAGTAGTGACGGAAGCATTTTTTGATGAACTTCGTCAGAGCCTGTAAGCATGCGGCGCAAGCCAATCCAGTTACGTCAAGTAGCAGAGCGCGACATCACGCTTGCAGTTGCTTGGTATGCTGCGAACGCAAATCGGGACGTTGCAAATCGGTATATTGACGCGCTCCAAGAGGCCTACCTAGTTATTGCTAGCAAACCAAAAATTGGTTCCCAGCGGTATGCAACGACGCTTGAAATACCTGAACTGCGAAGTCTCACCCTAAGGAAGTTCCCCTTCCACATTTTTTATGTCGAGCAAGTTCACCGCATTGAAATTTGGCGAGTCCTGAACTCGAGTCGGGACATCCCAAACGTATTTTAAATAGCTCTGGAAGGTTGACAGCCTTTCCCAGATGGAACTGCGTGACTCACATAGGCATGAGCAGTGCCGCGCGCGCCAGCGCAACGGCGGTTGGGCTGGGCACCTCGCTTTCCCAGTATCTGTCCTTGGGCTGACCCATAAGCCAAAATAAGTAACTTGGACCGTTCTTTGCGTACATAACGCCCCGTTGAATGACGTGTTCATGCCCTTTGGTGTGCCAGCCAGCCATTGTTGCCATGCCAGCGGCTACCTCAAAGCGATACCTTGGCGGCGCGGACTCCAAACTGAGTAATTGCATGAGCGAGGCAACGTAGGTGAAATTCGTCCTGCGGTTGGGGATGAGCCGCTGGGCGACTAGCTCAAACATGTCTTGGGGAGACTCAAGCGCTTGGGAGCCCCGCTTGGTGCGAAGGAGCTGACCTTGATATCTACGCAGCAGTCCCAACCTCACCAGGACGTTGATGAGGAACCCTATCTCCCGCCAGTGCATCCGGGAATCCTCGTTTCCAAGGTGGAGCCTCAAACCAGGGCTGACTTCTTCCAAGTACTGCCATGCACTGGAACTAAGGAGACCAAATTCATTTAACTGGGCACCATCTAACCGGTCTAGGAGCCACGCGATCAGGCCAAAGTCCCGTTCAATTTGCTCCACAGTTGGCAGCTCACAGGGCTGACACGCCAGTTCCAGCAGCCCACCTAGCCCCTGTTGCACGCATGTATCTGACTCTTGCCAGATACGCCCCAGGAGGGGGTGAGCATCCATGAGTGACTGAGTCGTAATCCCCGGGATCACGACCGGGTCAGGTTCTTGTTCTTGGGGGGGGGTGGTCATCCATAGCGTCCAGATCCCACCCCGCAACAATTTGGGAAAATACTCGTTGTTCTTCCGGTGTTAGTTTCATGCAACCACGGTAGTGGTTACCACTGACACGCCCCGATCCATCGAGAGAGTTTGGTGCTGGTGCTACTTTTTCTTACCCACCCGGCGGATTCGGCGGGCGGCAATGGCCAGCTGCACATCGCGGTACTGAGCCGCGCGGTGCAACTGCCCCTTGAGGTCCTTGCCGGATGGGCGGTGCTTCAGGTCGCACGGCACCTCGATCGGTACATACCCTTGAGCTACAAGATCGATGGACATACCGGTTTCTACACCCCACCCGCGAGCGAGTGGAGTAGCGGCTTCGAACGCCTCACGGGTCATGCAGCGCATGCCGGAGAGCGGCTGGGTTGGGGTCCACCCGGTGATTGAAGAGATTGCCTTGCGAGCGGCACCAACGACAAACCCGCGGCCTCCGGCCCCGGGCTGGGGTGGGAGCAATGCGATGGAGAAGTCCGCTTCACCCTTCACCACAGGGTCGATCAGGGGCGCGGTGTTGACCGCAGTCTCGGCAAGGTCACCGTCGATGAAGAGCAGCAGACGAGGAAGACGGTTTGGGTTATCACGCATGGCAATAACGGCAGCCCCGGTCTCCATGGCCGCGGCCTTACCGCGGTTGTGCGAGTGACGGACCACTACGGCGCCTGCATCGCGCGCCACGTCCTGGGTGTTGTCCTCGGACCCGTCATCCACCACAAGGACCATGTCCACGTGAGGAATAGCCTTTGCGGCGCGCACGGTTGCGGCGATTCGCCGGGCCTCATCCTTGGCCGGAATGACCACCGCAACGCGCTGACCCTCAAGCTGGCGTTCATCGCCCTGAGAGGACGCCGACTTAGCCTTACGGATCCGCACCACGGGCACAGCCCCAGTGTTACCTAGCGACTTAGACTCGCGGCTCACTTGGCTCTTCCTTATCTATCCATCGGGCACAAGGCCCTGACCCCTGTGTGTGGTTGTGGCCGCAGGTGAGCGGCCACAACTTAGTACTTAGCGCAGCGTAACTTGGCGGGAAACAATTCCCGCACGGGCACGACGCTCGTTTGCGTCGAGTGGTTCAGTGTTTTCAAACGCAGCCTTCAGGCCGGGCCAGAACTCAACTACCGCGGCCTGGATGTCTTCCACCTCGGAACCGCGTGGCAGCTCCCAGACTGGAATTGCAATACCGCAGGAGCGGAATGCACCGAGGAACTTGGAACCGGCGATTGAGGATTCACGCTTGGCATGCAGACGCGCAATACCGTCCACAATCTGCTCTTCCTCGTACGGCATGGCCCAGCGCAAGAATTCCTTGGAACCCATGCGGCACCAGTATGCGCTGTCAACGCCGTCAAGCTTCTTGGTGTCGATAATGGACTCACCCGCGTCATCCAGGGCCGCACGCAGTTCCGCGCTTATCTCCTCGGTGGTGTCCACCCAGTAGTCAAAGCCCTCGTGCATGACCACCTCAAACGGCTGAGTCAGATCAACAATGTCCTGCAGGCGGGGGCCTGGTCCCGGTAGCACCCGGCTGGTAAGTGGGCTGCCCGGCTCAAGGTCAAAGGCATCGAGAAGGTTTTGTGCGAGGTCACGGGAAACGTCACCGGACCCGGCAAGGGTCTGCAGCGCAAGCAGCACGTGGCCGTCTGCGCGGTGCAAAGCGGGCCAGGATTCTGGCAGGAGCGTGGTGAACGTGAAGTCCTTGGCCCCGTATTCCTTGGTGGTCTTAGCCGCGATGGTTGCTGCGGGAACAACCTCGCGCATTGCGACCAAATCAGCCTCAGCGGGCATGCCCTCGAAGGGGCGTAACACAAATTCTGCAGACGTATTCTTTGCCATGCCTAGAGCCTACCTGCCCTAAGTGTTTGCCCGGGTATTGTTCCACGGATTTTTGTGTCATGTTGTGGGCGAAAAATGCGTGGGCTTAGCCACTTTCGCTTTTGAGTGGCAAAATCATGGGTATGGACCCTCGCGCTGGCACAGCTGCCCTCCCCCAAGACCTCATCGACGTTGATGCATTAATCAGCGCTTACTACGACCTCAAGCCCGATGTTAATGACCCAGCCCAAAAGGTAACGTTTGGTACCTCGGGGCACCGCGGATCCAGCTTTGACTCCGCGTTCAACGAGGCCCACATTGTCGCCACCACGGCCGCGATTGTGGAGTACCGCCGCGGCCAGGGCATTGTTGGCCCGCTCTTTATTGGCCGCGACACACACGCGCTTTCCCTGCCAGCGTGGCAGTCAGCCTTGGAAGTCTTAGTCGCTGCTGGGGTCACCACATTTGTCGATGCCCGTGAATCGTTCACCCCAACGCCTGCGGTTTCGCACGCAATCTTGCTGCACAACGGTGCAGCTACATCCGAGGGCGTGCGCGTGGTTGGGCCGGGCTTGGCGGACGGCATTGTTGTCACCCCCTCCCACAACCCGCCACGTGACGGCGGATTCAAGTACAATCCGCCACACGGCGGACCCGCGGACACAGACGCAACGAGCTGGATTGCTGACCGCGCCAACGAGATTCTGCGCACGGGTGTCAACCAGGTACGCCGGGCCTCAATGGAACAAGTCCAAGATTCCGAGTACGTGAAGTACCACGACTACATGGCCGCCTACGTTGAGGACCTCTCCTCCGTTCTAGACTTGGAGGCCATCCGGACCTCGGGCGTGCGCATTGGCGCGGACCCACTGGGTGGGGCATCGGTTGAGTACTGGGGCGCGATTGGCGAGCGCTATGGGCTGGACCTGACCGTGGTGAACCCGCAGGTAGACCCGCGCTGGGCGTTCATGACGTTGGACTGGGACGGCAAGATCCGCATGGACTGCTCCTCCCCGTACGCCATGGCATCCCTCGTTGCGACCATGGCCAACAACAGCCCGTATGACATTGCTACGGGTAATGACGCGGACTCCGACCGCCACGGGATTGTCACCGCTGATGGCGGGCTCATGAACCCTAACCACTTCTTAGCTACCTCAATCAACTACCTGTATGGCGGGGCGCGCCCGCAGTGGAGCCCTAACGCGGCCATTGGTAAGACCCTGGTGTCTTCCTCACTGATTGACCGGGTGGCCGGCGGTCTGGGCCGCAAGCTGTGGGAGGTTCCCGTTGGGTTCAAGTGGTTTGTCCCCGGGCTGATTGACGGGTCCGTGGGCTTTGGCGGCGAGGAATCCGCCGGTGCCTCCTTCTTACGCAAGAACGGAAACGTGTGGACCACGGACAAGGACGGGATCATCCTGGCCCTGCTGGCATCGGAAATCACCGCTACTACGGGCAAGACCCCAACCCAGCACCACGCCGGTTTGGTCGACCAATACGGCCAGTCCTGGTACGCCCGGGTCGATGCCGCAGCGAGCTTGGAGGAGAAGGCCACGCTGGCAAAGCTCTCCCCTAGCCAGGTCACCGCAACCACCCTTGCGGGCGAGGAAATCACCGCGAAGATGACCACCGCGCCCGGCAACAACGAGGCGATTGGCGGCCTCAAGGTCACCACCGAGAATGCTTGGTTTGCGGCGCGGCCATCCGGCACCGAGAACGTGTACAAGATTTACGCGGAGTCGTTTGTGTCCGAGGATCACCTGGCCCAGGTTCAGGAGTCCGCCAAGGCAGTGGTCTCCGAGGCTCTGCAAGGCTAACTCCGGTACCTCATCTCATAGTCCGTCGATCCGCACCATCATCTGGTGCGGATCGACGGACTACCGCTTCAACTGAAAGGCAATAACAATGGGTAAGTGGTTTCAGCAAGCAGCAGAGATTGAACGTCTACAAACCGAACTCAAGCGCCAGGCGAAGATGATTGAGCACCTAGCGGCCCAGCTAGGCCCCGAGCACGGGGCCCTCGACCTTTACGGGGTGAGCGCCGAGGAGAGGGCACTCGTTACCGCGGGTAATCCAATTCCTGCAATCAAGGCCTACCGCGAGCGCACCGGAGCAGATCTCTTGACCGCCAAGAAGGCGATCGATTCCGTCCTTGCCTAACCTTCGAGTTTCCAGTAGATCCGCCCACAAATCTTGAGGTTTAATGGGCGGATCTACTGGATCCTGAAAACTTCGATCGGGGTTTGCGGGCTACGATGGTCAGCGTGCACGGAATGACATTGCGCAGGCCGGCTGGCCACTGGTATTCCCCGTCAGCACGCTTGATCATGTCCGGGGAAAACTCCCACGGCAGGGTCTTACCCTCATCGACCGCAATGATCTGCAGGCCCGCCCCCAAAAGCGCGGTCATGATCTCAGATACTGAGTGCGGCCACTCGTATGTGCGGGTTGATGTGATGGTTCCGTCCCCCGTGTAGCTGGATGGGTCATCCCAGCTCTGGGCTAGGCCCGTTGGGAAGTAGCCGTAACGCACCACGGGCGGGTAAATGGCTTCATCCAGCGTATAGAGCAAGGGGTGGCCATCGCGGATGTAAAAGGTGCCGCCTGAAACCAGAAGCTGAGAGATCTGACAGGCCCAGGCATCAAGATCACCCAGCCACGTAATGGTGCCGATGCTGGTGTACACCACGTCGAAGGTGTCCTGGACCGCGGCGGCCGCCACTAAGACATCGGTTTCAACCCAACGCGCAGCAAGCCCGAGCTCTTGGGTGAACTCAGCTGCAAACTTGAGGGCAGCCGGCGAGAAATCCACGCCCGTGACGTGGGCGCCTAGGCGCGCAAACGAGAGCGTGTCCGTGCCGATGTGGCACTGCAGGTGACAGAGTTTGAGTCCGTCAATGCTGGAGTTGGGCAGGTGCGGGCGCAAGGCATCGTAATCGTCTTTGACTACCTGGGACGCTGCCACCTTGTATTCCATATGTGTTGTTATGAAAGAAGCTCATCATGGATTCCTTGGCTCCTGAGGTACCTGGTCTAGAAAAGAGTTTTGGCTCTCAACGAGCACTCAATGGGTTGGATTTGCAGGTGGCTACAGGAACCCTCACGGAACTACGTCACCTGCGGCGGTCAACAATCTCGGTGACGTTGGATGGCGAACCCGCCGCCCTCAATACCCAATTGAGCACCATCGCCGGCGTCCACGACCTCACCATCACCGGTTTGTCCAACTCAGGGACCTACGCAGCGCGCCGCATCTGCAACGCCCGGGCATGGTCCAGTGATTCACCCCTACGCCGGGTTCAGGCACATGGTTCGCTTTGTTCTGCGCCGCAACTGGCTGCGTATGCTCATCTGGACAGTTGTTTTGGCCGCAATGATCGCCATTGTTGTCCAGTCTCAACGGGTCACGTTTCCAACCCATGCCGACCGCGAGGCGTACGCGGCAATCGCCAACACCCCCTCGGTTGCCGCCCTCACCGGACTTCCCTATGCGGCGAGCCCCTTGGGTGGAATCCTCAACATCAAGATCTGGATGACCAACGCGGTGGCGCTGGCGTTCGCGGTCATCTTCCTGGTCACCCGCAACGGGCGTGCCGAGGAAGAGGCCGGGCGCACTGAGTTACTGCGCGGCGGGGTTCTGGGACAGCATGCATATTCGCTGGCCAACTGGGTTGTCGCCGCTGGATTCTCCGCGGCGGTGGGGCTGTTGACGGCGCTCGTAGCAATTGGGCAAGATCTTCCCGTTCTAGGTTCGCTCGTCATGGGCGCCTCATACATGGGGGTGGGTTGGGCCTTCATTGGAGTCGCTGCCGTAGCCGGGCAGCTGGCACAGACCAGCCGGGGCGCCAACACCATTGCCTCGGTAGTTTTGGCCGCCGCATACCTCATCCGAGCGGCCGCCGACCTCGCCGCTATGGGAGACAACCCAAGCGGTTTGACGTGGCTGTCTCCCCTTGGGTGGGGCCAGCAGATGCGCTCGTTCGGAGAGGATCTGTGGTGGCCGCTCGGGGTTTTTGTGGGCTTCATGGCCGTCCTTGTCCTTGTCGCACTCACGCTTGAACGCATCCGAGACCTAGGCCAGGGTCTCCTTCCAGACCGTCCCGGCCCCCGCACGGCAGCCCCTTTTACCCGCACGCCGGTGGGGCTCACCCTGCGCCTGCAACGCGGCCCCATCATCGGGTGGGGCGTGGGCGTTCTGGTTGGCGCGCTGTTCTTTGGCAGTATCGCTTCTTCCATGGTTGACCTATTGGGTGACAACGACACCGCCGCCCAAGTGTTTGTTGGAAACTCCAAAGACCTTCTCGATGCCCTCCTTGGGTTCTTCGCTATGGCTAACGTTTTGTTGATTGCCGCGTTTGCGATCCAGAGCGCTGACACTATTCGCGCAGAGGAACGCGATGGACTAGCTGAGGGCCTGCGGTTCCTTGTTGGTTCACTCGCGTATTGGCCGGCAATCTTGCTCATGATCGCCCTGGTTGTCTTCTGCGCCGCTTGGCTTCCCCGCGTGGCAGGTGCTGTCACCTGGTCAATTTTTGGTTTCTTGATCGTACTGTCCATGTTTGGAGACCTGTTTGGGCTACCAAAGTGGGTAACCGACAACACCCCCTTTACGGCCATATCCCGGGCGGATGAGCTATTTCAGTTGCTACCGCTGGTGGTCATAACCGTACTGGCTCTGTCATTAGCGGCGCTGGGGTTGTGGCGGTTGAACTCGCGCGATATGACCGGGGAGTAACCAAGCGGGTAGGCTGGGCCCGGAGTTTTCTTGGGGGCTTGGTTAGAGTTCTCTCATACAACACATTTGGACCGGCAAATTGGGCACACTGGTATCCATGAGTAGGTGGATAGTTCGCGGCGTCTTCGCGGTCTTTGTTGTTGTCAGTGCTTTCTGGTTTGTTAATCGAGCCTTCGTTACCGGCCCACCGGTCCTTGGGAACACCATTGTCCTAACCCCACCGGATGTTCCTTACAACGATAACGGCAACGATCATAACGATGACATTAACTAGACCGCGCGTGGTGATCTCCGCTCGGGTAAGAATCCTTGCGTGGATGCTCCTAATAGTCGCTTCTGCCTCCGCGCTGACCCTGTTAGTTACCTACCGGGTGCTTTCGACTGGAGTTGAGCGAGCTTCCGCTGCGGAGATGTCCCATGAGGCCCAGCAGTTCTACATCATGGCCCAATCAAGTGACCCCGCAACCGGTAAACCTTTCACCGACTTGGAAACGCTTTTTACGGCTCACCTAACCCAGAGCTTGCCCGAGGAATCTGAAACCTTCTTCACGTTGGTTGATGGTGAGCCCCACCTGCGCAGCCCCGGGACTCCACCGGTCCGGTTGGACCAAGACGACATTGTACTGACCAAGGTCAAAGACGCGGTGGAGCCTACCGTCTTCCGCAGGGCAACTATTGCTGGGCCAGCCAGTGTTGGGGTCATCCCCGTGCAAGAGGCTTCCGGCAGGCCCGGGGCCTTGGTCATCGTCGAATTTTTGGGCGAGGCACAAGCCGAGGTCAAACGCGAAGTTACCACCATGGCGGTGGTCTCCTTGATCGCGCTCGTTCTGGCCGGTGGCGCTGGCGCGCTTGTGGCAGGCCGCGTCCTTGCCCCCATCCGCCAGGTGCGGCAGACCGCTGAGATCATCAGCGAGAGCGACCTGAGCCGCCGTATCGAGGTCACCGGCCGCGACGATGTCGCGCTGCTGGCCCGCACATTCAATGGCATGCTCGACCGGTTGGAAACAGCGTTTGAGGGGCAACGCAAATTCCTTGACGATGCCGGACACGAGTTACGCACCCCCATCACGGTGGTCCGTGGCCACTTAGAGCTCATGGGTGATGACCCTCATGAGCGGGCGCAGACCCTGCGCTTGGTGAACGATGAATTGGCGCGGATGGCCCGTCTCGTTGATGACCTAACCCTGCTGGCCCGCAGTGAACGTCCCGATTTTTTGCGCTTAGGCAAGGTTGGGTTGACCGACCTTGTCATGGATGCATTGACGCACGCCTGCGCTCTGGCCGACCGTAAGTTTTCACTTTCTGCGTTGCCGGAGGGGACCATGTGGGCGGATGGGCAACGTCTCTTGCAGGCCCTTATGCAGCTGGCTGCTAACGCAGTGAAATATACCCCGCACGGCGGCGAGATCAGGCTGGGCGGTTCCGTTGTAGAAGATCGTGTCAAGTTGTGGGTCAGCGATAATGGCACGGGAATTTCTGAGGCAGATCAGGTGCGACTCTTCGAGCGATTTAATCGTGGCAGCCAGCAGCATGGGGCACCTCAGGGCGTGGATCTGGGACTTGGCATAGGCTTAGAGATTGTTGCTCGCATCGCTGAGGCGCACGGAGGAACCGTCTCGGCTCAATCTGTTCTTGGTGTTGGATCAACATTTACCCTTAACCTGCCGCATACCAGCCCGTTTCCGATGACACCGATGGAGTGACCCGTGAGCCGCATCCTCATAGCCGAAGATGAAGACCGCATTGCATCATTTGTGCGCAAGGGGCTGGAGGCCCACGGCTTCGCAACTGCAACAGTGACGGACGGTATCTCAGCGTTAGAACTGGCCCGCATGGGAAGCTTCGATCTGATGGTGTTAGACATTGGTCTGCCTGGGATGGACGGTTTTGAGGTGCTCCGCCAGCTCCGGGCTTTGGGCAGCACCATGCCGGTGATTGTGCTGACGGCTCGCACCGCAACCGAGGATACGGTTGCCGGGTTGACGCGCGGCGCAGATGACTACATGCATAAGCCGTTTGCTTTTGAAGAACTCTTGGCTCGCGTTCTACTGCGCCTGCGTACTGACACTGCGAGCACTCCGGACGTGCTTGAGGCCGGGTCCTTGCAACTTGATCTGCGTACCCGCCGGGTAACCGCGGGCGGCCGCAGCGATATCGAACTGACCTCGCGAGAGTTCGCTTTGTTAGAAATGTTCTTGCGTCATCCCGATGCCGTCCTTTCGCGCCAGCAACTGCTGAGCCGCGTTTGGGGTTTGGACTTTGACCCGGGGTCAAACGTGGTCGATGTTTACGTGCGTTACTTGCGTGGAAAACTCGGCGAAGACACAATCGAAACGGTCCGTGGAGCAGGCTACCGCCTGCAGGTTAGCAACATGTGAAGTCTCTAATGTTCGTCTCACCGTAGTCTCACACTCGGGCGACATGATGAATACAGTCAACAAAACGACGCACGTATTCTAAGGAGTTTTCATGTCATTCACTGCCCCGATTATCGTAGCCATTGTTACCAACCTGATCGCGATTACGGTCTTGGCTTACGGTTTGTACTTCCGCCGCCACCGCCGTGCAGATCTCTTACTGGCCTACACCGCGCTCAACGTGGGTGTCATGACCGTGACTATGGTTCTGTCCACCGTTGAGGCCGGGATTGGGTTGGGCTTAGGACTCTTTGGAATCCTGTCGATTATCCGGTTGCGTTCCGACCAGATCACCCAGCAAGAAATTGCGTACTACTTTGTGTCGCTGGTTTTGGGACTGCTAGCAGGGCTGCACCCCACGGCGTTGTGGGTAGTTCCAGCATTCTCGGCACTGATCCTGGCCGTGATGTGGATTATGGATAGCCCAATCGTTGCACCTCGCGCTCGCCACACGACCATTACGTTGGACCGGGCTTACACCCAGGAAACCGAACTTATTCTTGCTCTTGAACAACTCTTGGGTGGCGAAGTTATGCGCGTTGAGGTGCAGGAGCTCGACGTTGTCCGTGACATCACCGTGGTAGACGTTCGTTACCGCATTGCAAATGTTGATTCTTCGCTGACCGCAATTGCGACCCGTTTTGCAGAGCTGGTTTCCAAATGAGCCTTGCAAACATTGACACCCTGAACCCAATTTCGCTCACGGAACTCACGGAGTCATCGGCTCTCATGAGCCGCGTGGACCGCAAGTATTTTGTGCCACGCGCCGTGGTCGAAGAGCTGATTGCAGAGAATCAGCACCAAGCCCGAGTCTTAGAAATTGATGGCCGGCGCAACTTCACCTACGAGACCGTCTACTTCGACTCCCCCGAGTTCGGTTTCTACCGAGACCACGCACAGGGTAAACGCCACCGGTTCAAGGTGCGGGTGCGCACCTACGTTGATAGCGGCCTGCGCATGCTGGAAGTGAAGTCCAAGGGATTCCGCGGACGCACCTTGAAGGAACGCATTCGGTTCCCTCATGGCCAAGCCCAGCAGGCATCGGAAAACCTTGTTCTTACGCCCGAGGGCACCGCATTTGTGAACCAGATTGTAGGCGGCGACGCGAGCGTGTTGGAACCGGTGTTGACCACCGTGTACCGCAGAACGACCCTTGCCCTTGGTGATCAACGGGTCACGCTGGACATGGCGCTTGAGTGCCGCGATGGCCAGGCCGTCTTCTACGGCCCGGATGACATTTTGGTCGAAACCAAGTCTCCATCACGCGGCAGTTCCTTTGATGCCGCATTGCGGGCCCGCAATATTCGGCCACACTCGGTCAGCAAGTATTGCGTCGCAGCGTCGCTGTTGTACCCGGAGCTGCCCCGCAATAAGTGGAATCGCACACTGCAGCGCTTCTTCCTGCCGGACGCCGCACAGAACCGACTTGCCGCCTAAAATCTAGCCAAGCAGATCTTGGTACACCGGGTTACGGTCAATGTAGGCCTTGATGAACGGGCAAATCGGGTTGACCGTAGCACCGAGTTTGCGGGCCCAGGAGAAGGATTCCGATGCGAGCCTGCCGGCAATGCCGCGGCCCTCATATGCCGGTTGCACAACAGTGGAAGGAATGGCCAGGGTCTTGTTGAATAGTCCGGTTCCCTGCAGTTCATATTGCAGGTAACCAACTACGGTGCCATCTGGAAGTTGGGCTTCAAAACGGCTGGCCCCAGCGTTTTGCACAATCTCAACTTCTTCCTCGTTATTCTCCGTCATGTATCTATCTTGGTCTTCCCCACCGATATTGACCACTCACCGCTCCGTTTGTCTACGCCATACAGTAATAAACATGCGGCGACGTCACAGACCATAGGAGTCAAAAAACGCTAGAAACTTGGGTGTAAACAGGGATAATAAGTGTGTGCCTTCAACCCCAGAATCGGTGAGTTCGCCCTCCCGTAACCCTTATGCAACCCTATTTGCGCACCCCGGTGCTGCCCGGTTCTCTATTTCCGGTGCCGTAGCCCGGTTGCCCATGTCCATGGTGGGAATTGGCATCCTGCTCATGGTCGAGGGAATCTACAAATCGTACGAGCTCGGTGGCGTTATCAGCGCCGCGTACATCATTGCCCAAGCTATTTGCTCTCCGCAGTTAGCCAAACTGGTCGACAAACGGGGCCAGGCTAAGATCATGCGGCCCGCGATTGTTATCAGCGCGGTTTCATTGGTCGCCCTCATCATCTGTGCCATCACCCAGGCACCAATTTGGACCCTGTTTGCCTTTGCTATTTTAACCGGTTCAACCATCGGTTCCATTGGCGCAATGGTGCGAGCCCGCTGGTCACACGTCATTGACAGCCCCAAGGATCTGCACACGGCCTACTCCCTTGAGTCCGCGATCGATGAGATGATCTTTGTGGTTGGCCCAATCGCAGCCACCATGCTTGCTACGTCGGTTGCGTCATTTGCCGGGTTGATCGTTCCACTGTTCTTCATGGTCATTGGCGGGTTCTGGTTCCTATCAAATAGGGACACCGAGCCCCCAGCGGTCACCTACGCCAAGGATGACAAGGTTAAGTCGGTTCTATTGAACCCGGCCCTGCTGTGTGTGATCGCCGTCTTTATTTGTATTGGTGGGCTCTTTGGGGCTACCGACGTCACCACCATCGCGTTTGCGGAAGAGCAGGGCAAAAAGGAGTTGGCCGGGGTGATCCTTGGTATCTTCGCCCTTGGATCCGGGATCTCCGGTTTAGGATACGGTGCTCGGCAGTGGGCTTCTCCCCTGTGGCAGCGGTTTGCCTTTGGAATCATTGGACTAGCTGTCGGTGTCTCACTATTCTTATTCGCAACAAACCTATGGGTTTTGGCAGGTGTCATGTTCGTGACCGGTTTTGCTATCTCACCCACCTTGATCAACGGTAACAACCTCGTGCAGTTGGTGGTTTCACCACGGCAATTGACTGAGGGGCTGACCTGGGTGGGAACCGCTCTGGGTGCAGGCGTTGCCGTTGGCTCGGCTGTGGCCGGTGGTCAGATTGATAACCACGGAGCCCATGCCGGGTTCTTCATTGTCATGTACGCGGCCGCAGTCTCGGTGGTTGTCGTCTTGGTTTCACTGCCCGCGTTACGCAAGCGCACGGCAGTCCAACCACACACCATCACCGAGATGGACCTGACCAAACCGGATACAGAACCCGGCGTAGAGCCGCAGCAATAAAAGATAGTCTGCATTACCCATTGAGCCATGTTCTGGCATATTTGCGGACAAAATCATCGTAGGATCTAAGCAGTCGTGCTCACGGTCACAGTTGGGTGCGTTCAGAACTCGGCTTATCTAGGACTCTCATGATCACGTTCATCGTTGTTGGCATCATCGGTTTATCCCTGCTGGCCTTGTCCACACTGTTTGGGGAAATCCTAGACCTCGCAGACGGTGCTGTGTCAGGAACCGGACTCGGATCAGGGCTTACGGTCTTTGGTGCGGTTGGGCTACTGACCTACCGCGGTGATGGTTCCCTGCTCTGGCCCATTGTTTGGTCCGCTATAGCGGGCTTTGCCATGATGGCCATTGTGCAGTTCGCCATTGTTCGGCTGCGCAAACTCGATGACGGCGTGCGTGGCTCGGTAGTCGGTGTCCAAGGAATTGCAACGACCGATATCACTTCCTCCCGCGGTGAGGTCTCTCTGGACGACCCTGCGGAATTGGAACGTCGGATGGCCTGGTCAAACACTCCCATCGCTGAGGGTTCCCGCATCGTTGTCAGAGAACAGGCCGGAAGCCGCGTGCGAGTCGAGCCCATTGGCTCCGCCGCCTCACCGGACCAGACCTTTGCACCTAAGAACTAAACTCTTGTCCACCAAACCGAAAGGAAGCCCGTACGCCGGGTGAACCATATGTTTGATTCGAATACTTCGATCGGTATCTTCGCGATCATCGCTCTTGTCATCGTGCTTTTTGCGCTGGTCGCATTTGTGGCCAACCGTTTGCGCCGCGTACCACCAAATGAGGCCCTCGTTATTGTGGGCCGCGGTGCGGGAGGCGGCGCCCAGGACGTCAACCAGCGCGTAGTTGTTGGTGGCCGCGTATTTGTGTGGCCAATTCTGCAGCAGGGATTCTCCATCTCCTTGGAACAGCGCCAAATCGGAATCACCGTTGAGGGCGTAGACAAGAACCGCATCAAGATTGCCATTAAGGCATCGATTAACTTCAAGGTCCGCGGTGATGAAGAAGGCGTGCGCCGTGCCGCCCAGCGCTTCTTATCCCAGCAGGAAATGTTGACCGAGATCATTAAGGAATCCCTCGAAGGATCCCTTCGTTCGATCGTGGGTGACATGACCATCGAGCAGATCATTTCCGACCGTAAGGGTCTGTCAGACCGCGTTGTTGACTCAACCAAAACCGACCTATCCGAGCAGGGTCTGCAGGTTGACCTCCTGAACATCTCCGATATCTCCACCCCGGGCTCCGATTATCTAGCGAACCTCGGCCGCGCGGAAGCTGCGCGCGCCCGCCAGATCGCTGAAGTTTCTGAGGCTGAAGCTCGCCGGGCATCGGAATTTGCTGTTATTGAAGCAGCCGAGCAGATTGCCGAGCGTCAAAAGGCGCTGGACCTGCGCAAGGCCACCATTAAGGCAGAGACGGACCGGGCAAACGAGGAAGCTGAGGCTTCCGGTCAGCTTGCCCGCGCCGAGCAGGACCGCATTGTTGCAACTGAGCAGCGCGAGGCCCTGTCCGAGCAGGCCAAGGTGACCGAGGAAGAGTTGGACATCTCCGTGCGTAAGCCAGCCGAGGCTGCCGCGTACGCCCAGGTCCAAGAGGCTAACGCTAACCGTGATGCTGCCAACGCCGCCACGGAAGCCGATGCGTACAAGCGCAAGGTCATCGCTGAGGCAAACAAGACCGCAGCGATTCAGGACGCCGAGGCAGCTGCCGAGGCCGTGCGCCGTCAAGGTGAGGCAGAGCGTGACCGTCAGGTTGCCCTCGCGGCCGGTATTAAGGCCGATGGTGATGCCCGGGCATTCGCGGTTGAGGCCGCTGGTCGCGCCGAGGCTATTGCAACGGACCTCAAGGCCGAGGCACTCAAGAAGTACGGTGAAGCAGCGCTGGTACAGGAGCTCATTGAGCGTCTGCCCGAGATTGTGCGTGCGGCAGCCGAGCCGGTTGGCAACATCCAAGGCATGACCGTGATCTCGAACGATGGCGCATCCGCCATTTCCAAGACCGTCACAGACGTGCTCGCCGAGGGTCAGCAGATTGTGAAGCAACTGACCGGTGTGGACATCGCAGATCTGCTCTCCAAGGCAGCCCACAAGGCAGATGTAACGAACTCAAACAACTAGTCCGCTGTTGCCTTAGTCCAATCTATGGTTGGCCGGTTCCGCGTCGCTGCATGCGAAGTGGAACCGGCCAACCTTTTCACCCGTGCTTCCTATCACAAATGTCTATTTAACTGCACAAGAATCGTTTATGCTGCGAGGAGTTACGTTTACGAGTTGATGGGACAAAGAAGTTGCATTTCAAGAAAATACTCACTGTAGCAACAGCAGCTACAGTTACCCTTGCACTATCCATTGGGATGAGCACACCCGCACTAGCCGCCACGGATGAGTACCGCCCCGGGATTTCCAGCCCCAGCGATACCGGAAATGCTTCCTGGCACCCAACCGGTGCTGACGTTTCCTTAATCGCACAAGCTTTTACTCAACCGGAAACCGGTCAGGTTGCTTCATTTACCTTCAAGCTCCATGACGTTGCATCGAATAACCTGTTTACTGCAGCTGCATTGCATACGTTTGACAATGAAGCTGGTCCCTCCGCAGAGCCCATCACCGGAGGGGTAGCCCAGATTTCACTTGAGGACTCGGTTGATAACCAGATCGATGCTCTCCTGACGTTCCCCGACCGCCCAACGCTGCTGGAAGGTGAACGTTACGCGATTGTCTTTAATCCGCTCCTGCAAGAACCCGATACTGAAGACCCCGACAGTGAAGTATCCATCGCTTCGTTTGTTAACTATTTCAGTTGGTCGGCACACGATCCCAACTTCGTTACTTGGAATGTACTCAACGGTGTTTGGGAGGGCTACAGCACCAGTCACCTAATCTTTTCTTCCCAACTAGTTACTTCGGTTGCTACTCCCGAGGCTCCGACTTTGGGAACCGCCGAGTGCGGCATTGTTCCTGAGGTAGTTCTACCGGTCACTGAAGGTATTACCTATGACGTTCAGCAAGAAGGAATGTCCTGGGTTATTACTGCAGAAGCGGCTGAAGGCTACGAGCTTGCTGCCGAGAGTGCTACTTCTTGGACGCTTGAGTTCACCGTCGCCGCCTGCACAATCGTGCCTGCCGACCCGGTCGATCCTGGTGAGACCGAGGACCCTGTTGATGAGGAAAAGCCAGTTATCACCGATAAACCAACAACCGAGGACAAGTTGGTTGTGCAGCAGAAACCAGCCAACCCCAAGGGCACACTGGCTGATACCGGCGTGAACGTTACCGGCCCCTTGGTTATGTCCCTGAGTCTATTGTTGCTTGGCGCCGGCGCCTTCGTTGCTACCCGCCTGGCAAGGGTGAACTGACACCTACCGTATCCTTGGGGAATGATGTTGACTCGACACGAAGCCGCTATCCGGCTCGATATCTCCCCTGAAATGGCAAAACGCCACGATATTCCGGCGCGTATTTCTGAGGAAGAGTTGGCCGAGTTGGATTCCAACCCGCCGCCATGGCTTGCTCAGTCAAGGGCCAACCGGACCGGTAAACGCCCCGTTTGGGTCACGCTCACGTGCGTGGTCTGCGGCGCAACCGAGATCGCGCGACCTAAGAAGTGGTGGCCGCAGTTCACGTACCTCAGCTGCACCGAGCACTACGAGGATGAACTGCCACCCGTTGCCGAGGGTTTGCAACGCCACGAGGTCAGCGGGATCGGAAATAGTTTCTATGGCGTGATTGATGAGAAGCTCATCGATTTCTCATAGCCCAAAAGACACGTTTGGCCCTGTCCGTGGTTATCCACAGGCAGGGCCAAACGTGCTAATAACTCGATGCTAGGTCTGATCAACACCTCAGGTTGATCAGATCCCGGAGACTCCAAAGAGCCAGCCGAGCACGTAGGTAGCCGCGGCCGCCCCGTAGCCAATCGCGAGTTGGCGCAGTGCCCTACGCATAGGCGATGCCCCGGATAGGATCCCGACCGTCGCCCCAGTACCCAGGAGTGCGATGCCTACAAGCGCCGCGGAGATCACCACAGCAAGGAATCCGGTTGCCCCAAGGATGTAAGGCAACAGCGGGATGATCGCACCGGAGGCAAAGAAGAAAAAGCTTGAGATCGCAGCACCCCAAGCGGTTCCCACGGACTCGTGCTGCTCCATGTCCACGGACTCGGCAATCTGGGTGTGCTCACCAAATGACTCAATCATCTGGACAGCGTGTTCGTTGGCTTCTTCCTCGCCCATGCCCCGCGCCCGGTACACCAGGGCAAGTTCATTCTCATCCACATCAAGGTGTGCAATCGCGGCCGATGCCTCCGGTGCAGGTGATTCCGCATCCAACAGTTCCAGTTGGGACTTGATAGAAACAAATTCACCGGCGCCCATTGAAAGTGCCCCGGCGAGCAGCCCTGCGGCGCCCGTCAGGATGATGATCGAGTTGCTCGCTCCCGATGCCCCAATTCCGAGGATGAGCGCAAGGTTGGATACCAGCCCATCATTTGCGCCAAAGACGGCGGCCCGGAACGTTCCGGACATCCGCTGGCGGCCACGGGTGGCGAGTCCGCGCACAACTTCACCGTGGATGCGCTCGTCAGCTCTCATCTGCTCGGAAGCGTCTTGCTCTTCCAAGTATCCGGTGCGCAGCTCTGCCTGTTGGGCCAGCGCCAACACGAATACGCCACCAAAGCGGCGGGCCAAGAAACCTAGGGCCCGGGTGCGCTTGGACCCCCTCAGGGGTTTGCCTTCATGCTCGCCCAGCAGGGAACGCCAGTGGTCTTCATGGCGCTTTTCAGCGTCTGCTAAGGCTAGGAGAATTTCACGTTCTTCGCCGGTTCGCCGGCTGGCGAGGTCGCGGTACGTGGCGGCCTCGGCCCGCTCATCAGCCAAGTGGTTACGCCACCGCCTGATTTGTTTCTTGGTAATCTGTGGATTCTGCGATCCAGCGGTCTGCGGGAAATTCGCCGGTACATTCATGTCTTTCATTGTGCCAAGGATTGGAAAAACCAAAGTTCGGATAGTCGAAGTATTAGTTGCGAGCACCAATTACTCGCCAAACCGGGTAGGTGGGTTGGAGCGTGTAGCCCGGTGTGAAAGTCTTAGGGCATGACAGATTTGGCTCAGCTTACCGCCGTGGTGCGGGCGTTCTCGGTGGCCCGCGACTGGGAACAGTTTCAAGACCCTAAGTCCCTCATGCTTGCCCTCGTTGGCGAGGTCGGGGAGTTAAGCGAGCTCATGCAGTGGATCCCTCAAGATGAGGTCTTGACCGAGTTCTCATCGCCCGAGCGCAAGGACCGTATTGCCGACGAAATCGCCGATGTACTGATCTACCTCATCAGGCTGGCCGACGTTATGGGTGTTGACCTCGAAGAGGCAGCCCTAGCCAAGTTGGCCCGCAACGAGAAACGGTTCCCAGTGACTGGACCTGCCAGCACAGTGGGAACCGCTCCTGTAAAACGTTAATTTAAGAGATCTGCAATAGACGGCCGTTAGTGGGATTCCATCCGCGCCAGCGAATGAGCGATCCGTTCTGGGCTTATCTTTCGCTCGCCACCGATCATGCGCAAGAGCGCTGTAGTCTGTGCTAACGACTCAACTCGTTCCATTGTTAAGTAGGCTTCCTCAAGACCATTGCCCCAGCTAAGGGCTCCGTGATGCTCGAGCAAGCACGCCTTGTGTGATGCAACGAATGGTTGAATCGAGTCCGAAACTTCCTCCGTCCCGGGGGTCGCATATTGCGCTACTGGGACGCTTGGCAAGGCCGTGAGGGTTTCGGTCATCAGGTCTCCGTGCAGTTCTTCACCACGGATCGCAAAGGCGGTCGAATACGGCGGATGCGCATGAACCACTGCTTTGGTGTGTTGGTCCAGTTGGTAGACCTTCAAGTGCATCTTGATCTCGGAAGACGGTCCGCCTCCTGTTCCTGCATCTATTAGTTCCCCGGTCAGAGCCACTACTGCAAGCATCTCCTCAGTTAGGTTGCCCTTGCTCACTCCGGTTGGTGTGCACAACACAGTGTCGTTTGCGAGCCGCACCGAGATATTCCCATCATTTGCGGCGACTAGTCCTCGTTGCCACATTCGCCGCCCGATATCCACTATTTGGCGGCGCATAACAGCCTCTTCACCCAAATTGAACTTCCCCGAAATTGAAGCCTCGGAACTTTCATGCACGTCAATCACACCTTCCTCTAATCCGAAAAATATCAATCGCAGGAGTGGCAGGAATGACAAATTGCTGGCACATCAGCGAGTAAACCAACTATTGAGGCAGTACCTCTACTGTTGTAGTTCTCCCATCAAGGAATCTACGATCAGGGCGAATGAAACCGCTCCAGGATCAGGATTCCCAATGCTTGCATCTTGGTGGGTTCTAGCTCGCCCTCGTTTGGCCGCCAATTTTGCAGTGTCTTGTGCACTTTCGTGTGCCACCTGCACGGCCGTTTCCCACGCCTCTGAGAGGTCCTTACCTTCTCCTAAGGTTTCGGAAAGCGCGTGTTCCCAAGGGATAACTGCATCTAGCATGGTTTTATCCCCTACCCGAGCCTGACCTAAGGATTCCAGAGACCGGACGAAAGCTTGGGCAGCTGCGGAAATGGCTTCATGGTTTGGCAATTGTTGGTCACCGAGGACTGCGCCAGCGGATCGTAGTGCTGAGCCCCACAAGATCCCCGAGGTTCCTCCCGCTTTAGCGCCCCATGCATCACCCGCTGCCTGCAGGACGGTTCCAGCGCCAGCTCCCGCAGTGACCGATTTCTTTGCACTTTCATACGCAGCGCTCAAACCACGGACCATTCCTCGTCCATGGTCGCCGTCGCCAGCGATTGAGTCCAAATCGGCGAGTTGTGCTTCCGCGTTACGAATTACTTGCAGTGCCCGCTCCAAAGCCAACAGGATTTGTGCTGCAAGGCCCTGAGAGGCAGCAGATCCTTGTGGAATCTCACTTAGTTCATCTTGCTGGGCAGCTCCATCATCAAGACCTTCAACATCCCCTTGTTCCTGCGCATGCCGAGTCCACGCCGGGGTTCTTGCATGCGCCGTCCATAGTGGTTCCAATTCATCGTTCAACCACGTCACGGTCAAAGATAAGCCAGCCATGTCAAGGCTTGTAACTAGTTCTCCCACTTCGGGCATAACCAGCGTGTAACCCTGCGACATTAGGATTTTTGCGGTGTCTTTCCAGACAATAAAGAGCTCTTCGTATTTGGTTGAACCTAATCCATTGAGAAGGACAGCAATACGCTTGGAATCTCCTGGGGCTTCTGCCAGAACGGTTTGAGCTAAGTAGGTAGCGATTTCCTTTGCTGTCCCAAGGTCAACTGTCTTCAGACCCGGCTCGCCATGAATGCCAAGACCAATAGCCATTTTTCCTTCTGGAACCGTAAATAGCTGTTGGTCCGCGCCCGGCATGGTGCACCCTCCAAGAGCGATACCTGCGGTACGCGTGCGATCATTAGCCAAATTGCCAATTCGTTCGACTTCGTCAATGTTCGCGCCGGTCTCTGCCGCTGCAGATAGGAACTTAAACACGTTGAAGTCGCCAGCAATACCCCGGCGTCTTTGCATCTCTGAAACTGGCGCGGACAGGATGTCATCCGTGACGATTACATTCCGCGCTTCTATTCCTTCTGCTTGGAGCTGTCTACTTGCAACTCCGAAGTTCATGACATCACCGGCATAGTTGCCGTACGCGAATATGACGCCACTGCCTCGGTGTGCGGCTTTCCCAACTGAGTATCCATACTGCGCGGAAGGAGAAGTGAATACGTTGCCTACAACAGCTCCGTCAGCGAATCCTGGACCGACGAGTCCAGCAAAGGCAGGATAGTGTCCACTACCCCCGCCTAGGAGAACCGCTACTTTTCCGGTGTCTCCCGGCACCCGTCGAACTACTCCCCCGGGAACTTGACGAACATACCGGTTATGGAGCTGCGCAAAGCCTTCTAACGCATCTTCTGCAAACTCTTCTGGATCATTTGAAATACTCGCATCCATTGTCATCTCCTCATTCAAAGTTGCGGTGCCGAGCAGCAAGTTGCTCATTTGTTACACCTGTAAGGCGTGCAAGTTCAAGAATGACCGTGTCAAACAGTAGTTGGAGGCTCTGCTCAAATAGGCTTCCCATCGGCTGAATAGACTCCACTAGGTCGCCAGAGCCCCGGTAAACGGTCGCTGGGACAGACACGACCACATCGGCTTGCATGGGGGTTTCTGCAGTTGGGACCCCCGTCACTACAACTGTCGTTGCCCCTGTGGCCCGAACCTGTGCAAATACGTAATCTAGGTGGCCAATCGCACCCGAGCCGTTCACCTGAATAAACAGATCCTGGTCTGTCACATTTGGTGTGGTCTCATCCCAACCCCAATGGACCTCAAATCCAAGGTGCATGAGCCGCATCGCAAAGCCTCGTGCAGCGAGCCCCTCTCTGCCAACACCAAGGACAAAGATCCTTGGAGCGGTACCGATTACCTTAATTAGTTGTTGTACTTGATTCGGGCTAATACGCTCGAATACAGATTTCAATTCTGCAAGAATCTGCAGGGTAGTCGGCAGGGTTGGGCTCATTTCTGTACCCCCACGTTTTCCCTCGCTTTGGGGACTGCTTGCGGTGGAAGAGCTGCGACAGGGCGTTTTGCAGACTGCTGGTTCAAGATGTGGTTAGCAACCATCACAGTCAACAGCATTGCACCCCAAATAAATGTTTTCATATAAGGGTCTAGGCGCATGATCGTGAAAGCACTTTGCAGTGACTGCAGCATGAAGAGACTCAAGAAGAGGCTTCCCACTCGGCCTCTCCCTCCGTAAGGGTCAAATCCGGCCAAGACCACCACGAGGATCGCTTGGAGAAGATAAGAGTCACCGAATCCAACACGAGCCGAGTTGACGCGTGAGGTCATGATGATTGCGGCTATTCCCACGAGAAGCCCGATCACCGCATACGTGACTAGGATCAGTCGTTCATTGCGCGCCCCGGAGAACCGGAGAGCAACACTATTTTCTCCGTACAGGAAGATCCTGCGTCCGTTGCGGGTGTACTTCAAGAAGAAAGCTAGGCCAGCAAACGCAACACACATGATCAAGAAGATCATTGGGATTGAAGCGAAAGTCGCTATTCCGATGTTGGCGAAAGCTGGGAGTGCAACGGCAACGCTCTGCCCATTAGTTATCACCATTCCCACCCCGGTGAACAAGATGAATGTACCTAGGGTTGCGAGAATCGGGGGTATCGAGAACTTTGCAATTAGCAGGCCGTTGAGCAGCCCGCACAGCACTCCAGTCACAAGTGCAGCAAGAATTGCTACTCCCATTACCAGCCCGGAGTTACTGTCAGTAATTGTAAGGATGTCTCCCGAAAGAAACTTCGCACAGACAATCGCAGAAAGAACTGCGGCAGCGACGATCGAGAGGTCGATACCACCCGTGAGCATGGCCAGTCCCATTGCAAGAGCCAGCAAACCAAATTCTGCTATTTGGGTTGCCATTGACTGCATATTGCTACCGCTAAGGAACCTATCGCCGAGAACCGCAACCATGGTCACGACCACTGCAAGCGTTAGAACAGCGAGGATGTTAAAGTTCCGATCGGCCCGCACAAGATTTCGAAAAGTGTTCATGAGAGTTTTCCTATTCATGATCAGCTCGCCACAAAGACGAGGTTGCGTCGGTCTGCTAGGCGCTGACGGCGGTACATAACCATGAGGCTAGCTAGCAGCACGGAACCAAAGAAAAGGTCGTTCCATGACGAGGACAGGCCAAGGAAAACTAGTGTCTTATCGAAGAGCTGTACCGTTACAACTCCAAGGATCGTGCCCAAGACGGTGCCCTCACCACCGGTTAGTTTCGCGCCACCAATGACAACGGCTGCAATTACCATGAGTTCCGTTCCCACCAACGACGTTGGGTTCACATACTTCAGTTCTGAGAAGTAGATAATTCCCATTAGTCCTGCAAGTCCACCAGTAGTGCAGTAGACAAACAGTTTGACTTTGAGAATGCTGATTCCAAGGCGTGATGCTGATTCTTCATCTGAACCAATCGCGTAAACCGAGCGCCCCAATAGGGTTCGGTTTAGCATGAACCAGATCCCGACGACTGCGGCGACGACGATTGGGAGAAAGACTGTCAGTCCGTAACGTCCTGACTCAGTGTTCACCGTGAACAAGTTTGCAGATCCAAAGTTCGCAAGTGAGTCTGGCATCTGCCCTAGCGGATAAGATTTTGTTCCAAATAGAACGGCCATCAACCCGTGGAATACGCTCATTGTTCCGAGCGTTACGATCAAGGTTGGCAACTTCAAGTAGTGGATCAACAGAGCGTTTATCGCTCCCAATCCGGTACCAATAGCGATCGCAATAATGCTTGCTAGGATCACGTTATCGATCCCTAGGTTCAATATTGTCAGAACTGATAGGTAGGAAGAGACGATGGCAACGGCCGTGAATGAAACATCAATTCCACCTGATACCAAGACAAGCAATACACCTAGGGCAAGTAACATCACGCCAGATCCACTTCGGATCATGTCGAAAAGTGTTTCTGGACTGAAGAAGAGCGGGTTCTTGACTGCAACAATTACGATGTAGGCAAGAATAATCGCCGAAAGGTACTTCTCCATGGTTGTTGCCTTGCGATGCATCAACTTCTGGAATGGGGACACCTTCACTGTGCTCCTCCTGTATTAGTTCCTGGTACGGCCGAAGCGCTGTCAGGGTTTGAGATGATCCTGGCTAACTCGTCCTTAAACCCAGGAGCAGAGCGGTCTGAATCCTCGAAGGTCGCAATCACATCACCCTCGTGCATGACAATTACTCGGTTGCAGTTTGCGATGATCTCTTCAGGTTCATCTGAAATGAAGACGACGCCCATTCCTTGAGCGGCAAGTTTCTGGATGCGGTCATAGATTTCTTCTTTTGACCCGATATCGATTCCGACCGTTGGGCTATCTAGAATAAAGACTGTTGGATCGGTTGCGATCCACTTACCAATCACAACTTTCTGGGCGTTACCTCCCGAAAGGTTGCCCACAATTGCTTCGGTGTTCTTGTTATTGACCCCCATCAACTCGACAGTTTGCTGCGCGAGAGCTCTTTCCTCGCGAGCATTAACTAGACCGAATTTATTGAGAAGTTTGTCCAAGCGTGTAGAAGACACGTTGTGGTTAGTTGTATGGGTCAGAAACAGGCCTTGAGCATTGCGGTCCTCGGGGACAAGTGCCAGCCCAAGTGAAATCGCTTCCCATGGATCATTGATCCGGACCTGATCGCCCTTGACTCTAATGGTTCCAGAGTCTGGCTTGTTCAGCCCAAACAAAGTCAGCGCCAACTCCGTACGCCCAGCTCCCAAAAGGCCAGTCAAACCTAGAATGTCCCCCGGGCGAACAGCGAATGAGACATCTCGGTACTGATCAGATTTGGTGAGGTTTTCTACTGCGAGCAGCGGAGCAGAGGCGCCATCAGAATCCAGTGATTTCCTTTGGTACGGCTCATGGAGAACTTCTCTACCCGTCATGTGGTAGGTCAAGGACGCTTGATCAAGGTCACCGGCCTTGAAATCTCCTACCTTCAGTCCATCCCGGAAGATGGTGATGGTGTCAGCAACATCAAAGACCTCGTCCAGCTTGTGGCTAATGAATACAATGGCCAAGCCCTTTTCTTTGAGTGCATGCACAATGGTCAGGAGTCGCTTGACTTCTTTGGTGGTTAGGGCTGTAGTGGGCTCATCCATGAAGAGTATCTTGGCGTCCATACTCAAGGCCCGCGCGATTGCCACCAGCTGCTTATTGGCCACCGAAAGCGTACTTACGGGGTCATTCAATGGCAGTTCAACTCCCATTTCTTGCAGCTGACTTACCGCAATCTCTTCCATTTGCTTGCGATTAACGTATACCGAGCCCTGGTGCAGCACTACATTGAACGCAATATTCTCCGCTACGGAGAGGTGGTCAAAGAGGGACAAGTCTTGGTAGATTACTTGAACTCCGGCCGAGATAGCTTCCCTTGGGTCGTGCGCTCCAAGCGGGGCTCCTCCAACTGTTACTGTGCCTTCATTTGGCACATAAACACCAGAGACGATTTTTACAAATGTTGACTTTCCGCTGCCATTTTCGCCAACAAGGCAACGGATTTCTCCTGCGCCGATTGTCAGGTCTACACCGCTGAGGGCGCGGACTTCTCCAAACGCAATTGAGAGGTTTTTCGCCACGAGAATTGGGGCACTCACGGGGGGCCTTTCGTAAGATGGAAACTTCGGGCGTCTTCCGCTCCGACGCATTGGAATATCTGGGTGCCTCCAGAACTGCGTCGAAGGCACCCAGAATCAATCCAAATAATTACGGTCTTACCTCGCCCGAGGAAACTCGGGCAGTCTAATCAGAATGGGTAACCATCTGGGAACTGTCCCTTTGACAGCATGAGGACAGCTTCACCAATCACCAAACCGTTCTCGATGGTTACATTCTCGTAACCCTCTTGGTTGAGATCAATTCCGCTTTCAATGGTCTCGCCGTTAAGGACCTTCAGCGCCAGTTCGTTGGCTGCATACCCTGCTGCACCTGGGCTCCAGGCCTGAGCTGAGTAGATCCAGCCTTCCTCTAGGTAGGGTCCTGCGACTGACGGTAGCGAGAGTCCGGACATGCAGACGTTCTTGTTGTCCTTCTCCTTGAGGACAGCCGCCATGTTCGCGTTGGCGGAAACGGATCCATTCACAAAACCACCCAAGTCCGGGTAAGCCTTCAGAATTTCAAGTGCGTTCGCACGTGCCTTGGCATCATCGTTGCTGTCTTCGTACGGCTGCGGTGCAACTGCGGTGATACCCGGAGCATTTTTCTCGAGCCACTCGACGCCGGCGTTATACCAAGCCATGTGTGTTTCTGAAGTTAGCGAGCCAACCATGCCTACGAAAGTTCCTTCACCTTCCATGCATGAGGCCAACTGTTCAAACATGACTTCACCGAAGTACGCGTTATCGAATGCTTCAAGGTCGTAGTCAATTGCATCTGTTCCGGCAAGAGCAGGGGCCTCGTGAGTGATAACGACGATCCCACGGTCACGTGCCTTCTTGAGGGCGGGGGTTAGCGCTTGGGGATCATTTGGAACCACAACGATCGCGTCAACTTCTTGCGCGATGAGGTCCTCAATGATCTGGACTTGTTTGGCTGCGTCTTCAGTGTCTGGACCAATTTGCCAGGCGTCTACTGCATCGCCTTGGGCATCGTTGAACTCGTTGACACCTTCCTTCATGGCCTCAAACCATGAAATTCCCTCTACCTTGGGCACGGTAGCAATACGGTACGGCCCTTCTGGCTTGGAAGATCCACCCCCTGCGGAGTTCTCCGCGGAAGGCGAAGACTTCCCGGAATCAGCGGTGGTTCCGCATGCGGACATGAAACTTAGGGAAGCAATTGCGGCGATGCCAACAATTGCCTTGCGGGCGCGAAACTTCATCAAGTTCTCCTTTGAACCGTTCTAAAATGTTTTGATTGATGTGATGATCACACTACATAACACCGTAGGAAAAGCGCAAGCCACAATCCAATAACGGTAAATTCCGCAGTTTGGCGGTAATCATTAACCATTTCAGCAGCTCTCACACTCTCAACCTGAGACGCTTCATGAACGCGACATCACGTGATAATCTCAATCTGTAACATTATGATTGCCTTGCCGGCCGGGACGACGGAGTCCTCAAACTCATGTTTCCGACAACCTGACTCAGCATTTTGGCCAATCACAACCCAATCTTGGGTCTGCAGCAAAGTTGTTCAGACTCAAGCGTGAAAGGATTTTCGATGCCTGAAGTAATCTCCTTTGGAGCCCACATTGCCGATGCCCTCGGTTGGCCATTCACAGAGGTTCCACCTGGGCAGCAACTTGCTATGCTCGACAGAATTAAGTTCACGGTAGCTGGCACAGCCGCTGCTCCTTCCGTTAACTTGGCGAAATTGGGCGTTGACGTAGCAACAGTAGGTCGGATTGGCAACGACTCAATCGGCGAGTTTGTCAGAACAACCATGACCGGATACGGCGTGAATACCAGCTACCTGAAGGTCGATCCAGCATTGCAAACTTCAGCAAGTCTCCTGCCCATCCGTCACGATGGCTCACGTCCAGCACTGCACGTCATCGGTGCCAATGCCGCTCTAACCGAAGACGACGTGCCTTGGGATGCGGTTGCTGAAGCAAAGGTTTTCCACCTCGGAGGCGCGTTCATCTTGCCTGGAATTGATGGTGAACCAATGGCTCGAATCTTGCAACGAGCCAAGGAACTTGGATGCATTACTACCGTCGACTTCCTCATGAGCCCACGTCCAGACGCACAAGAGCTGATCAGCCCGTCCCTTCAATTCATCGACTTTGTCATGCCCAACATTGAGGAAGCAGGCTGGCTTGTTGGTTCAGAAGACCGCACTGAGATTATTTCCTGGCTGCATGATCAAGGCGTCGGCTGTTCAATTCTCACGCTTGGTGGAGACGGTGTAAGCATTGCAGAACGAGGTTCACCTGAGGTGGTCCTTCCTGCTTACAATATCGATGTTGTAGATACAACGGGCTGTGGAGACGCCTTCACCTCAGGGTTTATCTCCGGGCTACTTGAAGGGCTAGAGATTACTCAGGCCGCTGAGCGAGGACTTGCCTGTGGAAGTTTGGTCGCGACAGGCCTGGGATCGGATGCAGGTATTGAGAATCTCGCGCAAGTAGAGCATTTTCGTATGACTCATCCACGTTTGGCGGCATAGACGCTTTCCAGATCCGGCGCGTATATTCACCTGCAATCGCCAGAACCCTGATTAACTCTTCAGTAGTTACATTGTGTATACCAAGGAGAATTCCAATGAGCACCTCAGCAGATGGGGCACCCCACGTAAAACCGCTTTCGGGGAAACATTGGACAAAGGTAGCCCGGCTAGATTTCATCAGCACCGCAGTGCGCCAAGATGGTTTTGTCAACGTGGACGATTTGGCAGAAGCCTTAGGCGTTAGCAGAATGACGGTTCACCGGGATCTTGATGAACTGCAAGGTATTGGCACACTCCGTAAGATCCGAGGTGGTGCCTCTGCTCAGCGTTCAACCGGTTATGAGAGCGATCTTCCATACCGCAAGAAATCGGCTACCGAGGAGAAACAGCGTATTGCCGCCGTTGCAGCCCAACTTGCCAACAACGGTGACGTCGCGATTGTAGATGACTCGACTACCGGCTTGGAGATGATCCCCCACCTAGCCCAGCTCAGCCCAATAACGGTCATTACTAACTTCATGCCAGCAATGGAAGAGTTGAGAGCACACCAAGCGGTAAATCTCATTGCCCTTGGCGGGCAGTTCGACCAGAAGTACTCAGCTTTTCTTGGTTTGATCTGCGAGAAAAATCTCTCTGAACTATATGCAGACGTCCTGTTCGCGTCCACATCGTCCATGCACAACAACGTTCTGTACCACCAAGATCAGAGAATTGTCTCCGTCCGCAGGGCTATGCTCAAGGCTGCAAGACAACGCGTTCTATTAATTGACCACACCAAAGTTGGGCAAGGCGCACTTTATCGCTTGGGTGATATCACCGAGTTCACGCATGTAGTTCTAGATGACCAAGTAAGCAACGAGGTTGTCAAAAGCATTCAAGAGGCAGGCGTTGAAGTCCTCATTGCTTAGCAAACTCAAGAAATAAGAAATACCCAGGCCCTATCAATGGTCTGGGTATTTCTTTGAGCAATAAAAATTGCACTTTTGATACTTCTGTCTAAAGGTCTCGGTGGATGAACTTCTCCATGGCCTCATCCGGCTCGGGTGGCTTGGCATGGGTCAGCATGACGATTGCGCTGATCAGCCCGCCCCACAGAATGAGGATTGATACACAGAGCATCACGATTGCTGGTGCAGTCATGGTCTAGTCCTTTCCGCTTACGCTGAGCGCCTTAGCGTCAATGATCTCGCCGGGCAGTGCAGGCTCCGGGGTGAAGTCGTCTACATCAATGCGCCATCGCACCTTGGACATCACGATCGCAAAGAGCACCATGAATCCGATGGCTCCCCAACCAAACACGTTATTGAACCAGTGCGGGTTATCGTTATAAGGCTCCGTAATAACCTTGACCACCCCGGATATGAACATTGTTAGCAAGACCAAGGGCGCGAGTATGCCAACGAGGAATTGCCAGCCCTTGCCAAGTTGGAACGACGAGGATGCGTTCAGGTGGCGGCGAACCGTGGGCAGCATGCGCAGGCTGAGCATGAGTACCAGCATGACAATTGCGGAAGCAACAATGCCAACCTCGTTAGCCCACTTGTCCATGGTGTCTAGCGTCATCAAACCATCGGTGCGGGCAAACAGGAAGACTGAGACAATCGCAGCCGCGCCACCAACGCGTAGCGCCGCCTGTCGCGGGCTGATATTGAACTTGTCTTGGAAGGCACCGGAAACCACTTGCAACAAGGAAAGTAGCGAAGTCAGACCGGCTAAGAACAAGGAACCAAAGAAGAGCAATCCAAAGACTGCTCCACCCGGCATAGTCGATACAATGTGCGGGAATGTCACAAAGGACAGTGCTACACCCGCAATATTTTCCAGTTCATTCACGCCTACATTTTGCTGCTGTGCCATGAATCCGAGAGTTGAGAACACCCCAATACCGGCGAGCATCTCAAATGAAGAGTTAGCAAAACCAACGACAAGACCGGGGCCGGTCAAGTTGGACTTCTTCTTCAAATAGGACGAGTACGTAATCATGATGCCAAAGGCGATCGACAGCGAGAAGAAGATCTGTGCATACGCCGCCAGCCACACACCGGGGTCAAGCAGAGCTCCCCAGTTAGGGGTGAAGAAGGCATTCAAGCCGTCAAGAGCACCCGGCAAGAAGAGGGACCGCAGTACAAGAGCCACAAACAAGATCACCAGAAGCGGCAAGAAGACAATATTGGCTTTCTCCACACCCTTTTGCACACCAAACGCAAGGATGACCAGGGTAATAACCCAAACGCCAATCAAGGCCCACAAGATCCAGGGAACAAAGTCCAACCCAAAGCCCGGGTCGCCGTCTGGCTTCTGCAGATAGTCGTTGAAGAAGAACGCGGACGAATCATCGCCCCACTTCAGGTCAAGGGAGAACACCGCATAACTGCCGGCCCAGGCAATAATTACGGCGTAGTACAAGATAATAACGAGGCAGATAGCAACCTGGAACCAGCCAAACCCTTCCGCCCACTTGCGGATCCGGCGAAAGGCCGTTGGAGGTGCTCCGCGGTAGCGGTGCCCAATGGCGTAGTCCAGAAACAGGATAGGAATACCCGCGGTCAGCAGCGCAATGAGGTAGGGGATAATAAAGGCGCCCCCACCGTTTTCATATGCCACTCCAGGGAAACGCCAAATATTGCCTAGGCCCACCGCGGAGCCGATCGCGGCGAAGATGAATCCCATCTGCCCGGACCACTGTTCGCGGCTGCGTGCCACCTTGGGTTGTTGCTGAGCCATTTTTACCTCGTTTGTTACTGGACCAAATTTGTTACAGGTCAATGGGCTAAATCTACCCGTATTCCACACATTTTGGCGGGATAAATCCTGACCTCAGGCTTGCCAATTTGGTGACGTTGATCTGACCTAGCGTCGGATGATCCGCTGCTCAATTGCAATGGCAATCGCCGCAGTGCGGTTTTCCGCCCCCAACTTGTCAAAAATATGGACCAGGTGGGTCTTGATGGTGGCTTGCGAAATAAACAGCTGGGCAGCCAATTCCTTGTTGGATTTGCCTTGGGCCAGCAGTTCTAGGATCTCAAGTTCTCGGGCGCTGAGTTGCGGCGCCGGACTTTGAATACGCTGCACCAGCCTGGCCGCGATCTGCGGAGAAAGGGCGCTGGCCCCGGTGGCCGCGGCGCGCACGGCCGCCTTGATATCGGCGGGAGGAGCATCCTTAAGCATGTATCCGCTGGCTCCGGCACTCATCGCAGCAATGATGTCCGCATCCGAGTCGTAGGTGGTCAACACCAGAACGGGTGTTTCCTCCCCGGCCGCGCGCATTTCCTTGATTGCAGTGACGCCGTCCATCCCCGGCCCCATCTGTAAATCCATGAGCACCAGGTCCACGCTCTCACCGGTGGTTTTCCATTGCTTAAGCAGCGCCAGTGCCTCGGTTCCGTCGCTGGCTTCAGCTACGACCTCAACGCCACGATCGTCCGTGAGCATGGCCCGTAGGCCCGCCCGCACCACGGGGTGGTCGTCGACCAGCAGCACGGTTACTGCAGGAGCTGCAGACTCGTCCGCGTTCAAAGTCATGGCACTTCCAATCAAGAATCAGAGTTGAGGTTATTTTCACCGAGCGGGATGAGGACCGACACGAGCGTTCCGTGATCGGGCTGGGAAGCATCAGACTGCGAGGCAATCTCAATTGTGCCGCCCAAAGCGTTGACTCGTTGGGTGGCGCTGCGTAGGCCGTAGCCGCTCCCATCACTACGGATAGTCGGTGGTGTGCTGAGTAGTGCTGTGTCCGGGGTAAACCCGCGCCCGCTGTCGTAGACGTCGAGGCTGACCGCATCCGGAAAACTGGTCAGGGTGACCACGCAGGTCAAGGCGCCGGAGTGAGCGGCCACATTGCCCAGCAGGGTCTGAGCCACCCTCATGAGCCCGAGCGCAACCGCGCTCGGCAGAGGGCGCGGGTCGCCATCGGAGACAAAAGTAGCGGTTGCATCCGCACCCGCCGCCCGCATCTGGTCTTGGATCCGGGCGCACAATTTTTCCAAGTTGGCGCCAAGCACGGTGCTGGAATCCTGGCCCTGATGAGCCGGCTCGCTCGTGACTGCTCGCACAAAATCGCGAGCCTGGGTCAGGTTTTCGCTCGCCGCATGTTCAACCACTTCAAGACGCTGCTCAGCTAGCTGAGTGTCCCCGGCCGCGAGCGCCGTACGGGCCGCCCGGGAGACCAAAATGATTGAGGAGAGCCCCTGCGCAAGGGTGTCATGGATTTCCCGTGCCATACGTTCGCGTTCTGCAATGACCCCCGCCTCATGCTGAGAGACTGCCAAGTCCTGACGGGTTTGACGCAGTTCATCCACGAGGGTGCGTTGCCTAGTCAGGTCCGCTAGGAGTTCCCGGTACACCCAGGTAAAGGCCCAGGCAAAGGCGATTCCAAAGAAGGGGCCCAGAATCATTGCGGCCTGGGGCGAGGAAGACTGCGTCAACTGCACGGCGACCACGGCAACGGTCATGGTAATTGTTGTCAACGCACCCCAGGCAGCAGGCAGGACCGTGAAGTGCACAAAGAAGAGTGGGAATGCCAACCAAGAGAACTCCGCGTTTCCCACCAGCAGTGCCAACCATAGGAGGGTGACGCCTGCCAACCACCAGCGGGCGAGCGTGGGTGCTACTTTGTCTCCCCGGTCCGAGCGCCTTTTCTCAATGAACGTGCCGGCAAAGTACACCAGGCCCAGAAGTACGCCAAAGACCAAAATCATGCCAACGTGCATGTTCTTTACGGGAGAGACTCCCATGGTGGACCGGACCAAAGCGACCAGCAAAAGTGTTGCAAAGGAGACATGCAGGATTACCCGCATGCTGCGTAACAGCGAACTTCCTCGCATCTGATCAGTCAAGTTTTCTCCCACCAAAGTGCTCCTAGGGTACCGCTGTACTCGGGGGTAGGCATCAACCAAACGGTTGATTTTGGAATCAGCCTTTGCAGCGTCAGGATCAACCGGTCCACCGATTCTTTTGGGGCCATCCGCGGCCAGACTGATAGGAGACAGCTTACGAAGGGTAGTTTTCACATGTTTCTAGGTTTGCGTGACATTAGATTCGCCAAGGGACGCTTTGCGTTGATGGCAACCGTCATTGGTTTAATTACGATGCTGCTGGTGCTGCTTTCCGGCCTCACCGCTGGGTTGGGCAACCAATCCACGTCCGCCGTCGCCGACCTGGCGGCCAAGTCGGTCGTGTTTAACACCCCCAAGGACGCCAAGCCGTCGTTTACGGAGTCTGCCATTTCTCCTGCGCAGCAAGCGACCTGGCAAGAAAAATTAGGGGGCGCAGTTCAGCCGCTTGGTATCAGCCAAGCGCGCGCTGAGGCCTCCAACGTTGCTAACGTGACCGTATTTGGCTCCCAAGTAGCACCTGAGCTGGCCGGTACGACCGCCAGTTTGGCTAAGGGCCAGGTTTTTGTTGATGCCACCACTGCGCAAGCGTTGGGTGTCCTCGAGAGCGACGGTCAACTAACCCCCGACAACTCAGTGAAGCTAAACGGTCAAACCTTCACGGTGAGCGGGTTGACTCCCGAGGCTTGGTACTCACACATGCCGGTCATGTGGATGGGACTAGAAGACTGGCAGGCGCTAACCCACACCCCTGATACCACGGTAGGAACGGTCTTGACGGTGCTGGATAAGACCGCTGACCAAGACCAAATCACCGCGCTAGCAAGCGAAACGGGCACTACCGCGCTGACCCCTAAGCAGAGCTTTGCGGCGTTGAGCTCCTACTCCTCAGAGAATGGCTCGCTCATGATGATGCAGGCATTCCTGTATGGCATCTCTGCCCTAGTCATTGCCGCGTTCCTTGCGGTGTGGACCGTACAGCGCACCCGCGACATTGCGGTTCTGAAGGCATTGGGCGCAGCCAACCGCTACGTTGTTTTCGATTCACTGGTGCAGGCAGCAGTCGCCCTGGTCGCGGGAACGCTGGTGGGCGGTTTGATCGGACTATTCGCAGGCTTTGGAGCCCAGCAGGTTGCCCCATTCTTGATCACCGCCGGTACATTTGCCATCCCGGTTCTTGGCGTCATGGTCCTTGGTATGGCCGCTTCGGTTGCCGCAGTACGCGGGGCAACCCGAATCAATCCACTCATCGCGCTGGGTGGAAATTAGGAGCAGGCAGCAGTTAGGGGCCCGTGGGAACTCATCCTCTCGCATGGCCACCTAACACTCCCGCCCCCATTCTCCCCACACTCGCTAATCTTTTGGAGGTCATCATGACAACTCGTGCCACAGTTTCATCCCCCGCACTCACACCGGCTCTCGAAATTAAGCAATTAACCGTCGAATACCCGGACGGTGACAGCATCCTCAAGGCCATGGATCGGGTGAACTTCTCCGCCCAGTCCGGCACGATGACCGCAATCGTTGGCCCATCCGGTTCTGGCAAGTCCACCTTGCTGTCCGTTTCAGCCATGCTCACCAAACCCACAAAGGGCGCAATCCTTTTGGGTGGCCAAGACGTTTGGCAGCTCACCGAGTCCGAGCGGGCAAAGATCCGCCGCCACGAGGTAGGCGTGGTCTTCCAGCAGCCCAACCTGTTTGGATCGTTGACCTCGCTTGAGCAGCTACTGGTGACCTCGCACGTGCGTGGTGAGCTCAAGGGAGGCTCTAAAAAGGAACGCAGGGCCACCGCCCAGGAACTGCTGGACCTGGTAGGGGTAGGTCACTTGTCTGACCGCCGGCCCCACCAGCTCTCGGGAGGGCAGCGCCAGCGCGTCAACGTCGCCCGGGCCCTCATGAGCAACCCGAGCGTTATCTTGGCTGATGAGCCCACCGCGGCTCTCGATGAAGCAAGTTCGGCGGCAATTGTTGAGCTACTCGCTCAGGTGACAAATGACCTAGCGGTCGCAACAGTCATGGTTACCCACGACACCGAGTTTGTATCCCGTTGTGACGCCGTCTACGCAATGCGCGATGGTGTCTTGAACAACGAACTCGTGTCCGCTTAACACTGCGACATGTCCTCGCGGTAGCCCCCGTCTTGTGCCCAAGCACCTAGGCCGGGGCTACCGTCATTACTGGGTAACCGTCGCAAGAATTCCGTAGTGGTCGGTGCCCGTGACAGATACTCGCTCCCACTCCATTGGATTAAACCCTCGAACCAGCACGTGGTCTATCGACGTAAATGCTGGCACCCGACCGGTTGCCGGCCAGGTGGGAACAGCAATACGTCCATTTGCCGATGCCGTATTCACCAGGTCCTTGGCTACCTGTCTAAAAACTGGGTGGGCATAGCTGGCATTAAAATCTCCGGCCATGATCAACGGCAGATCCGTGTGGGTGTTCTGCCAGTCCCTGATCGCACCCAACCCTTCTTTCCAATCCGCGGCCCCTGCTACCGGCGGAAACGGGTGGATTGCGGCGACCCTAAACTCACCTAATTGCGGGTGGGTGACTCTGACTACGGGCTGATCAAAAGCCACTGCGCTGGCGGGAACAGGGATGTCCCCCTCTTCAACAAGCGCGTACTTTGACAGGATGACGGATCCAGAGGCACCCCCAGTGGTGACGGTTCTGGACCGGAAGGGCAAATCCTTGAAGACCTCAGGGGAGAGTACTTCTGAAATCAAATTCTCATCCGCCTCAATGAGCACAACCACATCCGTTTTCTGCCGCAAGATGAGGTCGGTGAGCTCCGAAACACTTGCATTTCCAACCTGAACGTTCACGCTCAAGACAGTCAGCCGGTCTGCCTGCACATCAGCGGTGGAAGCGCCGGGCACCATTGATGGCAACCCACCCAGCAAAGCACCGACCAGCACAATAAGCCCCGGAAGCCGTGTGCGTTGGAACATCATCAAGCCCAGCCCCAAGGCCAGACCAGCTAAGCAAACTACCGGTGTAAGTGCCTGAAGCACCGGAACTATTCCCCCACCCAAGATATTGAGGTGGGGCAGAACCACAACAATCATGGCCGCAATTGCAGCAAGGGCCGTCAAGAACGGTGCCCTAACTGGCAGCAACCATCGCTGTGTAGTGCTCATTGCCTTAGTCACCGGTTCCGTCACTGCTACCTCGCTCACTCGCCTTGAGGAACAACTTTGCCAGAGGAACCAGACACCGGCACGCGGTTATCCACTAGGTTCCAAGAACAAGCACCGGATCCCCTCATGACATAGAATTCCCAAATGAAATCCCAAGAATTCATAATCCGACAGACAACCGAAGAAGACTGGCAACGAGTCCGGGACCTGCGGCTAGAGATGATCCGGGATACGCCCATTGCCTTTGGTGAAACACACGAGCATGCACTGACGTTGACCGAGGCAGAGTGGAGGGAACGTGGCGCACGCGCCAGGAGCCCACAACTAACTCTTGAAGTTCATGAAGACAACCTGCGCGCACAGCGGTACTACGAACTTAGGGGCTATGCGCGAACCGGCAATACCAGTGCGTATGAACTCAACCTCTCAAAGACTCTGATCGAGATGACAAAGCTACTCTGAACTCGCCGGCGCTGTGCCCTGCTGGAATGACCGCACCACAGGCATCGAGAATTTACAGTTGTTTATTATGTGAGAACAACACAAACTTTGGCAATCACCAGTTACTCTTTGCAGTATGACTAACACCCCGGACAACGGTTACGGCAACGCAACCCCACCGCAACCAAACCCAATTGGCGGAACTCCCCAATACGGTGCCCCTCAGCAAGGTGTACCGTACGGCGCACCGCAATACAGCGCTCCCCAACAGGGTGCGCCTCAGTTTCCTGCCCAGCAGGGCATGGTTCCAACCTTCCCAAGCGGCGCCCAGCAACAGCAACCGCAGGGCAATTTTGGTCCCAGCGGCAAGATTCGCAACCCATTCTTGGTGTGGCTCTTCAGTGGCCTGACCTTTGGAATCTACTACCTCTACTGGTACTACAGCATCAACCGCGAACTGGCTGATTTTGACCGCCGCATTGAAGTTGAGCCAGGTCTAGCAACGGTTGCGCAGATCGTTCCGATTGCCAACCTCATTTCAGTCTGGAACTCGGGGACGCGCATTCGCACCGCACAGGGACTTAGCGGTCGTTTTGAAACCTGCTCGGGTGGCCTTGGTCTGCTCTTGGGAATCATTATTGGTGGTCACACCTTCTACTACCAGTCCGAGCTCAACAACATGTGGCGCAGCCGTCAGTTCTGAGCTAAATAATGAGTTTGAACCACATGAACAGCGGCCGCTAACACCGATAATTCAGTAGTTAGCGGCCGCTGTCCGTATGAGCGATCATGCCCGGAGGGTAAGCGTGCTGCCTCCTGCGGGCAGGTGGCGTACGGAGATGCCATCCAAAATGGTTTGTTTGAGGGCCTCGACGTGGGAGACAACGCCCACGGTGCGGCCGCCGCTGCGTAGGGTTGCCAGGACCTGCAGCACAGACTCAAGGACTCCCGGATCCAAGGTGCCAAAGCCCTCATCAATGAATAAGGTCCCCAGTTCAACTCCACCGGTTTCCGCGGTGACTACATCAGCAAGACCTAACGCCAGGCACAAAGACACGTAGAAGGTCTCTCCACCGGACAGGGTCTTGGGATCCCGCGGCTCATCCAGGTCGTGGTCAATGATTTTGAGGGCTAGACCCAGGCGGTTTCCGCCCCCGGTTTCTCGGTCATCAGAACGCTCGAGTTCATAGCGACCATCCGAGATACTCACCAAGCGCTCATTGGCCATGACAATGACGTCCTCAAAGCGTTTGAGCAGGACAAAGGTTTGCAAGGTGAGGCGCTTGGCGTTGTCACTCGATTGCCCAGCCGCAATATCTGCCATGCGGATCACCGGGGCAGACTCGGCTAAGACCTTGGCGATCTTGGTCAGGCAGGTGTCTAGCACTCGCTGGGCTTGGGCCGCCGCGGTAGCCCGGTTGGTTGCGGTTGTCGCGGCTGCCCCCGCCGTGCGGGCCTCTTCCACTGCCAAAAGAGACAGCTGTTCCAACCCCTCTAGGACCACGGTTATCTGAGATGGTAGGTCTTGGAGCTCGGGGCTGGCCAGTTCCGTTTGCACCCTGGTGACATCGGCTTCATAGGTTCTGATGAGGGTGGTTAGCCTCTCGGATTCGGACTTGGTGAGGGCAACCTCTTGGGCTTGCTGAGCGGTTTCAAAGCCTTGCTCCTGCAGTATCTTGGCTAGCCGCTCGGATTGTTCTGCCACTTGGCTGCGGGCACTTTCCAGATCTGTCAAGGCCTTCAAGAGATTCTCAAGGAGCACCTCTTGGTTCTCAAGTCCCTGCGCCAGCTGACCAATAGACGTCACCTGCGCAAATGACGTGTTCGTTTCTAACTCATCCGTAATCTTCTTGCGGTCCCCGGCAACTGATTTGGTGTTCAGGTCCAAGGTGACTTCTTGGGTCGCAATCCCGGTGTGCAAGTCAGCCGCTTGGTCCTTAACCATCTGGGTTTGGTATTCAAACTCCGTGACTGCCAAGGTAGCGGGCGCGAGGTCTTTTTGGGCCTGGCCTGATTGGGCTGCAGCAAGCTTCGCTTCTGCGAGCGCCGTTTGAGCAGCCTCGATGGTCAAACCGGCAATCTCTTGAGCCGCTAGCCGCTCGGCCAGCTGGGTGACCTTGTTCTGCCAGGTTCCTACGGTTTCTTCCGCCTGTTTCCGCTCAACCTCAGCTGCCTCAATCTGCTCAACGCTAACGGCATCCTCACCCAGTTTGGCTGGCTGCGGGTGTTCTGTTGCCCCACAGACCGGGCACGGGCACCCTTGTTCTAGGCTCTGGCCCAGTTCGCCAGCGATTTCAGAAACCCGTGCCGTGCGCAGTTGCGCCTCATACGTGATGGCCTGGGTGGCGGCGGTGTTGGCCAGTTGTAACGAGGTCTGCGCGGTTGTCAGTGCCTTCTTGGTTTTGATTGCCGCGGCGCAGGAATCGAGGCGCTCTTGGGCTCGCTCAACCGCATGTTGATCATTTTGGGACCGTCCCGCGGTTGTGGTCAGGCCGGCCACAATATCCTGAAGTTCACGTAACCCCGCGGGCCGTTTTTCAAGTAGGGCCTCGAGTTTGGCCAGTTCTGTGCGGTCCGCGGTCAGGGCGCTTTCAAGTTTAGTGTTGGCCTTCTCCCTGCTTGGGAGGCTCCGTTCAAGGTCAAGGAGTTGATCTAGGCGTCCTCGTTGCTGCCCCAAGGACCGCAGGTGTGCGCCGGCGGACTTACGCAAAGTGGCCTCATCACCGGTTTGATCCAGCCCCAAAATGGGAACCGTTGCTTCGGTTGCCCGCTCGAGCGCCGCGGCGGCTAGGTCAGTTACCTTGCGGGCACTGTCGGCTACCTCAACAGCCGGTGTCACAATGGCGGCCTTCGCCGCTGCCGCTAGTTCCATGCGCGACCGGTCTATCCCGGGCATTTGCTCAACTAATTTGGCCTGTTCTCCCTGCAGTGCGGTGCGGCGCTGATCCGCCTTGAGCTGGGCCTGCCCCTTGTCCAGCTCTTGTTTGGCCTTGTCCGCTGCCTGTTGTGTGGTGGCGCTCCGCTCTGCCGTGTCCCGGCCAACAAGGTCAAGGTCCGCAAGGACCTTTCCAACAGCATCTAAGAGTTCTTCAGGGTGGGTGGCCTCGAACTCCGCAGCTTGTTCCTCTTCCAGACCGGCAGCGGTAACAAAACCGGTCTTAGCCCGGTCTAACTCCGCGTTTGCCGCGTCCGTTTGCCCCTTAACCTCCCGGCGCATGGCTGCCAGCTCATCTTGCACCCGCTGATAAATCTCGGTGCCAAAAACCTTTTGCAGCAGGTCCCGGCGTTCTTCAGGTTTGGCTTTGAGGAAATTAGCGAACTCGCCCTGCGGCAGCACAATGGTCTGAACGAACTGGGCGCGGTCCAATCCAATTGCCCGCGTGATCTCCAGCCCGGCCTCATCCATGCGCTCGGACTTGAATTCGCCCACCACCAGGTTCTGTATGCCGTCACTACCAGCAGCCTTGATGCGTTCGAGGTCTGCAACCGATAGCTGCCACAGCCTGACCTGTGCCTGGGTTCTAGTCAGTCCCGTGCCACGCTTCTTGGCTCGCATGAACTGGGGTGTGCGCCGCACGCGGTAAATCCCGCTTGCAGTTTCAAAGACTAGGTCCACGTAGGACTCGGTATTACCGTCAACCAGCCCAGACCTAATCCGGTCGTTGCTTGAGGCACCCCCGGCGACCTGCCCGTACAGACCAAACACAATTGCGTCGATCAACGTGGACTTTCCAGCACCCGTGGGCCCTTCCAACAGGAATATGCCCGCCGCACTTAGGGACTCAAAATCAATTGCATGGGTGCCCGCAAAGGGACCGATGGCACTGAGCTCAAGGAAGTGAATCTGCATGTTATTTGCTCCGCTCAGCGCGCTTGGCACGGTCAAAGGCTTGAACCAACACGTCCTGCTCAGATTTGGTGGCCGGATGACCCGTCACCTCAGCAACAAAGGAGGTGCCCACTTCAACCGGGTTGCTGGCCGGGGTCACCGTGATGGATTCCCGCACCCGAGTGGCGCCCTCAGCGGGGCGGTGTTGCATAACTAGTGCGTGTGGGAAGCGGGCCTTGAGCCTCGAGTTCATTTCTTGGGGTCGCTGTGGGTCGGTGACAAAGACCCGCAACCAATCATCGACAAACGGCTGCCCCTTGGCGCCAAGAAGTTCTTCAAGTTTTCCACTGACCTCGCTCAGTCTCCGTGAGCGAGGCGCCGCGATGAGCTCCGGGTCCTTCACTAGACCGCCTGGGCCAACATCCAACAGGACCGTGGACTTCTTGTGGTGCATCTCGGAGAACGAGTACGCAAGCGGTGACCCGGAATACCGTGCCACCACGCCCTGCCCCGCTCCCACAGATTGCGGGCCGTGTAGGTGGCCTAGGGCTGCGTAATCCAGATCCTTAAACAGTCCAGCGGGAACGCTGTCCACCCCACCGATCTTGATGTCGCGTTCCGACTCACTTGGCTGCCCGCCCACAACAAATGCGTGGGCCATGACAAGTGCGGCCGGTCGTTCCCCTCCCCGAGCGGTCAGATCTGCACGTACTCGTTCCATGGCGGCTCCCATTACCGCCTCATGACTGCGAGCAAGTGGAGCATCCGGCCCACTCAACTCACTGCGGGCCGCGTCTGGATCTAGAAATGGTAGTGCGTAGATAAGTGCGCGCTCACCCGAATCACTTTGAAACTCGACCGGTTGCCCAACCTGAGCGATCTTGGCACGCACCGAGACCTTTCCCGTCATGAGGGCGGCACCAAATCCAAGCCTGGTAGCGGAGTCATGATTTCCCGGCGTGAGAATGACCCGGGTTTGCTCGGCCAACCTTGCCAGTGCACTCGAAAGCAGCTCGACGGCATCTACGGGAGGAATCGCTCGGTCGTATACATCCCCGGATACCAGCACCGCATCCACACGCTCCGACTGAACTACTTGAGTTAGGTGATCCAAATAGGCTGCTTGGTCCGCCAGTAAGTCAACCCCGTGCAGGGTCCGGCCAAGGTGCCAATCAGAGGTGTGAAGAATCCGCATGAGGTAACCGTAGCCGACCCACCAGACACGTAAGGTGTCCGAGCAGCGACACGCGTCGGTGACAAAAGAGGGGGCAAGCGGGTGAAATTCATGTGATCTGTTGCCAAAATGTGAAGGTTTAGCGTTTGACGATACCGAAACGAGACTTTGGACGTGCATTTTTTCGTTTCTCGTTACATAATCGTTATATGAAGTCAAAGACGACTCGTCTAGCCGCCGCCTCAGTACTAGCGATCACCATCCCGCTCGCTCCTACTGCCGCGCTCGCCTCCCCAGACACCGCACCCAGTGGACTGAACCATGCCAAAGCGTTTGCACACCAGTTAGATGGCAACGCCAACCGAACTGGATTCGCTTCCACCCTCAGCACCCCCCACCGGGCCGCAGTTCTGCACGCGGTTGATTCCGCAATAGCTGCCTCCACCGAGGCCATTACCGCGATCAAGAGTGCCCAAAAAGCCACCACCTATTTGGCTGACCAGGCACGCGAAGACATCCAGGACGCAATTACCGCGCTCCAGGCAGCAATTGCCGAGGCTACGTATGTTCTGGATGAGATCCCGCAAGCTGGCCTTGCCTTCGATCTCCTATCTGAGATCCGCCAAGACATGCGCCTTTTGGAATCACAGCTAAGTTAAATCTTGTTCCGAATCCCGCACCGGTCAGTAGCATCTGCCCGGTGCGGGATTTCTTGTGCCAGACTTTTAGCATGACTAATGACGCCAGTTCCTCTATTCAGGCACCTTCGGTTCTCTTTGTATGTTCCCGCAACGGCGGCAAGTCTCAAGTTGCCGCCGGGTACATGGCGCTCGAGGCCGGCGCTGCCATTGAGGTGTCTTCCGCTGGCACAAATCCCGCCGATTCCATCAACACCTTGGCCGCCGAGGTTCTCCAGGAACAGGGCGTTGACATTAGCCAACAGGTTCCACGTCTCCTGACCGAGGCAGACATGCGCTCCGCCAGCCTCGTAGTTGTCTTGGGCACCGAAGCCCGAGTTCCGCAGATTGACGGCGTCACCATTGAACGTTGGGAAACCGATGAGCCCAGCCTCCGGGGAATCGAAGGCCGCGAGCGCATGGAGTTAGTCTGCGCCGATATTCACCGGCACGTGAACGCCCTAAAAGAACGCCTACTGCCTCAATAGGAGTAGATCCATGCCGTGTTGTCACCCGATTCCAACGGCTACCTTGGCCCCGCTGACCGATACATTGTCCGCAAGGGCGAGTTCCGGGTCAGTTAGTACCCGTTTGCCCTTCCGCGGTGCTGACATCCCAGGCATGGTGAGCGAGATCGTGCAGTAGGTACAGCCCCAAGGTGAAGATGGTGAATTCCGACCCATCGGTACGCCGGCCGGGTCGCTGCGACTGAGCATCGGTTACCTGCTTGTACCCGTTAGCGAGCATCTGAGCTTCAATATCGATCTCATCGGCTACAAGCGCCGGGTTGAGCAGATCATAACGACCATCGCGGGCCGCTTGATTCTGGTCCCAACTTGGCAGGTCGGGGTTGTCTTGAGTGAGCATGAGGTTCAGCCGCTGATGCATAATGATCAGCACGTCACGCACGTGGGCCCCGTATTCAAGGGGTGACCAAGTGGCGCTATCCGGGCGCTGTTTTACCGCGGGACCGGACAGAACATCGTCCCAAATTTTCACCTGTTGCCGGATCGCACCGGGCAGTTGCGTCAGACCAATTTGGCTAGGATCAAACCCACACTGCATACAGACCTTTGAGGTTACCCAGGTCCAATCTTTGGTATCAGGTGCAATAGTCATGTTTATAAACTAGCGCTTTGGTTTAAACCCGGCAATCTCATCCCACCTCAAAAGGCTGTTCGGGATCCGGGTCCGGCTCATACCGCTTAGGGATTGGCTCGGTTGCCGGAGTCGGTGCGCCCGGGCTCCACGGGGTCTCGGGGATCCTAGGGGCGCCAGGAATCACCGGCGGCTCCGGGGAAGTTGGGGACTCCGGAGCATCCGGCCAGTCCGGGTCTCCATCACCAAAGCGGGGACGGGCTGGGAAATCTGAATCGTACATTGCATCGCTCCTTATTTGGACGGCACATCGTACTTTCAGCCTGTCACCGCGGAGCTTTGACCACAACCGCAAGAACCTAGCGGTTACGACCTGGCGGCGAGTAACTGCTTGGTATACGGGTGTGCTGGCTGCTCATAGATTTGATCTGCCGTTCCCGCCTCAACTACTTCGCCGTCTTTGAGGACCATGATGTGGTGGGCCAACTGCCGCACCACCGCGAGGTCATGGCTAATGAACACCATGGCCAGCCCCAAATCCTTTTGCAACCGGGCTAGCAACCTGACCACCTGGTCTTGGACGGTCACATCGAGCGCCGAAACCGGTTCATCGCAGATGAGCACTTCCGGGTCCATTGCCAGCGCACGCGCGATCGCCACACGCTGACGCTGCCCACCAGAAAGCTGCCCCGGCTTGCGAGTCAGGTACTCGGGTTCCAGCCCAACCTGAGCTAGCAACTCGGCCGCCCTGTCCCGGCTCTGGTCCTTGGATAATGCCGGCTGGTTGTGCAACCGCTGCCGCGCATCGAGGAATTCACCAATAACCTTGGCCACCGTCCAGCGGTGGTTCATGGCCGAGTAGGCATCCTGCGGAATGAGCTGCATCCGCCAACGCCTACCGCGCCGTTGGGACTCGGTCACAGATCCATCGTTCCAGGGTTCCCCGTGCAACAACACCCGGCCTGCATCTGGAGTTTCAAGCGCCAGCAGCATCTTGGCGATGGTCGACTTTCCGGAACCGGATTCCCCAACCAATCCCAGTGTCTGCCCCTTTTGCAGGCTCAGATCAGTGTCTGCGACCGCGATCAGCTGCTGCCCACCGGGCATGCGATAAACCTTGCGCAGGCTCGAAGCCTGCAAGACAACGTTGCTCGGTGGTGCTTGGCAGCCGAATGAGGCATCGGGAACTGAGTCATCTGTGACAGCACCAACCAGTGGTGTTCCGTCGGGAACCGCTGCCACAAGCTCACGGGTGTATGGCTGTTGCGGGTTGCCTAGCACCTGATCCATGGCCCCCTGCTCAACGACCCGGCCATCCTTCATGACCAGCACGTAGTCAGCCAGCTGGCTCACGGCCAAGAGGTCGTGACTGATCAAGACCAAGGCGGTTCCGTCACGTTTGATCTCCCCAAGCAGGTCCAGCACCTGAGCAGCCACGGTGGCATCAAGGGCCGTGGTGGGCTCATCGGCAATCAGAACCTGCGGTTGAGCGGCCAAACCCGCTGCGATCAGGGCACGCTGGCGCAAACCACCGGAAAGTTCATGCGGATATTGGCGCGCACGCTCGGATGGTATGGGAATGGCCACCCGGCTCAGGAGTTCGTGGACGCGCTGTTTGCGGGCCCCACGGTTCAGTTCCGGGGCATGAATCACGAGCGGCTCGCCAACCTCCTGGCCAACGCGGCGCAGCGGGTCCATTGAGACCAGCGCGTCCTGGCTCACCAGCCCAATGTTCGCCCCGCGTATTGCCCGCCACCTACGCTCAGCAACGGGACCACCCCTACAGCCTGAGGCATCGGCAGCATAAAAATCCTGACCAAAGAGCGTAAAACTCTGCGCGGAACTCGTGGCGGCGCTCGGCAGCAACCCCATCAGGGCCCGTCCGGTCATTGATTTGCCGGCTCCGGACTCTCCCACCAATGCAACGCACTGGCCGGGCGCAAGTTCAAAGCTCAGGTCCTGCACAATCTGGTTTGCGCCAATGGCAATGTTGAGATTGGCAACGGTGATCAACGGGGTGGTCATGCCCCCTCCTCTAGTCGGCGTTGCAGGGGACGGGCGAGCGTGGTGATGGCTATGACCGTTGCGGCCAAGGCTAGGCCCGGGAAGAACGTAATCCACCAGGCGTTATGCAGTTGGTTCTTGCCCTCGGACATCATGAGACCCCACTCCGGGGTGGGCGGTGGAACGCCCAACCCGAGGAAACTCAAACCAGCCGCGGAGACAATCGCTGACCCAAAGCCCACGATGGCAAGCGCCGTGAGCGAGGCAAAGACGCCCGGAACCACGTGGCTGATAGTGCCGCGCCACGGACCCACCCCGGCCATCTTGGCGGAATCTAGGGGGCCGGCAAGCTTGAGCTGCTGGGCCGTGACCCGCGCCAGCCGCATGTATGCGGGGATGATTGAGATAGTCACGCCAAGCGCAACCGCACCGCCACCCTTACCCACAATCGCTACCACCAGCAACGCGATCAGGAACTCCGGGAATGCCATGACAATTTCAATCAACCGG